>NZ_CP027561.1:4525835-4827557 GCF_012974785.1 Pseudomonas fluorescens | reverse complement strand
AGGTTCGCCCAGGTGACGGGCGCCGAAGGTTTCGCTCAGGTCCAGCGCCACGGCGCGTTTGATCAGAAACGCGGCGCCGAGCTTGGAACCCTCCGACACGAAAATCCAGCCCAGGGCGCGGGCCTTGCTCGGGTTTTTCACCGCACCGGCGACGGGTGCAGGCACTTCGGTGTCCAGAACCGCGAGATCGGCCCTGGCCGCTTCGGCGCGGCAGCGGGCCGGCAGGTCAGGGACGATGGCGGTGAGTTCGGCATCGTTGTACAGCGACACCAGTTCCGACTGGAACAGGTACTGCGCGACCACGAAACGGGCGAAATTGGCACGGGTCTCGAACGGCGCGTGAGCCTTGACCAGCGCATCGAGCTTGCTGTGCGGCTCGTGGGTGATCTGGTTCAGACGTTGCGAACGCAGGGCTTTTTCCGGGGTGCTCATGAGATGTCCTTGAAAAGAAGAGGCGCTTGATAACGAGACGTACGGGCAAGCGCCGGACAGTAAAAAAACTCACGGCGCGGCAATGCACACGCGCCGTGAGGTCATCCGGATCAGATATCCCAGACCAGATTGATCGCGAAGTTGCGACCCGGCTGGGTCAGGCGATCGAGGTTCGCCGGTTGTGTCACCGAGGCTTCGCCGACGCTGTCGTAACCGCGCACGTCATCCCACAGCCAGTACTTCTTGTCGGTCAGGTTGTAGATGCCGCCGCTGACGGTGACGTCGTCGGTGACTTTGTAATAGCCGGTCAGATCGAGAATGCCGAAGCCCGGAGTCTTGAACTGGCTGCTGACGCCGTCCGGCGACTTGAAGTTGCTGTCGTCAACGCGATCCTTCTTCTTGACCACGGTCCAGCTCAGCAAGCCGCCGTAGTTGTCCTGGTCGTAACCGAGGCCGAATACGCCGGTCAGCGGGTTGACGCTGTTCAACGGCTCGCCGTTGTCGTTGTTGCGACCGTAGGCATAGGCAATCGAACCCTGGGTGTACAGGCCTTGCGGTGCGCCGAAGGAATCCAGGTTCAGGCGACCTTTGACTTCAGCACCCTTGATGGTGGCGTGCTTGATGTTGCTGGATTGGAACGTCAGCTCGCTATATCCCGGGGTGACGGCGTCTTCGTTGATGAAATCGCGGTACTGGTTATAGAACACCGCCACGTCGAACGAGCCTTGCTCGAAGTTGCCGCGCAGACCGGTTTCATAGCTTTTGCTTTTTTCCGGTTCCAAGTCCGGGTTCGGCGCCACGTTGTAGCCGGTGGTGCTGTTCTCGAAGCGGCCGTACAGCGCTTTTGCGGTCGGGGTGCGGAAGCCTTCGGCGTACTGGCCGTACCAGGTGTAGTTGTCGGTCAGGGCGTAGGTCAGGCCGAATTTCGGCGAGACTTTATGCCAGGTCTTGTTCTCATCGCTGACCGTACCGTTGCCGTCGGCGGCCACGGTGTTGAGGAACTCCTGGGTGATGTGCGGCTTGAGCTGGGTGTAGTCGTAGCGCAGGCCCGGCAGGAAGGTCCATTTGTTCCAGCTGATCTGATCCTGGGCGAACAGGCTGTAGGTATTGATGGTCGGGTCCGGGAAGTCGCTGGACTTCTTCAGCACGTCGGCCGCACTGGTAGCGCCGATGGCGGTGCAGCCGCGACCGATTGCCAGGCACTTGCCGTCGCCGCTGCGCGAGCCGGTGACCTTCTGCTGTTTGATCGTGGTGACGTAGGTCAGCACGTGATCGGTGTCACCGATGGCGAAGGCCTTGTCCAGTTGCGCATCGAACACCCACTGTTTTTCCTCGTAGATCGTGTCGCGGGTGCGCAGCACTTTACGGGTCATCGGGTAGTAGAACTCGTCGGTGCTCTGGTCAGTCTTGGCGGTCTGGTGGTTGAGGCTCCACTTCACGTTGTCCGCCAGCAGGCTGTTCAACTCGAAGCTGTGCTCCAGGCCGAAGCGCTCGCGGGTGATGGTGTCGTTGCCGGTGCGCCACTGGTACATGCCGCCGGGCAGCACGCTGTTCGGAATGGTCGGGGCACCGTTGAAGTACGGGCCGCCGTAAGCGCTTTTCTGATCGGTGTCGCGATCATCCTTGTACTTTTCGTAGGTCAGGCCCAGGCGCGAACCTTCGTTGTAGTTCCAGCCGAGCTTGGCCAGCACGTTGGTCGCTTTCACGTCCTCCGGGTTGGCGGCGGTGCGCTCCAGGCCCGTGCCGTTGTTGCTGCCGTAGGAGTCGGTTTCATGACCGTCGCGCTGGCTGTAATGCAGCAAACCGTCGAATTGCTCGGCGCGACCGGCGACGGTGGCGGATTTCAGCCAGCTCTCGTCGGCGGAGCTGTAGCCGGTTTTCAGGCGGGCGCCGACGTCTTTGCCGGGCTTGATGATGTCGTCCGGGTCGAGGGTGTAGTAGCTGACGGCGCCGCCGATGGCGTTGCTGCCGTACAGCACCGAGGCCGGGCCGCGAAGGATTTCGACACGTTTGACGATTTCAGGGTCAACGTAATTGCGCTGGGTCTTGGCGTACGGGCCGTTGAAGAAACCGTCCGGCACTTCGACGCCGTCGACCTGAGTCAGGATGCGATCACCGTCGATGCCGCGAATGTTGTAGCCGCTGATCCCGCCGCGCTGGCCGGCGCCGCCGACGGACACGCCCGGCTCGTAGCGCACCAGATCCTTGATGGTGTTG
Organism: Pseudomonas fluorescens; assembly: GCF_012974785.1. GTDB lineage: Bacteria > Pseudomonadota > Gammaproteobacteria > Pseudomonadales > Pseudomonadaceae > Aquipseudomonas > Aquipseudomonas fluorescens_BT. Next base: position 4,824,908 of record NZ_CP027561.1, on the reverse strand, counting down.
ACGTTGTTGCGGTCGAGTTCTTCGCGGGTGTGCACGGTGACGGTGCTGGGCACGCTGTTCACCGACTGTTCCTGACGGGTGGCGCTGATGGTCACTTGATCGAGGTTAAGTGCGCCGCTGCTGGCGCGCTTTTCCAGCACGACGTTGCTGTTGCTCAGTTTGCGGAAGCTCAGGTTGGTCCCCACCAACAGGCGCTCCAGGGCTTTTTCCGGTGGCAGCGAACCGCGCACGCCCGGCGACGACACGTCTTGACCCAGTTCCGCCGGCAAACCGACCTGCCAGCCCGTGACAGCGGTGAACGCATTGAGCGCCGATACCAGCGGCTGCTGGCCGATGGCGAACGAGTAATCGCCCATGTTGCGCGCCGGTTGTTCGGGGGCGGCCATCAGCGGCGCGGTGCCGGCCATCAGGATGGCGGCGGTCAGCAGCGACAGCACGCGGGAAGGGGAAGAAGTCTGGCGGGTAAGGCGTGAGGACATCGATAGCGCTCCGTGTCGCACGAATCTTTATAGGTGCTGATTGATCTCGCGAGATGCGAATCAATTGCATTGGCTATAACGAGACGAACGAGCTTTGGCTATCGAGTAAAAATAATTCTCATTTAGTTCAGGATCACCAGCGCCGGGAATTCCCGAAGCTTGGCCGAGGTGATGTGAGCGAGCGAACGCACCACGTCCAGCGGCTGGTCAAGACGGTAATTGCCGGTGACGGCAACATCGGCCAACTGTTCGTTGGTGTTGATGATGAAGCCCGGATAGTAGCGGCGCAGTTCGGCCAGCACCTGATTCAGCGGGCAGTTCTCGAAGATCAGCCGACCTTGCACCCAGGCCAGATCGGTGGCGGCGTCGACCTTGGCCGGGCGGTCGAAACCGTTTGGACCGATGCGGATGCTTTCCCCGGCGGACAGCCGCACCCGTGCATCGTCACGGGTCGCCCGCAGATCGACATCGCCACGCTGCACCCGCACCTGCGCCACGCCGTCCAGATAACGTACGGCGAATGCGGTATCGCGCACGCTGGCTTTCACCGGGCCGGCGTCGATTTCCAGTGGCTGGTTGCGGCTGGCCGGAATCTCGAAAAACGCTTCGCCCTGATACAGGCGCGCAACCCGCTGCCGATCGTTGATCGTGCTGGAGAACGCGGAATTGGTGTTGAGCAGGACTTTCGAACCGTCCTCGAGCTGCAAGCGCTGACGCTCGCCGACCACGGTCAGGTGATCGGCCTGCAAACGCATCGGCAGGTTGCTGAAGTTGAACAGGCCGAGCAGCAGCACCGCGGCAGTGGCCAGTGGTTTCCAGTGCGGACGCAAACGAGTGAGGATGCTGACTTTCTTCGGTTTGGCCGCAAGGTTCTGCGCGCACTGGGCGATCTGCGGGCCGTCCCAGATTGCCTGGGCCTTGGCGAACGCCTCGGCGTTCAACGGATCGGCCGCCAGCCAGGCATGGAATTGCCGGGTCTGCTCCTCGTCCGGACTGCCGAGCACGATGAGCCAGTCCAGAGCCTGGTCCATTGCGCTGGCGGCGTCCTGCGCCGATGAAGGCGAAGGGGAGCGGTGGATGTCCGTCACGGTGTTTCCTCGGCAGTGTCTGTGCACGGCTGTTTTTTAGTGAAGCGTAAACGTCGGGCAAGGGTAACAAAGCCCGATGATCAGTGCAGTCGATCCTGGCCCTTACAAAAAACCTACAGCATCAGTCGCCATTCAAGCGTTCGGCGACACCGATGCAAATGGTCATGATCAGTTTGAGTTCTTTCTGCACCGTGCTGAGGGACACGCTCAGTTCTTCGGCGATTTCCTGATAACTGTGCCCGTGCAGGCGGCTGAGGATGAAGATTTGCTGTTGGCGGGGGCTGAGTTCAGCGAGGCTCACGTTCAGGCGCTCCAGCAATTGTTCGGCGTGGGCGGCGTCTTCGGCGCTGCTGGCGGGGGCGGCGACGCTGTGCACCACGTCCTGCGGCACGTCGTCGACCATGGTGCGTGAGTGAATCTTGCGCGCACGCAAATGGTCCAGCGCCAGGTTGCGCGCGGTCTGGAAGACAAAGGGTTCAAGGTGATCGATGGCCCGTTCGCTCAGCGCCCGGGTGACGCGCAGGTAGGTTTCCTGCAACAGGTCTTCGGCGGTGCTGGGGTTATTGACCATCCGTTCCAGGGTCCGCAGCAGCGACGTGCGCTGGGCGAGGAAGACGTGGTTGAAGTGTGATTGACTCACGGGAAGACCTGATCCATTTCGAGCGAATGATAATGCTTATCATCCGCTCGAGTGGTCAAGTGTTGATTTCAGATTGAAATCAACTCTGTGGGAGCGGGCTTGCTCGCGAAAGCGTCGTGTCAGGCAATAAATATGTCGACTGACCCACCGCATTCGCGAGCAAGCCCGCTCCCACAGGGGGTAGGCATTTTATTCCGCGTTGCACAGCGCCAGGCAGTTATCGAGCATGCGGTTGGAGAAGCCCCACTCGTTGTCGTACCAGGCCAGCACTTTCAGCAGTTTGCCGCTGGATTTGGTGTGGTTGGCATCGAAGATCGACGACAGCGGGTTGTGGTTGAAGTCGCTCGATACCAGCGGCAGGGTGTTGTAGCCGAGGATCTTCGAATGCTGGCTCGCCGCTTTCATCAGTGCATTGACTTCATCGGCCGAGGCTTCGCGCTTCAACTGCACGGTCAGGTCAACCAGCGACACATTGATCACCGGCACGCGCACGGCCATGCCGGTCAGCTTGCCCGCCAGTTCCGGCAGCACCAGGCCCACGGCTTCGGCGGCGCCGGTCTTGCTCGGGATCATGTTCTGGGTGGCGGAGCGGGCGCGGTACGGGTCGGTGTGATAGACGTCGGTCAGGTTCTGGTCGTTGGTGTAGGCGTGGATGGTGGTCATCAGACCGCTTTCGATGCCCAGTTCGCGGTGCAGCACCTGGGCCACCGGGGCCAGGCAGTTGGTGGTGCACGAGGCGTTGGAAATGATCTGGTGCGACTGGCGCAGAATGTCGTGGTTCACGCCATAAACGACGGTGGCATCGGCGCCTTTGGCCGGGGCCGAGATGATCACTTTGCGTGCGCCGGCGGTAATATGCGCGGCGGCTTTGGCCCGGTCGGTGAACAGACCGGTGCATTCGAACACCACATCGATCTTTTCCGCGGCCCATGGCAGGTCGGCCGGGTTGCGGATGGCGCTGACCGAAATGCGGTCGCCGTTGACGGTCAGGCTCTCGTTGTCATGGGCAACTTCGGCGTCGAACGTGCCATGAACGGTGTCGTACTTGAGCAGATGCGCATTGATCGCGCTGTCGCCCAGATCGTTGATGGCGACGATCTGCAAATCCTGACGATAGCCTTGGGTATACAGTGCGCGCAGGACATTACGGCCGATGCGGCCAAAACCATTGATTGCGATTCGAAGAGTCATTGAACAGCGCCGCCGTCGTTTTGTTGTTGGAATTACAAGATTATTCGCATAAAAATAGAAAACAAGCCTTTTTAGTGGCAATATTTTGTTTTATCTACAACGAGTGACCTGAATCAACTGGTCCGAATGGTCAAGGAAACCGCCCGTCATCCCACACGTGCGGGCGCTTTGGTCAGCATAGACAATCAGGTCGCCACATCCGTTAGCCTGGAGTTCTACACATGCATCCCCGCGTTCTTGAGGTCACCGAACGGCTTATCGCCCGCAGCCGCGCCACGCGTCAGGCTTACCTTGCGCTGATTCGCGGCGCTGCAACCGACGGGCCGATGCGCGGCAAGCTGCAATGCGCAAACTTCGCCCACGGTGTGGCCGGATGCGGCAGCGAAGACAAGCACAGCCTGCGGATGATGAACTCGGCGAACATCGCCATTGTTTCGTCATATAACGACATGCTCTCGGCGCACCAGCCGTACGAAGTCTTCCCTGAACAGATCAAGAACGCCCTGCGCGAAATCGGCTCGGTCGGCCAGTTCGCCGGCGGTACGCCTGCCATGTGCGACGGCGTGACCCAGGGCGAGCCGGGCATGGAGCTGAGCCTGCCGAGCCGCGAAGTGATCGCGATGTCGACGGCAGTGGCGCTGTCGCACAACATGTTCGACGGCGCGCTGATGCTCGGCATCTGCGACAAGATCGTGCCGGGCCTGATGATGGGGTCGCTGCGTTTCGGTCACCTGCCGACGATTTTCGTGCCGGGCGGGCCGATGGTCTCGGGGATTTCCAACAAGGAAAAAGCCGACGTGCGGCAGAAGTACGCCGAAGGCAAGGCGACCCGCGAAGAGCTGCTGGAGTCGGAAATGAAGTCCTACCACAGCCCGGGCACCTGCACGTTCTATGGCACCGCCAACACCAACCAGTTGCTGATGGAAGTCATGGGCCTGCACTTGCCGGGCGCCTCTTTCGTCAACCCGAACACGCCGCTGCGTGACGCCCTGACCCGCGAAGCCGCGCATCAGGTCACGCGCCTGACCAAGCAGAATGGCAACTTCATGCCGATTGGCGAAATCGTCGACGAGAAGGCGCTGGTCAACTCGATCGTCGCGCTGCATGCCACCGGCGGCTCGACCAACCACACCCTGCACATGCCGGCCATCGCCATGGCGGCGGGCATTCAACTGACCTGGCAGGACATGGCCGACCTCTCCGAAGTCGTGCCGACCCTGAGCCACGTTTATCCGAACGGCAAGGCTGACATCAACCACTTCCAGGCGGCGGGCGGCATGTCGTTCCTGATCCGCGAACTGCTCGAAGCCGGCCTGCTGCACGAAGACGTCAACACCGTGCTCGGCCACGGCTTGAGCCAGTACACCAAGGAACCTTTCCTGGATAACGGCAAACTGGTGTGGCGCGAAGGCCCGACCGACAGCCTCGACGAAAACATCCTGCGTCCGGTGGCTCGTGCGTTCTCGGCAGAGGGCGGATTGCGGGTGATGGAAGGCAACCTCGGTCGTGGCGTGATGAAGGTGTCCGCCGTGGCACTGGAAAACCAGATCGTCGAAGCACCGGCCATGGTGTTCCAGGATCAACAGGACCTGGCCGACGCCTTCAAGGCCGGTTTGCTGGAGAAGGATTTCGTTGCGGTGATGCGCTTCCAGGGCCCGCGCTCCAATGGCATGCCGGAACTGCACAAGATGACGCCGTTCCTCGGCGTGCTGCAGGACCGCGGCTTCAAAGTTGCACTGGTGACGGACGGGCGCATGTCCGGCGCCTCGGGGAAAATCCCGGCGGCCATTCATGTCAGCCCGGAAGCTTATGTGGGCGGTGCTTTGGCGCGCGTGCAAGAGGGCGATATCATCCGCGTCGATGGCGTCAAAGGCACTTTGGAACTCAAGGTCGACGCCGCCGAATTCGCAGCGCGCGAACCCGCCAAAGGCCTGTTGGGCAACAACATCGGCAGCGGGCGCGAACTGTTTGGCTTCATGCGTTTGGCCTTCAGCTCGGCGGAGCAGGGCGCCAGCGCCTTCACTTCTGCCCTGGAGACGCTTAATTGAAACTGGCTTTGGTCGGTGATATCGGAGGCACCAACGCGCGGTTCGCGTTGTGGAAAGATCAGCAGCTTGAATCGGTGCAGGTGCTGGCCACGGCCGACCATGCCAGCCCGGAAGAGGCGATCAGCCTCTACCTGAGCGGGCTCGGCCTGGCGCCGGGCGCCATCGGTTCGGTGTGCCTGTCGGTGGCAGGTCCTGTCAGTGGCGACGAATTCAAGTTCACCAACAACCACTGGCGCCTGAATCGCAAGGCGTTCTGCCAGGCGTTGCAGGTCGAGCAGTTGTTGTTGATCAACGACTTCTCCGCCATGGCGCTGGGCATGACCCGTTTGCAGCCCGGTGAATTCCGCGTGGTCTGTGAAGGGACGCCTGAGCCGTTGCGTCCGGCGGTGGTGATCGGCCCGGGCACAGGCCTGGGCGTCGGCACGTTGCTCGATCTGGGCGAAGGCCGGTTTGCTGCGTTGCCGGGGGAGGGGGGACATGTCGATCTGCCGCTGGGCAGTGTGCGTGAAACCCAATTGTGGCAGCACATCCACAACGAAATCGGCCACGTCAGTGCGGAAACCGCATTGAGCGGTGGTGGCTTGCCTCGGGTGTACCGAGCGATCTGCGCCGTGGATGGCCATGAACCCAAGCTGGATACGCCGGAAGCGATCACTGCGGCGGGCCTCGCAGGCGACCCGATTGCCCTGGAAGTGCTGGAGCAGTTTTGCTGCTGGCTCGGTCGCGTGGCCGGCAACAACGTGCTGACCACTGGCGGTCGCGGTGGGGTTTATATCGTTGGCGGCGTGATCCCGCGCTTTGCGGATTTCTTCCTCGAAAGCGGTTTCGCCCGCAGCTTTGCCGACAAGGGCTGCATGAGCGATTACTTCAAGGGGATTCCGGTGTGGCTGGTGACGGCGCCGTATTCCGGTCTCGTCGGTGCAGGCGTGGCGCTCGAACAGGCTTGAAACCGAGTCGCTTTCATCGCTGGCAAGCCAGCTCCCACAGGTTTTGTGAACGGCACATACCCTTGTGGGAGCTGGCTTGCCAGCGATGAGGCCAGAACAGACAACAAATCTCCAAGGTTCATCAGGCATAATCCGCCCAATTCCAACAACAAGGATGCCTTCGAAGTGAGTTCAGTCAACAAGTCGATTTTGTTGGTCGATGACGACCAGGAGATACGCGAGTTGCTGGAAACCTACCTGACCCGCGCGGGTTTTCAGGTACGGGCCACGGCCGACGGCGCCAGTTTCCGCCAGGCGCTGAACGAGGCGCCGAGCGATCTGGTGATTCTTGACGTGATGCTGCCCGATGAAGACGGCTTCAGCCTGTGCCGCTGGGTGCGTCAGCATCCGCGTCAGGCCCAGGTGCCGATCATCATGCTCACCGCCAGTTCCGACGAAGCTGACCGGGTCATCGGTCTGGAGCTCGGCGCCGACGACTACCTCGGCAAACCTTTCAGCCCCCGCGAACTGCAAGCCCGGATCAAGGCCCTGCTGCGCCGCGCCCAGTTCGGCCAGGAACGCAGCGGCAGCGAAGTGTTGGCGTTCGATGAATGGCGGCTGGACATGGTCAGCCATCGGCTGTTTCACACCGACGGCGAGGAAGTGATTCTGTCCGGCGCCGACTTCGCCCTGTTGAAGCTGTTCCTCGATCACCCTCAGGAAATCCTCGACCGCGACACCATCGGCAACGCCACCCGTGGCCGCGACCTGATGCCCCTTGATCGCATCGTTGACATGGCCGTCAGCCGCTTGCGTCAGCGTCTGCGCGACACCGAAAAACCGCCGCGACTGATCCGCACCGTGCGCGGCAGCGGCTACCAGCTGGCAGCCAATGTGGTTGCCGGCAATGGTCACTGAGTTCCTGCGCACCACCGCGCGCAAAGTGCCGATGCCGCGTTCGCTGCTCGGCCGGATGTTGCTGCTGACGTTGCTCGCGGTGTTGTTCGCCCAGACGCTGTCCAGCGTGATCTGGGTGTCCCAATTGCGTGCGACCCAGCTCGAAGGCCTGGTCACCAGCGCCCGCAGCCTTGCCCATTCGATGACGGCCAGCGTCAGTTATTTCCGCTCGTTGCCGGTGGCTTATCGGCCGCTGGTGCTCGACCAATTGCGCAGCATGGGCGGCACGCGTTTTGTGGTGACGCTGAATGACAAACCGCTGGGCATGGAAGTGCTGCCGGTAACGCCGCGCAAGGCAGCGGTGTTGAAAGCGGTGGATGAAGTGTTGCGCCAGTCGCTGGGCCAGGACACCGACATCCTGGTGACCTTCGTCAGCCCCGATGACTTACGGATCTTCAACGCCGGGTTGAAACTCGATGAGCTGCCGCGCTCTTGGGCGCATTACGCGCTGACCCTGGAGCCGGTGAATCCACCGGTGCTGGTGACCCAGATCCAGTTGGCGCCCGGTGAGTGGCTGTACATCGCCTCGCTGCTGCCCGAGCCCTACACCAGTCTTGAAGAACAAGGCCTGCCGACCCAGCAGGTGTGGTTCATCGTCTTCACCAGCGGTTTTCTGTTGTTGTTCATCGGCCTGCTGGTGCACTGGCAGAGCCGGCCGCTCAAGCGTCTGGCGCGTGCTGCGCGGGACTTGTCGCTGGGCGCCGACGTCGAGCCGGTGGCCGAGGGCGGCGGCAGCGAAGTGGTGGAGGTGGGGCGCGCCTTCAACACCATGCGCGAGCGCATCAGCCGTTACCTGACCGAGCGCAGTCAGTTGTTCAGCGCGATTTCCCATGACCTGCGCACGCCGATCACTCGTCTGCGTCTGCGGGTCGAACTGCTGGAAGACGAACAGCTGCAAACCAAGTTCGGCCGCGATCTGGATGAGCTGGAGCTGCTGGTCAAAGGCGCGCTGCAATGCGTGAAGGACACCGATATCCACGAAAACATCGAGCCGGTGGATCTCAATCATGTGCTCGACTGTCTGGTGGAGCCGTATCTGGCGCCCAACGGCAATGGCCGCGTGACCCAGCAGGGGCGGGCGCTGGCGCCGTATCCGGGCAAGCCACTGGCGCTCAAGCGCTGCATCGGCAACTTGATCGACAATGCGCTGAAGTACGGACAGAACGCCCATCTGCATATCGATGATGACGAGAGTGCGTTTGTCCTGCACGTTGATGACGAAGGCCCGGGCGTCCCGGAGCAGCGGCTGGAGCAGGTGTTCGAACCGCACTTCCGGTTGGCGGGGCAGCAGCAAGGATACGGTCTCGGTTTGGGGATCGCCCGCAACATTGCTCATAGCCATGGCGGTGAGGTGACGTTGCAGAATCTTCGTGAAGGCGGATTGCGTGTGACCCTGCAATTGCCGCGTTCGGCGGATTGATCTTAATGTCACCGACTGGTGACAAAAACCGCCTCCTTCGTTACAAGCCGTCCCCGGCCCGTTGTTTAGACTGCCCGCAGTCATAACAACAAAAAAGGCCACCCATGGATCACTTCAATCCGGGCTTCAGCAGTTGGCTGAATGCTCCTGCCCACCAGCAATGGCTCGCCGACGAAGGCCTGCGCCTGCTGGCATTTGCCAAGGCTTCGCGACTGCCCGAAGGCTTTGGCAATCTCGATGAGCGCGGCCAGCTCCAGGCCGGCGCGCAAGCCGAAACCATGAACACTGCGCGCATGACCCACAGCTTCGCCATGGCCCACATTCAGGGTCTGCCAGGATTCGCCGAGCTGGTCGATCACGGCATTGCGGCCCTGCGCGGTCCGTTGCGCGATGCGCTGCACGGCGGCTGGTTCGCTGTCGCCGAACACCGTGACGGCAACACCGGCAAGAACGCTTATCTGCATGCTTTCGTTGCCCTCGCGGCGAGTTCCGCCGTGGTCGCCCAGCGTCCCGGCGCGCAGGCGTTGCTGGATGACGCCATCGACATCATCGACACGTATTTCTGGAGCGAAGAAGAGGGCGCCATGCGCGAATTCTTCAACCGCGACTGGCGCGAAGAAGAAGCCTATCGCGGCGCCAACAGCAACATGCACGCCACCGAAGCGTTCCTTGCGCTGGCCGATGTCACCGAAGACCCGCGCTGGCTGGTGCGTGCGCAACGCATCGTCGAGCGGGTGATCCACGGTCACGCCGCCGCCAACGATTACCTGGTGGTCGAGCATTTCGACCGAAGCTGGCAACCGTTGCGCGAATACAATCATGACAATCCCGCCGACGGTTTCCGCCCGTACGGCACCACGCCGGGCCACGGCTTCGAGTGGGCGCGGCTGTTGCTGCACCTCGAAGCGGCGCGGGTCCAGGCCGGCATGCTCACGCCCGGCTGGCTGGCCACTGATGCGCAAAAGCTGTTCGAACAAAACTGCCGCCATGGCTGGGACGTCGATGGTGCGCCGGGCATCGTCTACACCCTCGACTGGGACAACAAGGCCGTGGTTCGCCATCGCCTGCACTGGACCCACGCAGAGGCCAGCGCTGCCGCCAGTGCCTTGCTCAAACGCACCGGCGATGCGCAATACGAAAGCTGGTATCGCCTGTTCTGGGAATTTTGCGATACGCATTTTATCGACCGCTGCGACGGCAGCTGGCATCACGAACTGGATCCGCAAAACCGTCCAAGTGCCGATATCTGGGCGGGCAAACCGGATCTGTACCACGCCTGGCAGGCCGTGCTGATTCCGCGTCTGCCGCTGGCGCCGAGCATGGCCAGTGCTCTGGCACAACTGTCCCGAAGCGTTCCTGTGTAACCATGTGGTGACATTCGCGCGTCCCTTCGTTACCTGCGGGGGGAAACGCTCTGTTTAAACTCGTGTGCAGCGCAAGCACCAGACTTGCATGCATAACAACAAGAAAGGTACATCTCAGATGAATGCGATTTCTCGCCTCGCTACTGTCATTTCTGTCGCCTCCCTGTTCCCGCTCGCTGTGCTGCCCCTGAGTGTTTCCGCTGCCGAATCCAAAGGTTCGGTGGAAGTCGTGCATTGGTGGACGTCCGGTGGCGAAAAAGCTGCCGTCGATGTGCTCAAGGCACAAGTCGAGAAAGACGGTTTCACCTGGAAAGACGGCGCTGTCGCCGGCGGTGGCGGTGCGACTGCCATGACCGTGTTGAAAAGCCGTGCGGTAGCCGGCAACCCGCCGGGCGTTGCTCAGATCAAAGGCCCGGACATCCAGGAATGGGCGTCGACCGGTCTGCTCGACACTGACGTCCTGAAAGACGTTTCCAAGTCCGAGAAGTGGGACAGCCTGCTCGACAAGAAAGTCTCCGACACCGTGAAGTTCGAAGGTGATTACGTGGCCGTGCCGGTGAACATTCACCGCGTGAACTGGCTGTGGATCAACCCGGAAGTCTTCAAGAAAGCCGGTATCGAAAAAGCCCCGACCACCCTCGCAGAATTCTACGCCGCCGGCGACAAGCTGAAAGCGGCGGGCTTCATCCCGCTGGCCCACGGCGGTCAGCCATGGCAGGACAGCACCGTGTTCGAAGCGGTCGTGCTGTCGGTGATGGGCGTTGATGGTTACAAGAAAGCCCTGGTCGACCTGGACAACGCTGCCCTGACCGGCCCGGAAATGGTCAAGGCCCTGACCGAACTGAAGAAAGTCGCGACCTACATGGACCAGGACGGCAAAGGCCAGGACTGGAATCTGGAAGCGGCCAAGGTCATCAACGGCAAGGCCGGCATGCAGATCATGGGTGACTGGGCCAAGTCCGAATGGACCGCCGCCAAGAAAGTCGCCGGCAAGGATTACGAGTGCGTAGCCTTCCCGGGCACCGACAAGGCGTTCACCTACAACATCGACTCGCTGGCCGTGTTCAAGCAGAAGGACGCGGGCACCGCGGCCGGTCAGCAGGACATCGCCAAAGTCGTGCTGGGTGAAAACTTCCAGAAAGTCTTCAGCATCAACAAGGGCTCGATCCCGGTGCGTAACGACATGCTCGCCGACATGGGCAAGTACGGTTTCGACTCCTGCGCGCAGACCGCTGCCAAGGACTTCCTGGCAGACGCCAAGAACGGCGGTCTGCAACCGAGCATGGCGCACAACATGGCGACCACGCTGGCGGTGCAGGGTGCGTTCTTTGATGTCGTGACCAACTTCATCAACGACCCGAAAGCCGACCCGGCTGACGCTGCGAAGAAACTCGGTACCGCCATCAAGGCTGCCAAGTAACACCAGCGTAGAGCAGCTGCAGGCTTCAAGTCGCGCATCGGCCTGAAGCCTGCAGCTTGCAGCGGTCCCTCATCTTTTTTACTGGATCTTCCCATGAGTTCTGTTGCTGTGTTCAGCAAGGCCTCGCCGTTCGACGCACTGCAGCGCTGGCTACCGAAACTGGTGCTGGCGCCGAGCATGTTCATCGTTCTGGTGGGCTTCTATGGCTATATCCTCTGGACGTTTGTCCTGTCGTTCACTACGTCGACCTTCCTGCCGAACTACAAGTGGGCAGGCCTGGCGCAATACGCGCGGCTGTTCGACAACGACCGCTGGTGGGTGGCGAGCAAGAACCTGGCCGTGTTCGGCGGCATGTTCATCGGCATTACCCTGGTGATCGGCGTGACGCTGGCGATTTTCCTCGACCAGAAAATCCGCCGCGAAGGCTTTATCCGCACCATTTACCTGTACCCGATGGCGCTCTCGATGATCGTCACCGGTACTGCGTGGAAATGGCTGCTCAACCCGGGCATGGGCCTGGACAAATTGCTGCGGGACTGGGGTTGGGAAGGCTTCCGTCTCGACTGGCTGATCGACCCGGATCGCGTGGTGTATTGCCTGGTGATCGCGGCGGTCTGGCAAGCCTCGGGCTTCATCATGGCGATGTTCCTCGCCGGCCTGCGTGGCGTTGATCAGTCGATCATCCGTGCCGCCCAGATCGACGGCGCGAGCATGCCGCGCATTTACTGGAAAGTGGTGCTGCCAAGCCTGCGTCCGGTGTTTTTCAGTGCAGTGATGATCCTGGCGCACATCGCGATCAAGAGCTTCGACCTGGTGGCGGCTATGACGGCCGGCGGCCCGGGTTATTCGTCCGATTTGCCGGCAATGTTCATGTACTCGTTCACGTTCAGTCGTGGGCAGATGGGCATGGGCTCGGCCAGTGCAATCCTGATGCTCGGTGCGATCCTCGCGATCATCGTGCCTTACCTGTACTCCGAGCTGAGGACCAAGCGTCATGACTAGTCTCGCCTCCAAACCGGCCATCAGCCTGAGTCGCATCGCGATCTACGTGGTGCTGATCCTCGCGGTCCTGCTGTATCTGGTACCGCTGGTGGTCATGCTGCTGACCAGCTTCAAGACCCCGGAAGACATCTCCACCGGCAACCTGCTGAGCTGGCCGACCGTGGTCAGCGGCATCGGCTGGGTGAAAGCCTGGGCGACCGTCGATGGCTACTTCTGGAACTCGATCAAGATCACCGTGCCGGCCGTGATCATCTCCACCGCCATCGGTGCGTTGAACGGCTACGTGCTGTCGTTCTGGCGCTTCCGCGGTTCGCAGCTGTTCTTCGGCCTGCTGTTGTTCGGCTGCTTCCTGCCGTTCCAGACCGTGCTGCTGCCGGCGTCGTTCACCCTCGGCAAGATGGGTCTGGCGAGCACCACTACCGGCCTGGTGTTCATCCATGTGGTTTACGGTCTGGCGTTCACCACGCTGTTCTTCCGTAACTACTACGTGAGTATTCCGGATGCGCTGATCAAGGCGGCGCGCCTGGACGGTGCAGGGTTCTTCACCATCTTCCGCCGGATCATCCTGCCGATGTCGACCCCGATCATCATGGTTTGCCTGATCTGGCAGTTCACCCAGATCTGGAACGACTTCCTGTTCGGCGTGGTGTTCTCCAGCGGTGATTCGCAACCGATCACGGTGGCGCTGAACAACCTGGTCAACACCAGCACCGGGGCCAAGGAATACAACGTGGACATGGCGGCGGCGATGATCGCCGGGCTGCCGACCCTGCTGGTCTATGTGGTCGCAGGCAAGTATTTCGTGCGCGGGCTGACGGCCGGCGCAGTCAAGGGGTAATCATGGCTACGCTCGAACTTCGCAATGTAAACAAGACCTACGGTGCCGGCCTGCCGGACACCCTGAAGAACATCGAACTGTCGATCAAGGACGGTGAGTTCCTGATCCTCGTCGGGCCTTCGGGCTGCGGCAAGTCGACCCTGATGAACTGCATCGCCGGCCTGGAAACCATCACCGGCGGCGCGATCATGATCGGTGACCAGGACGTCAGCGGCATGAGCCCGAAAGATCGCGACATCGCCATGGTGTTCCAGTCCTACGCGCTGTACCCGACCATGAGCGTGCGCGAGAACATCGAGTTCGGTCTGAAGATCCGCAAGATGAGCCAGTCGGCCATCGACGAGGAGGTCGCCCGCGTGGCCAAGCTGCTGCAGATCGAGCACCTGCTCAATCGCAAGCCGGGCCAGCTCTCCGGTGGTCAGCAACAGCGCGTGGCGATGGGCCGTGCACTGGCGCGCCGACCGAAGATCTATCTGTTCGACGAACCGCTGTCCAACCTCGACGCCAAGTTGCGCGTCGAGATGCGCACCGAAATGAAACTGATGCACCAGCGCCTGAAAACCACCACGGTCTACGTGACCCACGACCAGATCGAAGCGATGACCCTGGGCGACAAGGTGGCGGTGATGAAGGACGGCATCATCCAGCAGTTCGGTACGCCGAAAGAGATCTACAACGACCCGGCCAACCTGTTCGTGGCGAGCTTCATCGGTTCGCCGCCGATGAACTTCATCCCGCTGCGCCTGCAACGCAAGGACGGCCGTCTGGTCGCGTTGCTCGACAGCGGCCAGGCCCGTTGCGAGCTGCCGATGGCGATGCAGGACGCCGGTCTTGAAGACCGCGAAGTGATCCTCGGCCTGCGCCCTGAGCAGATCGCGCTGGCGAACGGCGAGGGCAACGGCCTGCCGAGCATCAAGGCCGAAGTGCAGGTCACCGAGCCGACCGGTCCGGACACCCTGGTGTTCGTCAACCTCAACGACACCAAGGTCTGCTGCCGACTGGCGCCGGACGTGGCGCCGCAGGTGGGCGAGACCCTGACCCTGCAATTCGATCCGTCGAAAGTGCTGCTGTTCGACGCCAAGAGCGGGGAGCGCCTGGGGGTTGCGGGGCTGCCGAAGACTGAAGCGCACAGCGCCAACGTCGCGCAGTTCAAAGGTCGGTAAGAAATCAATGGGGGAGTGGGCACGCCCATTTCCCCAGGGGATGTAAACCGCGTTGGAAAAAAACAGTTAATAACAATAAAGACGAGGATGTAGGGATGAAAAAGAAACACGTCAATGCCCGGTTGATCTGCCAAATGTCAGCTGCGGCCGCATTGGTACTGGCCGGCAATGCCATGGCCGCCGATGCATTCAGCTCCGATTCCAAGTGGATGACGGGCGACTGGGGGGGGGAGCGGACCAAGCTGATCGAGCAAGGCATCGACATCAAGGCCGACTACGTTGGGGAAATGGGCGCCAACCTGCATGGCGGCTACAACGACGACAAGACCGGCCGCTACAGCGACCAGTTCGGTCTGGGCGTGGCACTGGACCTGCAAAAGCTCTGGGGCTGGGACAACACTCAGGCCAAGATCCAGCTGACCAACCGTAACGGTCAGAACATTTCCAACGACCGCGTTGGCGACCCGCGTGCCGGCACCCTGTCTTCCTCGCAGGAAGTCTACGGTCGTGGCCACATGGTGCGTCTGACCCAGCTGTGGATTCAGCACCAGTTCTTCGACAACAAACTCGACGTCAAGGCCGGTTACTTCGGTGAAGGCGAAGACTTCAACACCTTCCCGTGCGAATTCCAGAACCTGGCGTTCTGCGGCTCGCAGGTGGGTAACTGGGCGACCAACATCTGGTACAACTGGCCCGTCAGCCAGGCCGCGATCCGCGTGAAGTACAACATCAACGACGAGCTCTACGCGCAGATCGGCGCGTACAACCAGAACCCGTCGCAGCTGGAACACGGCAATGGCTTCAAGCTCAGCGGCAGCGGCACCGCCGGTACTGTGCTGCCAGTCGAGCTGGTCTGGTCGCCGAAGGTCAACAGCCTGCCGGGCGAATACCGCGTCGGTTACTACAAGAGCACGGCTGATGCCGCAGACGTCCGTGAGGACATCAACGGCAACGACGCTGCGACCACCGGTAATGCCTACCGCACCCACAGCAGCAAACACGGCTACTGGTTCGTTGCGCAACAGCAACTCACCAGCCACAACGGTGATGCTTCCCGCGGTCTGAACATCGCGGCCAACGCCACGTTCCACGACAAGGACACCAACTTCATCGACAACTACCAGTCGGTGATGTTTGTCTACAAAGGCCCGTTCGACGCCCGTCCGAAGGATGACGTCGGTATCGGTGCCGCGCGTATCCATGTCAACGACGACGTGAAGAAAAACGCCGAGCTGCTGAACGCCTCCAACGGTGTTTCGGACTACGACAATCCGGTGTTCTCGCCGATTCGCGAGACCGAATACAACTACGAGATCAACTACGGCTTCCACGTCACCAACTGGCTGACCGTGCGTCCGAACCTGCAATACATCACTCACCCGGGTGGTGTGGATCAGGTGGACAACGCTTTGGTCGCTGGCCTGAAAATTCAGTCTACGTTCTGACGCGTCTGCGATAAGCTCCTCTCTATGTGCGCATATTTGCGGACAGCCCAGGCTGTCCGCTTTTTTTTGGAAAGGGGTGTCGCAGCCCATGAAAGTTGAATCTGGAACCGTGGCCCATGCATGAGCATCCGCTGCAACGCTTCTTCAAGTCCTTGCGTGAACGACCGGTGTTCGCCTGGGAGCGCTATCAGATGCGCGATGTGCTGGTGATCGACCATCCGCTGTGTCAGGCGGTGTTCAGTCGTCAGGGTGCGCAGTTGCTGCACTTTCAACCGCGCGGGCAAAAACCGTGGTTATGGTGCGCGGCGAAGTGGCCGCACGTCGGGGCGATCCGTGGTGGTGTCCCGGTTTGCTGGCCGTGGTATGGCCGCCATCCGAGCGAAAACGCGTGGCCGTCCCACGGCTGGGCGCGATTGCTGGACTGGAAACTGCTCGACAGCAGCACCGCCGACGACGGCGTGCGCCTGCATTGGCAATTGCAGCTGTGCGACTGGCAGGTGGATCTGCACGCGCACCTCGGTGAACGCATGGAATTGCGCCTGAGTACCGAGCATCAGGACGACATGCCGTGCCAGTTGAGCCAGGCTTTGCATGCTTACTGGCGTATTGGCGACGTCAGTGAGATAGCGCTGTCTGGGCTCGAAGGGGCGCAGGGTTACGACCAGTTGAATCGTGAGGTTTGCCAGCAGGAAGGCGAGTTGCGGGTCGATGGCGGCTGTCAGCGCGTGTTCCAGCACGACGGCGAATTGCAGCTCAAGGATCACGCCTGGCAGCGCGAGCTGTGCATCGATACCGGCGAAAGTGCGGACACGGTGGTCTGGCATCCGGGGGCGCGGCCGTTGCTGGGCGTGACTTGGGATGAGATCTCGGAATTTGTCTGTGTTGAGGCGGCGGCGGGCGGTAAGGACAGCCTGCATCTGGCGCCGGGGGAGAAGGCGCATCTGAGTTTGCAGGCGTGGGCTGCAGCCTAGATTTGCGGTGAGTTGGCTGACGCCTTCGCGAGCAAGCCCGCTCCCACAGGTGACCGCATTCCATCTGGAGAAATACAGTCGAATGTGGGAGCGGGCTTGCCCGCGAAGAGGCTGGACATTCAGCCCAAGATTCGGATCAGTTGAACTCGTCACCCACCGGATACCGGCTCGCATTCAAGCTCTCTTTGATCTTGCGCAGATGGGGCTGGAAATCCACCCCGCGACGCAAGGTCATTCCGGTCGCCAACACATCCAGCACAGTCAGTTGAATGATCCGCGAAGTCATCGGCATGTAAATGTCAGTGTCTTCCGGAAGCGGAATGTTCAGGCTCAGCGTACTGGCCTTGGCCAGGGGCGAGTTCTCGGCGGTCAGGCCCAGTACCGAAGCGCCGTTCTCCCGGGCGATGCGCGCCACTTCCACCAGCTCGCGGGTGCGCCCGGTGTAGGAAATGATCACGAACAACTCACCGGTATGCGCCACCGAAGCAATCATCCGCTGCATCAACACATCAGCATGCGCGGTCACCGCCAGGTTGAAACGGAAGAACTTGTGCTGCGCATCCAGCGCCACCGGCGCCGAAGCGCCGAGGCCGAAGAAGTGGATCTGCCGCGCCTGAATCAACAGGTCGACGGCGCGGCTGATCAGGTTCGGGTCCAGTGCCTGGCAGGCGCTGTCCAACGACGCGATCGCACTGCCGAAAATCTTCTGCGTGTAGGCCTCGGGATTGTCGTCGGCTTCTACTGCACGGCTGACATACGCCGCGCCGCTGGCCAGGCTCTGTGCCAGTTGCAACTTGAGTTCGGGGTAGCCGCTGACGCCGAACGAGCGGCAGAAACGGTTGACTGTCGGTTCACTGACCTTTGCTGCCTGGGCGAGGGCGGCGATGCTGAAGCGGGTGGCCTGCTGTGGGTTGAGCAGGATCACTTCGGCGACTTTGCGTTCGGCCTTGTTCAGCTCTTCAAGGCGACTCTGGATCTGTTCCAGTAAATTTCGCACGCGGTCCATATGGATTTCCTAGATTCACCGGCGCCGATAAGCGCACGGCTATGCAAATTGGGCCTTTGATGTGGCCCGTGACGGTGGCCTATCCTACTGATGGCTCCGACCGACCACCACTCGGAATCTGTATTTTGCGAAAATGTTGTGGTTATTACTACATTTTCCCTTGAGTGATGCCTTGAAAAAAGGTATTTGTAGCTTAACTTGATAAAAGAACAAACATCATGCCTTCGATTACGGTTGAACCGTGCACCTTCGCCTTGTTCGGCGCCTTGGGCGATCTGGCCCTGCGCAAGCTGTTTCCTGCCCTTTATCACCTGGATGGCGCCGGCCTGCTGCACGAGGACACGCGTATTATCGCGCTGGCCCGTGAAGAGGGCTCCGACCAGCAGCACATGGCATTCATTGCCGCCGAACTGCGTCGCTACGTGGGCAAGGAACTGGACGAGGCCGTGGCCGAGCGCTTTCTGGCGCGCCTGACCTACCTGCACGTCGACTTCCTCAAGGCTGAAGACTACGTGGCGCTGGCTGATCTTGCGGGCACAAAGCAACGCATGATTGCCTACTTCGCCACCCCGGCGGCGGTGTACGGCGCGATCTGCGAGAACCTGGCGAACGTTGGTCTGGCAGAAAACACCCGCGTGGTGCTGGAAAAACCGATCGGCTCCGACCTCGAGTCCTCGCGCAAGGTCAACGACGCTGTGGCGCAGTTCTTCCCGGAGAACCGCACCTATCGCATTGACCACTACCTGGGCAAAGAGACCGTACAGAACCTGATCGCCCTGCGTTTCGCCAACAGCCTGTTCGAAACCCAGTGGAACCAGAACTACATCTCCCACGTGGAAATCACCGTGGCTGAGAAGGTCGGTATCGAAGGCCGCTGGGGTTACTTCGACAAGGCCGGTCAGTTGCGGGACATGATCCAGAACCACCTGCTGCAACTGCTCTGCCTTATCGCCATGGACCCGCCGGCCGACCTGTCCGCCGACAGCATCCGCGACGAGAAGGTCAAGGTGCTCAAGGCCCTGGCGCCGATCAGTCCGGAAGGTCTGACCACGCAAGTGGTGCGCGGCCAATACATCGCCGGGCACAGCGAAGGCAAGTCCGTGCCGGGCTACCTCGAAGAGCCGAATTCCAACGCCCAGAGCGACACCGAAACCTTCGTCGCCCTGCGTGCCGACATCCGCAACTGGCGTTGGGCCGGCGTGCCGTTCTACCTGCGCACCGGCAAGCGCATGCCGCAGAAGCTGTCGCAGATCGTCATCCACTTCAAGGAACCGTCGCACTACATCTTCGCCCCCGAGCAGCGCCTGCAGATCAGCAACAAACTGATCATCCGCCTGCAACCGGACGAAGGCATTTCCCTGCGTGTGATGACCAAGGATCAAGGCCTGGACAAGGGCATGCAACTGCGCAGCGGCCCACTGCAACTGAATTTTTCCGACACCTGGCGCAGCGCTCGAATCCCCGATGCCTACGAGCGGTTGTTGCTGGAAGTGATGAACGGCAATCAGAACCTGTTTGTCCGTAAAGATGAAATCGAAGCCGCGTGGAAATGGTGTGACCAGTTGATCGCCGGGTGGAAAAAATCCGGTGACGCGCCCAAGCCGTATGCGGCCGGGTCGTGGGGGCCGATGAGCTCCATTGCACTGATCACGCGGGACGGGAGGTCGTGGTATGGCGATATCTGATGTGAAACTGCCCCAGGGCGTGAATGCCCGTGAATTCAAGAGCCCGGTATTGCTCGCCGAAGGCCTGGCGCTGAATGTCGCCAAGCAGTTGAGCGAGGCATTGGCTGCGCGCGGCAACGCCGTGCTGGTGGTGTCCGGCGGTCGCAGCCCGGTGGCGTTTTTCCAGCACCTGGCCAAGCAGGAGCTGGACTGGTCGAAGGTCGTCGTGACCTTGGCCGACGAGCGTTGGGTACCGGTCGAACATGCCGACAGCAACGCCGGACTGCTCAAGCAGTATCTGCTCAAAGGCCCGGCAGCGAAGGCGCAATTCCTCAGCCTTTACAGCGCGGCGGCCAACGTCGAGCAGGCAGCGGAGCAGGCCGATCGGTTGCTCGCCGAGTTGCCGCCCATCGACGTGCTGGTGTTGGGCATGGGCGATGACGGCCATACCGCGTCGCTGTTCCCGGACAGCCCGAATCTGACTGAAGCCCTGCAAGCCGATGGCACCCGTCGTTGCTGGCCGATGCTGGCGCCGAGCGTGCCGCGTCAACGTCTGACCATGAGCCGGGCGCTGCTGGCATCGGCCAAGCACAAGATTCTGTCGATTTCCGGTCAGTCGAAACTGACCACCCTGAATGCCGCACTGGCATCCAACGACGTCGCCGCCATGCCGGTTCGCGCGTTTCTGCAACCTACGTTAGAGATTTACTGGTGCCCATGAGCCAAGGAACAGCCGCTATGACAACCCCATCCCCGACCGTTTCCATGGCGGACAAAGTTGCCCTGATCGACAGCCTCTGCGCCAAGGCGCGGATCCTGCCGGTGATCACCATCGCCCGTGAACAGGACGTGCTGCCGCTGGCTGACGCCCTGGCTGCCGGCGGTCTGACCGCGCTGGAAGTGACCCTGCGTTCGCAGTTCGGCCTCAAGGCGATCCAGATCCTGCGCGAACAGCGCCCGGAACTGGTAACCGGTGCCGGCACCGTGCTCGACCGCAACATGCTGGCCGCGGCCGAAGCCGCCGGTTCGCAATTCATCGTCACTCCGGGCATCACCCGTGATTTGCTGGAAGCCAGCGTCGAAAGCCCGATCCCGCTGCTGCCGGGCATCAGCAATGCCTCCGGCATCATGGAAGGCTATGGCCTGGGTTATCGCCGCTTCAAGCTGTTCCCGGCTGAAGTCAGCGGCGGCGTGGCAGCCATCAAGGCCCTCGGCGGCCCGTTCGGCGAAGTGAAATTCTGCCCGACCGGCGGCGTGGGTCCTGCCAACATCAAGAGCTACATGGCGCTGAAAAACGTGATGTGCGTGGGCGGTAGCTGGATGCTCGATCCGGAGTGGATCAAGAACGGCGACTGGGCCCGCATTCAGGAATGCACCGCCGAGGCGTTGGCGCTGCTGGACTGATGTTTTTCAAATAGTTGCAACCTTACACTTCGTTGTGTGTTCTACGGCTTTAACGGTGCGCTTGGTCGGTGCACCGTTTTTTTTTGCCCGAAACGCCTTCGTTATGTCGAGATACATAGTTACCGCACCTGGCTTCGCGTGGGGCGTTAACCTGCGTTCATCTTATGGAAGAGAGAACGCCTCATGGACAACCAGCCTTCAGCTCCAGCGGTTTATCAACTGGCTCCCGAGCAAGTCGCCGGGCCCTATTTTCGCAATCCCAGACTGTTGCGTCGCAACATCAGCGAAGGGGCCGAGGGCCTGCCGTTGCTGCTGCGCCTGACCATCGTCGATGCCATGACCGCCGAGCCGGTCAGCGGTGCCTTGGTGGATATCTGGCACTGCAATGCGCGCGGGTCTTACTCGGGCTGGAGTCGGATCAACCCGGATCTGGCAGTCGACGTCGAGGACATCGGTTCGATCCCGCGAACCGACGATGACACCTACCTGCGTGGCGGCCAGTTCAGCGATCACAAGGGCAGGGTGCGCTTCACCACGATCTATCCGGGGTTTTATGCCGGGCGTGCGTTACATATCCATGTGGCGGTGCGCATCGTTGCCGGCAGCGAATACCTGGATGAGCGCAACGTAGCCTGGGTCGGGCAGCTGTACTTTCCCGAAGTCGTGACACGCTCGGTGCTCAATACCAGGGCCTATCGCGGGCGGGTGTCCGCACCGCTGAACAACTGCCAGGATCACTACTACACCCGGATGGGCGGGGAAGCCTCGACGCTGACAGTCTGGCCGATTGGCCGCGACTCTCACGAGGACGGTTACTTCGGTCACCTCACGATCGGCATCGACACCTTTGCGGTGTCGTCGCAGATCAAGCCCGAGGACTTCGACAAGTACACGGTTTAACGCAGTTCATTCAACGCCAGAATCAGTGACTGAATCTCCGCCGCCGTCGTGGTCAACGACGGCGTGATGCGGATGCACGGCCCGCAGGCCGCGCCATTGCGCACCACGGTGAACAGGTTGTAGTCGTTGAGCAGGCGTTCGGCCATCGCCTGCTGGTCGTCGTGTCGGGTAAAACGCATCGAGGTGATGCCGCAATACAGACGCGGATCGTCCGGCGTGGTGACCTCGATGCCCGGCAGGTTGCGCACGGCGGTGACCCACAGGTTGCGCAGGTAGTTCACCCGTGCGCCCTTGGCCGCGGCGCCACCGAGCGCACGATGCTCCTCGAATACCAGCGGCAGGGTCATCAGCGCGGGAATGTTCGGTGTGCTGTAGGGCGTGCGCGAGCGAATGTCGTTGAGCGGGAAATGCATCTCGCCCATGTCCGGGTCGATGTCGGCCAGACGCTGCGGGGCAATGTAGAGAAAGCCCAGAGTCAGTGGCGAGCCGATCCATTTGTGCAGGTTGTACCCGGCGAAGGCGATGCCCAGCGCCTCCAGATCGAACTCGATCTGGCCGAGGGCATGGGCGCCATCAAGGATGATGTCGACGTCATGCTCCCTGGCCAGCGCGGCGATGGCCTGTACCGGCATCACCAGCCCGGTGCGGTGGGTGACGTGGGTCAGCGCCATCAGCTTGAGCTTCGGGTGACGCATGAAGGCTTCGCGGTAAGTGGCCAGCAGGCTTTCGAAACTGGCCGGGTGAGTGTGCTCGATCTCGATCACTTCGACCCCGCGATGGCGTGCCAGCCAGCGCATGGCGCTCTTGACCGTGTCGTATTCCAGGTCGCAGATCAGCACTTGATCGCCAGGCTCGAGCCGTTTGTAGTTGCGGATCAGCGATTGCAGGCTGGCCGTGGCGTTGTGGGTGAAGGCGATGCTTTGTGCACGCACGCCGATCATCTCGGCCAGCTGTGCGCGGATGTCGAGGCTGTCATGCTGTTCGAAACGCTGGCGCACGTACACCGAATTGCTGTTGTTGATCAGCTCGACGTTGCGCTGGTACTCCTCGACCACCGTGCGCGACATGCGTCCGAAGTAGCCGTTTTCCAGGTTCATGGGGCCGGGGTGGCGGTCGTAACGGTCGGCGAAGGTTTGCCAGAAGGCTTCGTCTCGGGCGCGGCGGGTGTTATCGGGCATGGTTGACTCGACTCGGATCAGGGTGACGCCTCAGTGGCGCGGGGCAGGTTTGCCGTGTTTTGCGCGCAACGGTTCAAGCAGCTCCGACAGGCCGTTGTGATCGATTTCCTGCATCAACGCCAGCAGGCCGCCCAGTTCGCCATGGGGAAATCCTTCCCGGGCGAACCAGTTCAGGTACGGGCCGGGCAGGTCGGCGATGATCCGGCCCTTGTACTTGCCAAAGGGCATTTCGCGGGTGATCAGCAACTCGAGTTTTTCAGGATTCATCAAAGGGATCGTCTTGATTCGAAACAGTCTGGAAAATACAGGCATTCTGCATGCAGGCCAAATGACAGATCATGCAAATAACAGGCATACAGTTTTTTGTTTTGTTTGTAAGTTTTTGAAATTAAACAATTAAATTCTTAAGCGAAAGCTGGCACGACCACTGCAACACTCCTTGCATCTTTCACCCACGCAAGGAATTGAAAAATGACTGACATGAATAAAGAAGCCATCTCTGTCCTCAACGACCTGATCGAAACCAGCAAGGACGGTCAGGAAGGGTTCAAGACCTGTGCCGAAGATATCAAGCACCCTGAACTGAAAGCCCTGTTTGCGAAACGCTCCGCCGACTGCGCTACCGCTGCCGCCGAATTGCAGGCGACCGTGCGTTCAATGGGCGGCGATCCGGAAACCTCCACCAGCGTCAGCGGTGATCTGCACCGTCGTTGGGTCGACGTCAAAGCAATGTTCACCGGCAAGGACGAAGAAGCGGTGCTCAACGAAGCCGAGCGCGGTGAAGACCACGCCCTGAAGGCCTATCGTGAAGCGATCGAAAAGATCAACAAGCACAATCTGGTCGGCATTCGTGATCTGGTCGAGCGTCAGTACCACGGCGTGCAACGCAATCACGATCAGGTGAAAGCCCTGCGTAACCAGGCTCGCGCACGCTCGTAAGCCTCACTGAAAAAAACTGTGGGAGCGAGCCTGCTCGCGATGACGGACTGACATTCAACAGTGATGTTGACTGATCTGGCCCTATCGCGAGCAGGCTCGCTCCCACTTTGTTTTTTTGCAGAGTTTTTTTGCAGAAAAGATCAGCCGATGCTGATGGCTGGCAAGGTTGGCAGCGTAACGGTCTGCTGTTTGCGCGGTGCCAGGATCTCGGCTTCGCCATCCACTACCAGCTCATCGCGCTGGTTGAACACGCGAGTAGCAATACGCACGCGGAATTTCGGCAGTTTCTCGAGGATTTCCAGGCGCACGGTCAGGGTGTCGCCGATCTTCACCGGCTTCTGGAAGCTCATCTGCTGGCCGATATAAATGGTGCCCGGCCCAGGCAGCTCGCACGCCACTGCCGCACTGATCAGCGCACCGCTGAACATGCCGTGGGCGATACGCTCCTTGAACATGCTGGCGGCGGCGAACTCGGCGTCCAGGTGCACCGGGTTGTGATCGCCGGACATCGCGGCAAACAGCTGAATGTCGCGTTCCTCGACAGTCTTGCTGTAGCTCGCGGTCTGGCCCACTTCGAGGGCTTCGTAAGGGATGTTGGTAACCTGGGTCATCGGTATCGATTCCTGTGACTGACTAAATGAATCCACAAATAAATTATTCGCTACGGTGCGGACGGGGATGGCTCAGCGCCTGGTCGATCCAGGCCAGCACATCGGCGGTCACTTCGTCGCGGTTGCTCTCGTTGAACAATTCGTGCCGGGCCTGCGGGTAGATCTTCAGTTGCAGGTTCTGACTGCCGGCCGAGCGCAAGACATTGGCCAGATCAGTCAGACGCTTGCCTTCGCTCACCGGATCACATTCGCCGCCAATCACCAGCAACGGCAGGCCCGGGTCGATCTGGGCGAGATTGGACGCTTTGCTGATTTGCTGCAACCCGCCGAGCAGGTCGATCCACAACTGATTGGTGCAGCGAAAGCCGCACAGCGGATCGGTGGCATATTTGTCGACTTCGACCGGGTCGCGACTCAGCCAGTCGAACCGGGTGCGCGCCGGTTTGAATTTATTGTTGAACGAGCCGAACGACAGCCATTCGATCAGCGCGCTGCGTCCCTTGGCGCCCTGACGCAGTTTTTCGAACCGGGCGATCTGCCGTGCCGCGCGGTACAGCGCAACCGGCTGAAAATTCGAGCCGCTGAGAATCGCGCCGTGAAGGCTGGCACTGTGATGCAGCAGATAAGCCTGGGCAATATAGCTGCCCATGCTGTGCCCGAGCAGCACGATCGGCACGCCGGGATGGCGCTGGCCGATGTGTTGGTTGAGGCTCGCCAGATCACCGACCACCTTGCACCAGCCATCGTCGTCGGCGAAATGTCCGAGCGTCCCATGATCGGCTGTTTTGCCATGGCCGCGCTGATCGGGCGCGTACACACCGTAGCCTTCGGCGCAGAACGAGTCTGCCAGTCGCGCATACCGAGCGCTGTGCTCGGCCATGCCGTGGGCCAGCAGAATCACCGCTTTGAGCGGTGCGTTGGGCAGCCACTGGTTGACGAAGAGGCGGCTGCGGTCATTCGCGTCCAGCCAGAAAGTGTCGTGGATCATGGCGATTCCTTTGCGGCATGCTTTTGCTGCAGGGGCTTGCAGAGATTGCATTGTATAGCGCGTCCGATCAGCTCACGCCACGGCAGGAAGATTCACACGATCAATGAGGACGTCGCTCATATTTGCCTGATTGACCATAGCTGCTAGTGTCCGTGAAGCCCCGCTTTTTGCTCTCGGCTTTTTCACGGATGGAAAGAAATGACAGCGAAGCGGCCCCGGATCGGCTCAGGTAAAGAGGACAAGAACAATGCAACCTGATTTCTGGAATGACAAACGCCCGGCGGGCGTACCCCTGGATATCGACGCGAATGAATTCAAGTCGGTGATCGAGGTGTTCGAGCGTTCCTGCAAGAAATTTGCTGACCGCCCAGCGTTCAGCAACATGGGTGTGACACTGACCTACGCCGAACTCGAGCGCCAGAGCGCTGCGTTCGCCGGTTATCTGCAAGCCCACACCGATCTGGCGC
Source organism: Pseudomonas fluorescens (assembly GCF_012974785.1). GTDB lineage: Bacteria > Pseudomonadota > Gammaproteobacteria > Pseudomonadales > Pseudomonadaceae > Aquipseudomonas > Aquipseudomonas fluorescens_BT. Next base: position 4,798,799 of record NZ_CP027561.1, on the reverse strand, counting down.
CGGGGGATCGCATCGCGGTGCAGATGCCCAACGTCCTGCATTATCCGATTGCCGTGTTCGGTGCGCTGCGTGCCGGGCTGATCGTGGTCAATACCAACCCGCTGTACACCGCGCGGGAGATGCGTCACCAGTTCAAGGACTCCGGTGCCCGGGCGCTGGTGTACCTGAACATGTTCGGCCAGAAGGTCCAGGAAGTGCTGCCGGACACCGACATTCAATATCTCATCGAAGCGAAGATGGGCGACCTGATGCCCACCGCCAAGGGCTGGCTGGTCAACACCGTGGTCAGCAAAGTGAAGAAAATGGTCCCGGCGTATTCGCTGCCCCAGGCGATTTCCTTCAAGCGCGCGTTGCGCATGGGCCGGGGCCTGGGCATCAAGTCGCTGAAGGTCGGCCTGGACGACATCGCCGTGCTGCAATACACCGGCGGCACTACCGGCCTGGCCAAGGGCGCGATGCTGACCCATGGCAACCTGGTGGCGAACATGCAACAGGTGCGCGCCTGCCTCGGTCAGTTCGGCAGCGACGGCCAGCCGCTGTTGCGCGAAGGGCAGGAGGTGATGATCGCGCCGCTGCCGCTTTACCACATCTATGCCTTCACCGCGAATTGCATGTGCATGATGGTGTCCGGCAACCACAACGTATTGATCACCAACCCGCGTGACATCGGCGGCTTCATCAAGGAGCTGAAGAACTGGAAGTTCTCGGCGTTGCTGGGGCTCAACACCCTGTTCGTCGCCCTGATGGACCATCCGGACTTCAAGACCCTGGATTTCTCCACCCTCAAGCTCACCAACTCCGGCGGCACCGCGCTGGTCAAGGCCACCGCCGAGCGCTGGGAGCAGCTCACCGGTTGCCGCATCACCGAAGGCTACGGCCTGACCGAAACCTCGCCGGTGGCCTGCACCAACCCGTATGGTGAGCTGTCGCGAATCGGCACGGTCGGCCTGCCGGTACCCGGTACCTTGTTGAAAGTCATCAACGACGACGGCGCTGAACAGCCTCTGGGCGAGCGCGGCGAACTGTGCATCAAGGGCCCGCAGATCATGAAGGGCTACTGGAACAAACCCGAGGCCACCGCCGAAGTGCTGGATGCCGAGGGCTGGTTCAAGTCCGGCGACATTGCGGTGATCGACCCGGACGGATTCGTGCGCATCGTCGACCGCAAGAAAGACATGATCATCGTCTCGGGTTTCAACGTGTACCCGAACGAGATCGAAGACGTGGTGATGGCCCACCCCAAAGTCGCCAACTGCGCGGTGATCGGCGTCCCGGACGAGCGCTCCGGCGAGGCGGTGAAGTTGTTTGTGGTGGCGCGGGAAACCGGGGTCAGCCTGGAAGAACTGAAGGCCTACTGCAAAGAGAATTTCACCGCGTACAAGGTGCCGAAACACATCGTGCTGCGTGAGTCGTTGCCGATGACGCCTGTCGGGAAAATTCTGCGGCGGGAGTTGCGCGATATCGCATAAACAGACCGCGCCAAGCGAAATCGTCGGATCGCCGCCCGGAGCGGGCTCGCTCCCTGAGGTTCACTGATGACCCTGTGGGAGCGAGCCCGCTCGCGTTTCCAGCCCCGAAAACCGGGACTTTCAAAGCGTTATAGGATTTTTGCTCTAAAATGACTGCTAGTGGTTCTTGAGTCATGAAAATGACTGTAGGGGCCGCTTTTGGCTCTAGTCGACCCTTGGCAAAGCTGCTACTCTCGGCGCGCTTTGTGACTTCTCGGCCTTGTAAAAAGCCAGACTCACCAATAAACAAACACCAATAATAATCGCATCAAATGCGGTGCTGAATTCGCGTTGCTGAGGAGTGGGCTTCCATGATCGAAGACTTTTGGAAGGATAAGTACCCCGCTGGAATTGCTGCCGACATCAATCCAGACGAGTACCCGAATATTCAGGCAGTGTTGAAGCAATCCTGCCAACGCTTCGCCGACAAACCGGCGTTCAGCAACCTGGGCAAGACCATCACCTACGGTGAACTGTACGAATTGTCCGGTGCGTTTGCCGCTTATCTGCAACAGCATACCGACTTGCAGCCCGGTGATCGAATCGCCGTGCAACTGCCCAATGTGTTGCAGTACCCGGTCGCCGTTTTCGGTGCCATCCGCGCCGGCCTGATCGTGGTCAACACCAACCCGCTGTACACCGCGCGGGAAATGGAACACCAGTTCAACGATTCCGGCGCCAAGGCGTTGGTGTGCCTGGCGAACATGGCTCACCTGGCCGAAGCCGTGGTGCCGAAAACCGGGGTCAAACACGTTATCGTCACTGAAGTCGCCGACCTGCTGCCGCCGCTCAAGCGCCTGCTGATCAACAGCGTCATCAAGTACGTGAAGAAAATGGTTCCGGCCTACCACCTGCCCAAAGCCGTCAAGTTCAACGACGTGCTGAGCAAGGGCCAGGGCCAGCCTGTAGCGGAAGCCAATCCGGACAGCGGCGATGTCGCGGTGCTGCAATACACTGGCGGCACCACCGGTGTGGCCAAGGGCGCGATGCTCACCCATCGCAACCTCGTTGCCAACATGCTGCAGTGCAAGGCGCTGATGGGCTCCAACCTCAATGAAGGTTGCGAGATCCTGATCACCCCGCTGCCGCTGTACCACATCTATGCGTTCACCTTTCATTGCATGGCGATGATGCTGATCGGCAACCACAACATCCTGATCAGCAACCCGCGCGACCTGCCGGCGATGGTCAAGGAACTGTCGAAGTGGAAGTTCAGCGGTTTCGTCGGCCTCAACACGCTGTTCGTGGCCCTGTGCAACAACGAAGGTTTCCGCAAGCTGGACTTCTCGGCGTTGAAAGTCACCCTGTCCGGCGGCATGGCTCTGCAACTGGCCGCCGCCGAGCGCTGGAAAGCGGTCACCGGTTGCCCGATCTGCGAAGGTTACGGCATGACCGAAACCAGCCCGGTGGCCACGGTCAACCCGATCCAGAACATCCAGATCGGCACCATCGGCATTCCGGTGCCGTCGACCCTGTGCAAAGTCATCAATGACGCCGGCGTCGAGCAGCCGCTGGGCGAAATCGGCGAGCTGTGCGTCAAGGGCCCGCAAGTGATGAAGGGCTACTGGCAGCGTCAGGAAGCCACCGACGAGATGCTCGACAGCGAAGGCTGGCTGAAGACCGGTGACATCGCGCTGATCCAGCCGGACGGCTACATGCGCATCGTCGATCGCAAGAAAGACATGATCCTGGTCTCCGGTTTCAACGTGTACCCGAACGAACTGGAAGACGTGCTGGCGACCCTGCCGGGCGTGTTGCAGTGTGCGGCCATCGGTATTCCGGACGAGAAGTCGGGCGAGGCGATCAAGATCTTCATCGTCGCCAAGCCAGGCGTCACGCTGACCAAGGAAACGGTGATGGAGCACATGCGCGCCAACGTCACTGGCTACAAGGTGCCACGTTCGGTGGAGTTCCGCGATGCGCTGCCGACCACCAACGTCGGCAAGATCCTGCGTCGCGAACTGCGCGACGAAGAGCTGAAGAAGATCAAGGCGAAGAGCGCCGCATAAAACAAAAAGCCCCGCAGATGCGGGGCTTTTTGTTGGTGCAGGTTGTAGATTTGTAGTGACTGTGAGGTCGCTTTCGCGAGCAAGCCCGCTCCCACATTCGCCTGTATTCCAATTGGAGGAACGCGGTTGAATGTGGGAGCGGGCTTGCTCGCGAAGCTTTTTCTGCTACTGGCGGAACGGCGCGAAGTTCACGTTGGTGCCCGCCGGGCGCATGTCCTGCAGGTAAGAATCCTTGTCGGCACTCAGTTCCAGGCTCAGGGCCGCCTTGCGCTTGCCTTCGTTGCGGATCACCAGGCCTTCGAGCTTTTCGCGCAGAAACACGGTCGGCACTTTCAGGTGCAGCAGTTCGTCGGTGGCCGGGGTGTGCATCAACAGGTGAATCCACTCGTACTGACCGATGGCCAGGCGCGACACCGGCAGATCGAACCACCAGATGTTACGGTTGCGGTTCAGTTCGGCGAAGTGGCAGTTGTTGGTGCCGAGCACGGCACCGCCCAGCTCCTGGTTGCGACGGGCGATGGCCTGCTTTTTATCGAGTTTCATAACATTCCTGCGGGATCGGTTCTGTGGCGCCTGGCGCCCTTATGGTGGGCATTCTCGGGGCTACGCTCGCAAACATAAAGCCCAACCTGCACGCCGCGACGAAATGAAGTTCTGAAAATAAATGAAACTTGGCGCAAACGGGGCCAGTCAATCGTTACGTACTGACTTTTCCCCTTCAATGCACCAAGGAGAAACACCATGAGTAGCACAGGCGATAAAGTAAAAGGCATGGCCAACGAAGCCGTCGGCAACGTCAAGCAAGGCGTCGGTAAAGCTACCGACAACACCAGGCTGCAAGCCGAAGGCAAATTGCAAGAGAAGAAAGGCGAGGCCCAGCAAGCAGTGGGCAAAGCCAAGGACGCGATCAAGAAAGGCGTCGACAAGGCTTGATCCAGCCTTGAACGAAACACCGAAGCGGCCATCCAAGGATGGCCGTTTTTGTGTGTCGTTCACATGCAGTCACGGATCACAGTGTTTCAGAGTCGCCAAGTAGGCTACTTTGATGAGAGAAAACGGCCCCAGTCGCCACGACTTCAACCTGTTTTGCGGCGAAAGGAGACGCGAATGATTTTCCCCGACATGAAAGGCCTGCCCCTGCACCGGGTCATCGTGCGTACCGTCACCGAGTTCATGGACGACGAGATGTCGACCTATGCCTCGGCACTGGCCTACCAGATGCTGTTCTCGCTGTTCCCGTTCATTCTGTTCCTGATTGCCCTGATCGGTTTCCTGCACCTGCCGGACTTCTTTTCCTGGCTGCGTCTGCAATCGGAGTTGGTGTTGCCGCCCCAGGCGCTGGAGCAGGTCAACCCGGTGATCGATCAGTTGCAACAGTCCAAGGGCGGCCTGCTTTCCGTGGGTATCGTCATCGCCCTGTACACCGCGTCCGCCGGTGTGCGCCTGATGATGAGCGCGATGAATGCGGCCTACGACGTGGTCGAAGGCCGGCCGATCTGGAAGCGCTTCCCGCTGTCGATTTTCTACACCGTCGGCATCGCCGGCATGCTGCTGGCCGCCGCGGCGCTGATGGTGCTGGGGCCTCAGGTTATGGGCTGGATTGCCGGTCAGGTCGGGCTGGAAGATTTCATCGTCACGGTGTGGACCATCGCCCGCTGGCCGGTGATCGTGATCCTGATGATGGTGGCCGTCGCCTTGATCTACTACGTGATGCCCGACGTCAAACAGGAGTTCCGCTTCATCACCCCGGGCTCGGTGCTGGCGGTGGTGGTGTGGATCATCGCCTCCCTGGGTTTCGCGTTCTACGTCAAGACCTTCGCCAACTACAACGCCATGTATGGCAGCATCGGTGCGATCATCGTGCTGTTGCTGTATTTCTATATTTCCTCTGCCGTGTTGTTGCTCGGCGCGGAGATGAATGCGGTGATCGAACACATGTCCAGCGAGGGCAAGGATTCGGGCGAGAAAGTCCCCGGCGAACTCGATGAACATCCCAAACAACACGTTTCCGGTCTCGGGCGCGATCACTCGCTCAAGCCGAACACAGACGAAGCCTGATCATGATCCGTGAAATCCTGAAGATGGGCGACGAGCGCCTGCTGCGCATTGCCCCGCCGGTGCCGGCCGAGATGTTCGACAGCCCGCAATTGTGGCAACTGATCGACGACATGTTCCAGACCATGGAAAGCGTCGGTGGTGTTGGCCTGGCCGCACCGCAGATCGGCGTCGACCTGCAACTGGTGATCTTCGGCTTCGAGCACAGCGAGCGTTACCCGGACGCCGAAGCCGTGCCGCAGACGATCCTGATCAATCCGCTGATCACGCCGTTGAGCCCGCTGATGGAAGAGGGCTTTGAAGGCTGTCTGTCAGTGCCCGGCCTGCGTGGCGCGGTGGATCGTTATCAACAGATCCGCTACGAGGGTTTCGATCCCAAGGGCGAGCCGATCGTGCGCGTGGCCTCGGGATTCCATGCGCGGGTGGTGCAGCATGAGTGCGATCACCTGATCGGACGGCTGTACCCGTCGCGCATCACCGATTTCAGCAAGTTCGGTTTTACCGAAGTGATGTTCCCGGATCTCGATCCCGACGCTGACGATTGATCAGCCAGTGCGCGGCGCCAGTTCCATGGCAATCATCGGCTTGCTCCGCGCATAGCGGCTCAAACGTTCGGCCATGGCCTGCGGCAGGGCGGGGTCGAAGGTGAAGCCGCGCCGCTCGTAGAATCCACGCAGGTCCGGATGGCAGAACAGCCACACCGGCGCCTCCACATCTTTCACCGCCGCCGCGATCAATTGCGCAGCGATGCCCTGTTCGCGGCAGGCCGGATCAACGAACAACCCGGTCAGCCAATGCCCGCCGAACACCGGCCGCAGGCACAGCGCCGCCACGATTTCCTCCTGCCGCGCCACCCACAATTGCGCTTCGCGCACCGCTTTCATCGACGATTGATGCTGGCGGTAGAACTTGTTCATCAAGGGCCAGGACAGGTCGTCGAGCTGGCTGTAACGGGTGTCGGTCATGAATCGGACTGCCGGTGCAAAAGTCGCGGATTATAAAACAACGTCCTCGCCGGGATAGGTGTATACCTGATCTCACATCCCCTCTGAGTGGAGTACGCATCATGTCCAAAGGTATGGATTCGAAGAAAGCCGCGAAGAAGAAACCGGCCAAGACCGCGATTGAGAAACGCCACGAGAAAAGAGCGAAAAAAGTCGACATTTTTGGCCATTGATCACGCCTTTCGGGAGCCCGGATCCGGGCTCCCGTCTTGTCCTTGAAAGCAGCCCGCAAAAATAATCTGCAAGATTTCCCGATGGTGTTGCACAGAACGAACAGACCTTCGTTCCGAGCCACGCCATGCCCCATTATTTCGACGACGCCCATCGCCAACAGATCGAAGCCCTGCGCCAACGCTTCACCGCTCGTACCGACTGGCCGACCTGGCTGCTGCTGATTGGCGTGTATGCCGGTTGGTTCTGCGTGATGCTCGGCAGCGAATGGCTCGGTCTCTGGTGGAGCACGCTGCTGCTGATTCCGTTGCTGGTGCTGTGGCTGTCGGTGCAGCACGAATTACTCCATGGCCATCCGACGCGCTGGACCTGGGTGAACAAAGTCCTCGGCTACGCGCCATTCGCCGTGTGGTATCCCTACACGCTCTATCGCGACAGCCATTTGCAGCACCATCGCGACGAAGACCTGACGATCCCCGGTGTCGATCCCGAAAGCCGTTACCTGAGCGCCCAGCGCTGGCAGGGCAGTTCGCTGTTCGAACGCAGCCTGCACTGGCTGAACAAGACTGTGCTTGGTCGATTCGTCCTCGGCGCACCGTTGGCCTTGCTGACGCTGGCCGGTGAAGAACTGCAACGCCTCAAAAGCGGCGAACGGCAGGCCTGGTTGATGTGGCTGACCCACGGTGCCTTGACCGTGCTGATGCTGGTGTTCATTGCCCGCTACAGCGTGTTGCCGGTCTGGCATTACCTGCTGCTGATCAGCATCCCGGCGCTGTCGATTGCGATGGTCCGCTCCTACTATGAGCATCGGCCCCACGCACAACCGCAGCAGCGCACAGTGCTCAATGAAGCCGGATGGCCATGGCGCTGGCTGTTCCTGAACCTTAATTTCCATCTGGTGCACCACGATTTGCCGAAGCTGGCGTGGTACGACTTGCCCAAGGCCTATCGCATGCGCCGGGAGCAATGGGTCGAACGCAGCGGCGGATTTCTGGTACAGGGTTATGGGCAATTGTGGCGCCGGCACGGCATCAAGCCGATCGACAGTCCGCAGCATCCATTCATTTGAGACCACCATGACGTCAGGTTACGCAGAGCTGTTGATGTACATCGCCCCCGAGCCGATCCGCGCGGCGAACGAGCAGTGGCTGGCGCGGCTTCTCGAACACCTCGGCGGTTCGCGGCTCGATGCCGAGGGCTTGTCCTTGCTCGAACTCTGGCGCTCGCCCGAGTTGCTGTTGACCCAGACCTGCGGTTACCCGTTGATGACCGCGTTGCGTGGCCAGGTCAGGATTGTCGGCCGTCCGCGCTACGAGTTGCCGGACGCCAGCGCGGGTCATCATTGCAGCCTGATCCTCAGCCGCGCCGATGATCCGCGCCGCAGTCTGGCGGCGTTCTTCGACAGTCGCGGGGTGATCAACAGCGAAGACTCCAACAGCGGCATGAACCTGTTGCGCCAGCGCCTGGCGCCGTTGCAGCGGGACGGGCGGTTTTTCGCTTCGGTGGGTCTTAGTGGCGGACATCGGGAAAGCCTGCGCTGGTTGCGCGAAGACCGCGCCGATCTGGCGGCCATCGACAGTGTGACCTTCGCGTACCTGGCGCAGCACGCCGCTGAAGAGGTCGGCGGATTGCGGGTGGTGGCGCGCAGTGCGTTCAGCCCGACCTTGCCCTTCATCACCGCAGCCAGTACGACGCACGAGCAGATCGAACACCTGCGCCGGGCCATGAACCGCAGCCTGCAAGACTTGCCCGATGTGGCCCGCATGCTCGGTTTGCCCGATGTCCTGCCCGCCAGCGAAAGCGATTACCTCGTTCTGCTGGATTATCAGCGCGAGGCCGAAGAACTGGGTTATGGCCGCTTGCGTTAGTGGCTTCTTGTAATGCACTAATGGAATATAAGAATTCTTTTTAAGTATTTTTAACGCATAAGGCACCTTGCTAGGATCGCGCCACCGGACGACCGGACATTCAGCGACCCTTGACCAAGGAGCCCCCATGTCCGGCGCCGACTCATCCCATCGCAATCATGTGAACACCTTGTTTCGCGACCATTACCAGTGGTTGTGCACACGTCTGCGTCGGCAATCGAATGATGCGGCCACCGCCGAAGACATCGCCGCCGAAACCTTCGCGCAACTGCTCGAAGCGCCGGGCCTGACCGCCATCCGCGAACCCCGCGCCTTGCTCACCATCATTGCCCAACGCCTGCTGTACGAGCGCTGGCGGCGGGGCGACCTGGAGCGTCGGCATCTGAATCAACTGCAACAAGTGGATCTCGATCACGCGCCATCTCCCGAACAACTCGCCGACCTGTCACAGAGCCTCAAACATCTGGACCGGACACTCCAACGCCTCCCGGGCAAGGTGCGCTCGACCTTTCTGCTGGCCCGCATCGACGGCCTGACCTACCCGCAAATTGCTGCCGAACTGGGCATCTCCCAGCGTTCGGTGAGCCTGTACATGACCCGTTCCCAGGCCCTGTGCAACCGCCACAGCGCCAACCAAACCCTGATTTCCTCCCAGAACAAGAGGTCCGCATGAGATCGATCAAAACCCTGCTCGGCAGTTCGCTGCTGGCCCTGACCCTGACTGCCGGGCACGCCGTGGCAGTGGAAAAAGCCGCGCCGATTCACTTCGGTGACATCACCTGGGAAAGCGGCAGCTTCATCACCGAAGTACTGCGCCTGATCGTTGAAAAAGGTTATGGCTATTCGACCGACACGCTGCCGGGCAGCACCGTCAGTCTGGAAGCGGCGCTGGCGAAAAACGACATCCAAGTGATCGGCGAGGAGTGGGCCGGGCGCAGTCCGGCGTGGGTCAAGGCTGCTGCCGAGGGCAAGGTGTTCGGCCTTGGCGACACGGTGAAGGGCGCTACCGAAGGCTGGTGGGTGCCGGAATACGTGATCAAGGGCGACCCCGAGCGCGGGATCAAACCGCTGGCGCCGGAGCTGAAATCGGTGGCCGACCTGCCGCGCTACAAGGATGTGTTCAAGGATCCGGAAGACCCGAGCCGTGGGCGTTTCCTCAATAGCCCGACCGGCTGGACCTCGGAAATCGTCAACAGCCAGAAGCTCAAGGCCTATGCGCTGAACGACAGTTACGTCAACTTCCGCACCGGTTCCGGCGCGGCGCTGGATGCCGAGGTGGCGTCGTCGATCAAGCGCGGCAAACCGGTGCTGTTCTACTACTGGTCGCCGACGCCGCTGCTCGGTCGCTTCAAACTGGTGAAGCTCGAAGAGCCGCCGTTCGACGCCGACGCCTGGAAAACCCTGGCCGATGCCAACAACCCCCATCCGAAAGGCACCCGCTCGATGCCGGCGAGCCTGGCAATTGGCGTGTCGGCGCCGTTCAAGGCACAGTACCCGGAACTGGTGACATTCTTTGAAAAGGTCGACTTGCCGATCGATCTGCTGAACCAGACCCTGGCCGGGATGAGCGAGAAGCGTCAGCAGCCACGCCAGGTCGCCGAAGCGTTCCTGCGTGATCAACCGCAAGTGTGGAAGCCTTGGGTGCCGGGTGATGTGGCGAATAAAGTCAGCGGGAGTCTGTAGTACTTTTGCGATAATTGTGTCGTTTCAAAAGTTGCCATTGCGAGTCGGTCGCAATGGCAACCAACACCCCCGCCGCTGAACCGTTTCTTGTCCGCTTTTTGTCCTTATTCCCCGTGGTGCTGGCCGACTAGTGGCCTTGCGCAAGGCTTTACGCTGTCTATGCTCAAACCTAACTAACTATGTCGACCGTCATCCAAAGCGCCTCGACGGCATTAGGTTAGCCACGAACAAAGCTGCCAGAGTGCGCAATCCAAGGCACCGGACACTGAACCGACAAGGAAAATTTTTTAAATGGAAGTTCTTCTACACGTTAGGAATGGCCCGCCTGCGGGCTATCAAGAGAAGGATGTCTTGATTAAAGCGTCGCTACATGGACTCTTTGATTAATCATCGTTTATCACCTGACAACTTCCTCCTGTGGAGGAAGGCGTGTGCCTGTTCTCTGGAACGTAGTGGTGGATTCTGAAAGACCCGAACTTTCATCAAATCAAAAGAACGCGCGGAAGGTGATAGAGACATGTTCAACCTACATCACAAGGCTGACCTGCAGGAAATCGAGCGCTTCAGCTGTGCCCTGACCGAAACCAACGCGAAGTTGGCGGCGATCAGCCGTTCGATGGCAATGATCGAATTCACCCCCGAGGGCATCGTGCTGGATGCCAATGAGAACTTCTGCAAGACCATGGGTTACAGCGCCGAAGAAGTGCGTGGCAAACATCACCGGATCTTTTGTGAAGAGGCGTTTTACCGCAGCGAGGAATACGCCAAGTTGTGGCGTGACCTGGCCCGTGGCGAACCCATCAGCGGCACTTTCCTGCGTTTGAACAAAAGCGGTCGGGAGATCTGGCTGGAAGCCAGTTACATGCCGGTGTATGGCCCGGACAAACAAGTCCGAAGTGTGATCAAAGTGGCGGCGGACATCACCGCGCGCGTGAACAAGGAAAAGGAAGAAGAAAGCATGCTGGCCGCCATCGGCCGTTCGATGGCGGTGATCGAGTTCACCCCGCAAGGCAATGTAATCACCGCCAACGACAACTTTCTCAAGACCATGCAGTACTCGCTCAACGAAATCGTCGGCCATCACCACAGTCTGTTCTGTCACCGGGTCGAGGCCGAATCCGCGCAGTACAAAGCGTTCTGGGCTTCGCTCAATCGCGGCGAATATCACTCGCACCGCTTCGAGCGCAAGAACAAGTCCGGGCAAACCGTTTACCTCGAAGCTTCTTACAACCCGCTGTTCGACGCCAAGGGCCGGTTGTACAAAGTGGTGAAGTTCGCCAGCGACATCACCCATCAGATGACCACGCTGCAGACCGCCGCGGAATCGGCCCACAGCACCTCGGTACAAAACGACGCCTGCGCGCAAAAAGGCTCACAGGTCGTGCAGCAAACGGTGCAGATCATTCAGGACATTTCCCGCGACCTCAACGAAGCGGCGCTGAGCATCGATGCGGTCAGCAAACAGTCGGACATCATCGGCACCATCGTCCAGACCATTCGCGGGATTGCCGACCAGACCAACCTGCTGGCGCTCAACGCGGCCATCGAAGCAGCGCGGGCCGGTGAGCACGGGCGTGGTTTTGCGGTGGTGGCGGACGAGGTGCGCAGTCTTGCGGCGCGGACCAGTCAGGCGACCCTGGAGATCGTCGATGTGGTGCGCAAGAACCATGAGCTGTCACTGAGCGCAGTGTCGAGCATGCAGTCGAGCCTGAGCCGCACCGGGCTCGGGGTGGAACTGGCGAACGAGGCGGGCGACGCAATCCGGGAGATCCAGCAGGGTTCGCGGCATGTGGTGGATGCGATCAGCCAGTTCAATGAGACTTTGCAGTTGAACTGACGGTTTCACGGCTGAAAAAAAGGATCCCCGGTGGGGATCCTTTTTTATTGCGCCGCTGCGCAGCGTGATGCGGGTCAGAGTGAAGCGAGGAACTTGTCTGCCGACTGGTCGCTGATCTTGGCCGAGTTGGCGTCCTGTTTGTTCTGTTTCTCGGCTTCGGCCAGCTTCATCTTGTCCTGCAGTCGCTCGGCGATCTCTTTGCCGATGGCCAGTTGTTTCTCCGGCGGCATGGCTTTGATGTCGTCCTCGGTCAGGCCCATTTCCTGAAGGATACTGTCGCGCAGACGCTGTTCCGGCGTTTTGCTCATGTAGTCCTTGAACTCGTCCAGGGCCGATGAGCCTGTGGATTTGCTCGGCGAAGTATCGGAGGTTTGCAGGGCGACACGGGTCTTGGCGAATGCTTCGTCGACGTTGTCGCTGATGCGGGTGGCTTCGCTGACTTGCCGGGTCGCCAGTTGGGTGGCCGATTCCTGCACTTTGGCGGTGGCTTCGGCGGTTTGCGCCTGGGTCTGGTTTTGCAGGGTCTGCAGCATCGCGCCGTGCAGGCCGCCTTGCAGACCGGCCGCTGCCGTGGCGGTTGCATCGTCATTCAGCGGCTTGGGCAGGTGGATGATTTGCTGTTGTTTTGCACTGACCAACATGATGAAAGGACCTGTAGGTAATGACTGTCAGTCCTGGGCAGCAAATACCGTGCCTTTCGAATAAGTCCTTCTATTTCAATTGCTTGTGTCTGGCGTGAACAGGCCAAGCGGTCATCCCTTGCCGGTAGGCGGCAGAGGATGACCGTTGTTCGTCAGCGATGGGCGATGTTTTCCAGTGCGAGGTTTCGGGTGCGGGGGCCGAAGTAGCCGATGGTAAGCATCACGATCAGCATGCTGGCGACGATGAACGCCAACACGCCCGGCGTGCCGAAGTGGTCGAGGAACAAACCGATCAGCAGGCTGCTGAACACCGTCGACAAGCGACTGAACGAATAGCAGAACCCCACGGCCCGGGCGCGGATGTTGGTGGGGAACAATTCGCTCTGATAGGAGTGATAACTGAAGCTCAGCCAGGCGTTGCAGAAGGTGATCATCACCCCGCAGAAGATCAGGCCGAAGGCGCTGGTCTGCAACGCGAACAAGGTGCCGAAGCTCATGGCGCCGAGGGCCGAGCCGACGATCTGCCACTTGTTCTCGAAGCGGTTGGCGAATTTGACGAACAGCAACGGCCCGAGCGGGTAGGCGAGGGTGATGATGAACGCGTACATCAGGCTGTGAGTGACGCTGACACCCTGACCGGAAAGCAGCGCCGGCAGCCAGTTGCCGAAGCCGAAAAAGCCGATGGCCTGGAAGATGTGGAAGACGATCAGCATCAACGCGCGGCGGCGATAGGGCGGTTGCCAGATATCGGCGAAACGGCCCTTGCCCTCGACATCGACTGCCACGGCTTCCGGTGCGTCGAGTGGCTGGCGATGATCTTTCTCACAGCGCGCCTCAATGTCGTCGAGAATCCGGTTCGCCTCATCGAAACGGCCATGCTGGGCCAGCCAGCGCGGCGACTCCGGCAGACGTTTGCGCAGCCACCAGATGAACAGCGCAAACACTGCGCTGGCCAACACCACCCAGCGCCAGCCGGACACCCCGAACGGCGCCTGCGGCACCAGCCACCAGGACATCAACGCCACCGCTGGCACCGACAGGAACTGCACGAAAAACGCGAAAGCGAACGCCGAACTGCGCATGCGCTTGGGCACCAGTTCCGAGAGGTAGGCGTCGATGGTCACCAGTTCGATGCCGAGACCGATGCCCACCAGAAAACGCATGCAGATGATCCCCAGCGCCGAACTCTGCACGCCCATCAAAACTGTGGCCACGGTGTACCAGACCAGCGCGAAGGTGAAGATTGCCCGCCGCCCGAAACGGTCCGCCATCGGGCTCAGCAGGCTGGCACCGAGAAACAGTCCGAGGAACGTCGCCGAGGCGAACGCAGCCTGATCGGAGAACCCGAACACGCCCTGATTGCCGGTGGCGAAAATGCCGTCGCGGATCAGGCCGGGGCTGATGTAGGCGGTCTGGAACAGGTCGTAGAGTTCGAAGAAACCACCGATCGACAGCAGCGCCACCAGCCGCCAGATCGTGGCGACTGCCGGGAGGCGGTCGATGCGGGCGGAAATCTCGGCGGCGCGTATCGGGTCGATGCCGTCGCGTTGCGCGGCGGGGGCGTGTGCAGTCATGGGCTGGTCCATTTTTTATTGATGGAAAAGCTTAGCCTGCTATCGGAAATCAAGGATTGTTTATATCGACGGTTGGCGAGGGAAAACCGCCGATTTCTTGCAATATCCGCTTACCAATTAACGATTTATGTCGCGGGCTGCGGATCCGGCAGCGCAGACGCTGGCAAGCCGAACACCCGGTCAAACAACCAGTTGAACGCGAAGGTGTAGCAAGGGATGAACACGATCAGCGCCAGATCCAGCAAAAAGGCCTGCACCAGACTGATGTTCATCCACCAGGCGATCAGCGGAATCAGGAACACGATCAGCGTCAGCTGGAAGCCGACGGCGTGGGCAATGCGCCGTTTCACCGTGCGGGTGCGCGAGGCCTGGCGGCTTTCCCAGCGTTCGAACAACGAGGTGTAGATGAAGTTCCAGGTCACGGCGATGGTGGTGATGATCAACGCCAGCGGGCCGGTGCTGCCGGGCGAGGTGCCGGACAACAGGGCCAGGCCGAGGGCCGAGAAGGTCATGCCGATCACTTCATAGAGCGACACATAAACCAGTTTGCGTTTGACGCCTTGCATGGGGAATTGCCTCTTTCTTGCGACTTGTGGCCAGTGGGGCTGGCGAAGGCGACGAAAGATAGCTTCAATGGAAGTGACAGAAAAAGTCAGTAGCTTTCAGTTTTATTGATAGGTGTGCGAAGTGAATTTCAACAGTGAAAGCATCGAGCTGTTTCTCGCCGTGATCGAGCGCGGCTCGTTTTCCGCCGCTGCCAGGGCGTTGGGCAAAGTCCCGTCGGCGGTGAGCATGGCCATCGGTAATCTGGAGGCGGAACTCGGTTACTCGCTGTTTGATCGCAGTCACCGAGAACCGCAACCCACGGCCATGGCACTTTCGCTGGTTCCCCATGCGCGATTGATCGCCGATCAGCTCAAGCAATTGCAGGTGCACGCGGTGCAGTTGTCGTTGGGGCTGGAGAGCAAGTTATCGATCGGCGTGGCGGCGGATATCGATCGCCGACGGTTGCTGACGGCGATCAAGGACATCAGCGAGCGCCATCCGCTGCTCGACATTGAAGTGCTGACCGCGCCACAGGACGATGTGCTGGCGATGCTCCACAGTGGCCGGATCAGCGTGTGCCTGGCGTTCGCCGGGTTGAGCGTGAATGTGCTGGAGCGTTTTCAGTTTGTCGGCACTGAGCGGATGATCGCCACGCTGGCGGCGGACAGTCCGCTGTTGCAGGGGCAGGACCTGTTTCTCGAGGATCTGGTGCATGTCCGGCAGATCGTCGTCGGCAGTCGCGACTTGCCGATCAGCGAAACCCGGCCGCTGGTGGCCGAATCCCACTGGCGCACCGACAGCCTGGAAACGGCGCTGGAAATGGTCGAGGCGGGGTTGGGCTGGGGCAATTTTCCGTTGTCGGTGGTACAGCCGTGGCTCGATAGCGGACGCTTGAAACGGCTGAATTTTCGCAACATCGAAAACGGTCTGGTGCTGCCGGTGCACGCGGTGTGGCTCAAGAGCCAGCCGTTGCAGAAGGGCGCGCTGGCTCTGGTGGAGTTGCTGGGAGGTTGAGTCAGGTGCTCTCGCGAATCTTCAGTTCGAAGCCCATGTCCTCCACCGGCCGCGCCACGCTGTTACCGGCCATCAGCGTCAGCATCTGCTCCGCCGCACGCTTGCCGATCGCTTCGCGGGGCGTGTTGATGCTGCTCAGGCGCGGCACCATGTGCTCCGACATCGGCAGGTCGTTGAAACCGAGGATCGCCACTTGTTCGGGGATTTTGATTCCGTTGCGCAGCGCTTCCAGCAGGGCGCCCTGGGCCAGGTCGTCATTGCCGAAGAAGATCGCATCGACATCCGGGTGCGCCGCCAGCAGTTGCAGGAACAACTCGCCACCCAGGCCCACGGACGATGAGCGCGGTGTCAGCACTTCCAGATCCGGGTCATAGCGACCAGCCTTCTGCAACGCCTTGCGAAAGCCTTCACCGCGCAGCAGGGTGCGCTGATCGAGCTGCGCGCCGATGTACGCCAGACGCTTGCGGCCACGGGACAGCAAATGCTCGGCGGCGGTTTCCCCGGCGCTGAGTTGGGAGAAACCGACGCAGTTCACCCCGGCGGCGCTGTCCAGTTCCATCATGTACACGCAGGGAATGTTGCTGGCCTCGATCATCCGTCGCGAACTTTCGGTGCGGTCGAAGCCGGTCAGCAGCAAACCGCGTGGCTGATAGGCCATGTAGTTGCGCAGCAGGTTTTCTTCTTCATCGCGCGAGTAGTGGAAGTTGCCGATCAACACTTCAAAGCCTTTGGGCGTCAGCACCCGATGAATGGCTTCCAGGGTGTCGATGAACAGCAGGTTGGACAGCGAAGGCACCAGCACCACCACCGAATGGCTCTGGGCCGAGGCCAGGGCGCGGGCGGCGGGGTTGACCACGTAGTTGAGTTCCAGCGCGGCTTTTTGCACTTTTTCCACCAGCTCGGTGGCAACCGTGCTGACCCCGCGCAAGGCGCGCGAGGCGGTAATCGGACTGACCCCGGCCAGCCGGGCGACTTCATTGAGGGTGGGACGGCCGGTGGTGCGGGTGTTTTTATCGTTTTTAGGGGTGGTCATCGGGCGGCTTGCCAAACAAAAATCAAGGCACTAAGGTAGCGCTGTCCTTATGCAGCTGCAAATGCGTAAGCGAGGTCCTGCCTGATCCTCGCTTTTTGGCGTACGGACAAAACCTGCTGCAACCCAAAAAAACGACAAGAAGGCGTCGGCAACTTCTGCCTGTGCACTAGAGTCATAGCTAGCAAAGGTAGCGCTGTCTGCGCGCTGAGGTGTTACATGAATCATCCCATCACCGCCCTGGTCATCATGGGCGTTGCCGGTTGCGGCAAGACGTGCGTCAGCGAGGCCCTGTGCCAATTGAGCGGCGCCACTGCCATTGAAGGCGATACTTTCCATCCGGCCGCGAACATCGAAAAGATGAGCGCGGGGATCCCCCTGAACGACGAAGACCGTGCCGGCTGGCTCGACAGCCTGTGCGATGAACTGCGCCGCGTCGACGCCCTGGGCGAACGTCCGGTGCTGACCTGCTCGGCCCTCAAACACAGTTACCGCGAAGTGCTGCGTAGCGCCTTGCCGGGTCTGGGCTTCGTGTTCCTCGAATTGACGCCTGAAGTGGCCGCCGAACGTGTGTCCCACCGTCCGGGTCACTTCATGCCGGCGACCTTGATCGAAAGCCAGTTCGCCACCCTCGAATCGCCCAAGGGCGAGCCGTTGACCCTGGCCCTGAATGCTTCGATCCACAGCGTTGAAGAACTGGCGTCGCAAGCCCACGTCTGGTGGCAGGCCCATGGCCTGAAACAGGCGGTATGAGTGTGATTGCGAAGATAGCGCTGTCCTTTCGACTTCTGATTAACCCGCTTTAATAACAACAACAAACCAGGAGACACCCCCAATGTTTGGCATGTCCCATGACGCCTACCTGCTGCTTGATGCAGTGGTCACGGTGATCGGGCTTATCGTCCTGATCACCAAGTTCAAGCTCCATCCCTTCATTGCCCTGACCATCGCCGCCGCGTTCCTCGGCCTGACGTCCGGCATGCCGATCGGCACCATCATCAAGGCGTTCCAGGACGGCTTCGGTGGTGTGCTCGGTTTCGTCGGCATCATCCTCGCGCTGGGCACCATGCTCGGCAAAATGATGGCGGAATCCGGCGGTGCCGATCAGATCGCCCAGACCCTGATCCGCGCCTTCGGCAAGGACAAGGTTCAGTGGGCGATGATGTTCGCCGCGTTCCTGGTGGGCATTCCGCTGTTCTTCGAAATCGGCTTCGTGCTGCTGATTCCGCTGGTGTTCATCGTCGCTCGCCGCACCGGTGTGTCGATCATCAAGATCGGTATTCCGCTGCTCGCCGGCCTGTCCGCCGTGCACGGTCTGGTGCCGCCGCACCCGGGCCCGCTGCTGGCCATCGGCGTGTTCGGTGCCGACATCGGCAAGACCATTCTCTACGGTCTGATCGTCGCGCTGCCGACCGCCATCATTGCCGGTCCGATCTTCGGTACGTTCATCGCCAAGCACATCCCGGGTCATCCGAACCAGGAACTGGTCGATCAACTGGCCCGTGAAACCGATTCGACCAAACTGCCAAGCTTCGGCATCACCCTGGTCACCGTGCTGCTGCCGGTGTTCCTGATGCTGCTGAAAACCTTCGCTGATGTGGCGCTGCCGGACGGTCATTTCTTCCGCACCTGGATGGACATGATCGGTCACCCGATTTCGGCGCTGCTGCTGGCATTGCTGCTGTCGCTGTACACCTTCGGCGCCAAGCAGGGCATCGGTTCCCAACAGATGCTCAAGTGGCTCGACGCCAGCCTGGCGCCAACCGCCGCGATCATCCTGATCATCGGCGCCGGCGGTGGCTTCAAGCAGATGCTGGTGACCAGCGGTGTGGGCGACGTGATCGGCCACATGGCGGTCAGCGCGCAGATCTCGCCGATCCTGCTGGCGTGGCTGGTGGCGGCGGTGATCCGCATCGCGACCGGTTCGGCCACCGTGGCGACCATCACCGGTGCGGGTATTGTGGTGCCAGTCGTGGGGATGATCCCGGGCGTGAACCGTGAGCTGCTGGTGCTGGCCACCGGTGCCGGCTCCTTGATCCTGTCCCACGTCAACGATGCCGGTTTCTGGCTGGTGAAGCAGTACTTCAACATGACCGTGGCCGAGACCTTCAAGACCTGGACGGCGATGGAAACCATCCTGTCGGTGGTTGGCCTGGGCTTTATTCTGTTGTTGTCGCTGTTCGTTTAAGCAGGCACATCGCAAAACAAATGTGGGAGCGAGCCTGCTCGCGATGAGGGCATAACATTCAATGAAAATGTTGAATGTCAGCCCGCAATCGCGAGCAGGCTCGCTCCCACAGTGTTATGTGCCCAGCGTCAGGATTTGGTCACCAGGCCATCCGCCCGGAACATCCCGCGAATCCCGCGTACGGCCTGGCGAATCCGGTCCTGGTTCTCGATCAGCGCGAAGCGCACATGATCGTCGCCGTACTCACCGAAACCAACGCCCGGCGAGACGCAGACCTTGGCCTCGGCCAGCAGCTTCTTGGCGAACTCCAGCGAACCGAGATGGGCGTAGGCGTCGGGAATCTTCGCCCAGACGTACATCGAGGCTTTCGGGTTTTCGACCATCCAGCCCAGTTCATGCAGGCCTTTGACCAGTACGTTGCGACGCTGGCGATATTGCTCGGCGATGTCGCGCACGCATTGCTGATCGCCTTCAAGCGCAGCAATTGCGGCCACCTGCAGCGGGGTGAAGGTGCCATAGTCGTGGTAGCTCTTGATTCGCGCCAGGGCGCTGACCAGTTCCGGGTTGCCGACCATGAAACCAATGCGCCAGCCCGCCATGTTGTAGCTCTTGGACAGGGTGAAAAACTCCACCGCGATGTCCTTGGCGCCCGGCACCTGCATGATCGACGGGGCTTTCCAGCCGTCGTAGACGATGTCGGCGTAAGCCAGGTCGTGCACCACCAGCACGTCGTACTGTTTGGCGAGGGCGATCACCCGCTCGAAGAAATCCAGCTCCACGCACTGGGCGGTGGGGTTGGACGGGAAGCCGAGGATCATCATCTTCGGTTTCGGGATCGAGCCGCGAATCGCCCGTTCCAGCTCGGCAAAGAAATCCACGCCCGGTACCAGCGGCACCGACCGCACCTGGGCGCCGGCAATCACGGCACCGTAGATGTGAATCGGGTAGCTCGGGTTCGGCACCAGCACGGTGTCGCCCTGATCCAGGGTCGCCAGCATCAGGTGCGCCAGGCCTTCCTTGGAACCGATGGTGACGATGGCTTCGCTTTCCGGGTCGATCTCGACCTCGTAGCGTTCCTTGTACCAGTTGGAAATCGCCCGACGCAGGCGCGGAATGCCCTTGGACGTGGAGTAACCGTGGGTGTCTTCGCGTTGTGCAACCTGCACCAGTTTTTCAACGATGTGCGGCGGCGTGGCGCCGTCGGGGTTGCCCATGCTCAAGTCGATGATGTCTTCGCCACGACGTCGGGCGGCCATCTTCAGCTCGGCAGTGATGTTGAAAACGTAAGGGGGGAGTCGATCTATGCGCGCAAAGCGGCGCGGCGAACCTTGTTCAGCCATTGTTGCCTCGGATAACGTAAGCGCCCGGAACCGTCCGAGCGACGCTGGTCACTGCGGTGACCTGTGGCGGAAGATAAGGGCAGCGATGGCAGGCTGTCCAGCGTGCACGACAACAATTTTTTCCCAAGGAAAACGGTTAATGGAATTCACCAGCGGCTTTTTGTTGAGCCTTTCGCTGTGCCTGGATATCGGCGTGGCCAACATCGCGATGATTACCCTGGCGATGCAGCGCGGTTATTTTCAGGGCTTCGCACTGGGTCTCGGCACCTGCGTCGGCGACCTGATCTACGCGGTGCTGGCGCTGGCCGGAATGACCGTTCTGCTGCAATACGAAACCGTGCGCTGGGTGCTGTGGATCGGCGGTTCGGCGTTGTTGATCTACTTCGCGGCGAAGATGATCTATTCGGCGATCCACCACGAGGCGCAATTGGCGGCGACCGCCGAGGTTGGCCAGAACTCCCATCGCAAGGAATTCTTCCGTGGGATTTTTCTCGCCATGTCGTCGCCGAGCGCCATTCTCTGGTTCGCGGCCGTGGGCGGTACGTTGATCGCCCGCTCCGGCGGCGGCGGTCCTTTGAGCTCGGCGCTGTTCCTTGGCGGCTTCCTGTGCGCCGGGCTGCTGTGGTCGGCGGGGCTGTGTTTCGCCGCGAGCCATGGCGGCAAGTTGCTGGGCGACAAACTGCTGCGCTATTCCTACATGGCATCGGCAGCGATCTTCTGCTATTTCGCGGTCTACGTGATCGTATCGGGCTATAACGAGTTCGTCGGTTCCGGCGCCGCCGAGGCCCTGCATACGCTGTAAATGTGCGAATCGGGTTTGGCTTCTATACTCCCAGCCGAACCCACTTTTTTCGTTCAAGGAGTCGAGTCATGGATGAGCAAAAACGCGTCGAAGTGGCTGAACCTCGCTTCGAACATGGACACTTCCTGCTGATTGCAGGTTTTCGCGATCGCTTCACCAAAGAGACCGTTCAGGACATCCCTGCGCTGTGGGAAAAATTGATCCCGCACATCGGAAACATTCCGGGGCAGAAGGGCGAATTGACCTACGGCGTTTGCAGCAATTTCGACGGCAACGGCGGTTTCGATTACATGGCCGGAGTCGAAATCCGCAAGCTGGACGACTTCCCGCAGGAAAAGTATCCGTGGATCGAAGTCCTGCCGCGCCAGTACGCGGTGTTCGAACACAAGGGTTCGCTGGATCAGCTGCCGCAGACCATTGATTACATCTACAACACCTGGCTGCCGGCGTCCGAGTACAAAGGGCTCAACGCCCCGGAGCTGGAACGCTACAGCGCCGATTTCAATCCCAAAACCAACACCGGCAAGCTGGAAATCTGCGTCCCGGTGGAAAAGAAAACCTGATCTACAACCGGCAGCGCGAACCCGTTTCGCGCTGCCGGTCCAGTCTTACTTGCCCTTGATCCGTCGCGCCCGCAACAGGTCGATGCCCAAGGTGATGAAGCCGAAAAAGCTGATGCCCAACACCATCAACAAACCGATTTCCACGCTGCTCATAAGCTGTTTCCCCTTCGGGTGATCAGAGACAGTGCTCAGGAATAGACCGTCCCGATTGCGAAGAAAAGCGCTTATACGCAGGCTTTACGCTGCCCGTGCGGATCGATATGAACACCTTATTCCTTTATCCTTGGCGGCCTTGTTTTCACTGATTTCGAGCCGCCATGAACACCGTCATCCGCCACGTCACCGCCGCCGACCTGGACCGCTGCTACGCCATCGAAACCCTCGCCTACGAAGGCGACGAAGCCGCGACCCGCGAGAAGATCGCCACGCGCATCGCCACCTGGCCGGACGGTTTCATCGTCGCCGAAGTGGACGGGCAGGTGGCCGGCTTCATCAACTCCGGCGCGGCATTTGATGTGCAGATGTCCGACGAGGCGTTCAAGGAACTGATCGGCCACGACCCGGCCGGGCCGAACGTGGTGATCATGTCGGTGGTGGTGCACCCGGATTATCAGGGCCTGGGGCTGGCCAAGCGCCTGCTGGGCGAGTTCATCGAACGCATGCGCGAGCAGGGCAGGGCAACGATTCACCTGATGTGCAAGGAACGGCACATCCCGCTGTACGCCGGGTTCGGTTTTGCCTACATCAAACCGTCCGAGTCCGACCACGGCGGGATGGCGTGGCACGAGATGATCCTCACTCTGTGAGCCAACACTAAACCCCTGTGGGAGATTGGTTACTCATTTGTACGTGTCATGCACTCACCCGGGTAGGCGGGATTTCTAGTTTTTAATAAGGATTTTTTGTACCGCGCCTACCGCTCTATCAAGTACTGCCTCTTCACTTAAATCGGTGGTGTCAATCACCACCCAATTTGCCAAACCACAGCGCTCATAACTGGATCGGACTCGGTTCTGATATGCAATGAAACTTTTAAGGCGATCCTCATTGCCACCGTCATAAGCTCCGCTCTCGCTTAGACGGAACGATCCCTTTCTTTGTGCCGCGAGAGCTGGGTCAATATCGAGGAAAATCACGAAGTCTGGCTTTCTAATTGTTGAAAATACTGTTAGGGCTTCTTCTGCTAAATCTGTACTTTTAAGCAAGAAGCGCGCTAGGTATTTGTGGTACCAGCCATCTGCGATGCAATTTTCGCCAGAGCTAACTATTGGAGATATAGCAGCATGGTCTGTCGCTTGAAACCATGCAGTTATAAGGCTCATCCAGTGTTTGTCGCCTAATTGCTCAAGAGGGGCGTTGTCCGGATAGTCCCAAAGAACTTCCCGCAGTCGTGACATGTGGTATTCGGTATATCCTGAAGAAACGGGTGGGCGGTTTTTGTCGACGTAGTGCAAATCTATATTAGATTGGGAGAGGATTTCGTATGTTGCTCTTGCGATAGTAGACTTTCCTGCACCATCCGTTCCTTCAAATGCGATAAATATTCCTTGCTCTGAGGTGTAGTTCATGCGAACGCTCCTAGGTAAGCCTCAGTATCTAGAGAGTTTCTACCGCTACCCTCTATCAATGGTCGAAATCCTTCTCTTTGATAAATTTCTGACATCTTTTTACCAATTGAACTCAGAAACTCTACGGAAGGTCGTTTTCTCGCACTGTATTGCGAGCTAGCATCTGGGTGAAATGCTGCCACTGCTGGAACTACGCCCATCTGACCAAAGTATTCGATACCCTCTATGATTGACTCTAATGGCTCCATTCCGGCAACGAATCCGGCATATACGTTGCCGCGCCCGAGAGTTTCTACAGCGGCTTCAAAAGCTTCGAGGAAACGATCCCGAGTGTAGTCACGAGATTTGCCTGGGCATACTTCTGAAAAAAGTCCAGGGTTGAATACCTCCAGGCTCATTGACATATTATTGCCGACAGCCTTGAATTTTTCGAAAAGACGGAAGTCTTTGGGTGGCATAGAAATCAAGTGGTAGTCCAAGTGGTTATGTGCATTCTTTTCTTTTACTCTATTCAGCAAATCGATATGCATCCCATACCCTTTGTCGTAGTTAGGGATTGTACCTCCGTTCAATAAGACTCTTCGGTATCGGCGACTCTCATCTTTGACAGCCATCGCTACTGCTTCTCCAGCGATGTCGCCCTTAATTCGCATTCTATGATCTGACAGGCTTTCTCGAGCTGAACCCAGAGAGCAAAATTTACACTCATGACCGTCATTGAAGTAGTAGCAATGGCCGGGGGAGAAAATTCCAAGCGTAGAATTTCCATATATAGTCAGATGTTTTTCAAATAACTCGCCATTACTTAAGATTTTTCCGTAAGATTTAGGCCTGGCTGGAAAAGTAATGTCAATGATGTTTTTATTGTAGCTTAGTGCGGGAGTGTTTCGCTCTAAGATGATTTTGTATTTTGAGTGTGGGTTGTAGTTGGCGGCAGTAATGATATCGCCATCAAGAACAATTTCTTGTGGGGTTCGGATCGTTGGGTTGATTATGACGCTGTCACCTGTTCCGTATGCACGTCTTTTTTCAATATGATTCACCTCTGTTTGGAAATGCTCTAAGAAATCCCTGCTGAAATTAACGCCGTTAGCCAGTAGGGCGAGTTTCAATTTTACTGTATCGAATAGCATGATTCGGCTTCCAGTTAATTGCACTACAAGAATATTTTTATTAGATCTTCTGAAGATAAGGCAATCAATGTTCCATTATCCTTCAGGGCTTCTACGGATGGCGGTAAGCAATGCCTTGAGTGACCTTTTTCATCGAATAATGCTCCGCCTGACTCTCTCAAAATAAGTTCTGCCGCCGCAATATCACAGCTTCTCTCGTGCCCAGGTGAACCGATATCAATAAACGCATCAAGAACCCCAGCAGCAATCAGGCAGATTTCTAACGAAGAGCAAGAGTAAATACGAACTTTGTCCGCTGACCATAAAAGCCGTTCTATTTTATGTCTTTCTTTACTGCCACGAGGACGGTGAAATGAAAGTCGCATTTGTTCTAATGATTCGGTTTTTCGAGTGGTTAACCGTTTCACAATTATTGCGGACTGAAGATACGCTCCTTCACCAAGCGCAGCGGTATAGACTAAATCTCTAGAGATGTCGTAAATCCATCCAAATACGTACTCGTTACCATGATAGATGGCAACACTAGATGTGTAGTTCGGGAAACCCATAAGCGCATTGTGTGTGCCATCTAGGGGGTCAATCAGAGCGTAAAGGTCACCGTGATCTCCAAGTTTTATTGGTGAAGTGCTTTCTTCTGAGTAAATTGTCATTTTGAGACGAGATTTTGACAGGCAACTAAAGAGTATGTTTTGGCAATTTATGTCGTATTGTGTTTGGTTGAAATGCTGGTCTGTATTGGTTTTGTTAAATTCTGGAAGACTGGACAATGTGCCGGCCCAATAGCGCCGTAACTGCTTTCTGGCTTCATAAAGACTTACTTCCAGTTCTGGAATGTATTCACGCTTGAATAGTGCTCTCATACCGACTTCTCAGATATTAATTGCGTATGCCAGTTTTTCCGATTGAGTTTAGATGCGTAGACTTTTACGTCGAATAGTTTTCCTGCGTAAACGGCGTAGTCTGCACTCATAAAGGCGCTGAAGGTTTTGGGGAAAAGTGCTAGTGTTTTAACTTCGAAATTATAACCAAGTTTCTTTCTGATCATATTCGCCGCTTGCCTGAGGCTTCCGCCGGTATAGGCCTTGTCTATAATCAGCCATGAATCATTCGGCGAAGTTATATGGGGGAATATGTCTAGAAAATTTTCATCTCTAGTTAGAAGGCTCGGGTCATTTTGGCGATGAATTTCAGAAAAGAATATATCTGTATCTTTGGTAGCTGCCAGATATCCAAGTGCAAGTGGTAGGCCGGCTGATAATAAAAAGAGCTTATTTTTTGATATGTTTTTGATTTTTAGCCAGATAGAGTGGTCGTCATAGATGTATCTGGTATTGAGAGCAAGACTGCTATCCCAGTGTTCATAAGAAATGTATTTGCTGTAGAAGGCGCAGAATTTATTGTGGAAATCCAAGGTTTCATTATCAGTATCTATTAGCAGTCTGGTTTTTGTAAGGCCTCTATTCGTTGGCTTTACGCAGGGGAAAGGCTGGTGGGATGTCGCGAGTGCTTCTTTAATCAGGTCGCTCTTGAAATCTAATAATTTGGCTTTGGAAGGTCCTGACACGGCTAGTTCTGGTGAGAGACCATCTCCCTTTATCTTGCAAATGTCAGATGATTGTAATTGGGTTGTCCTTGAGTTTAAGTACTCCCATATTCGTATTATCTCTTCGTCTGACATGCCATCATAAATTGGGTCGAGGTTGCTCAAGTCGCAAACCATGACTTCTGGATGGCGGAGTTCAAAGGAGGCTCTCTGGAGATGGCACCCGTTCATTAGTGCTTTGCGGTAAGCGTAATAATCACTGGTTTGTAAACCGGTCAGAGTTCTCCATGCGTGATGTTCGCTGATAATGGTTGTGGAATTTAAGTGCGAGTTGTAGAGCAAAGGTAACGCGCTAGCATGATTCATGTTTGGAGTCTCACGAAAATGCAATCGGTTAGATGTTTTAACTTGCGTTGTGAATTAGTAAAAGCGGGATCAAGTATCTAAAGTTTACCTATTGGCTGGTTGCTGTGTGTTTTCAATAAAAATGTCAATCGCCAAAACATTGCCAGCATCAGAATGAATGAGCAGATTATTAAGGTTATAAATATAGAATGTATGTTGCGGTAAAAATTTAGAAGAATTGCGCAAAGGGTAATGCCAAAAATGTTCAGCGTCAGAATAGTTAGAAGTGTGGGAACCCAGAAATCGTCCATGCTCCTCAAAATCGTCCTGGTTAAAACATAGATGAATTCAAAAGTTAAAAAAGGAATCGAGTAAAGAGTATTGGTTTCAATTAGTTTCCTGATCGTTGAATCTGACGTATAGGTCATGGAAATGTTTTCTTTCCAAAGGACACTGGCTAGCAAAAAGGGCGTTAGTGCTAATAGGCCTGATTTTAGTCCTTGGATATAAGTTTTTTTAAGCGATCCTAAATCCCTTCTGGTAAATTGACGGGCGGCGATAAGCCCAGTCGCATTCCCTATTCCAATTGATATCATATATATGATGCTTATAAAGTGTAGTGAGGCTTGGTAGGCGGATAAATTGTTTTCACCTAAGTTTTTCGAAATGAATGATAATATGAAAAATAGAAAGCTTTCACCCCCAAAGCATAAGGCCATTGGCAAACCTCGAGCTATATACTTAAGATACTGTTCTTTCGGTATTTGTATGGCTTTCTGGAAGTTTTTTATATACAGGTGGATTTTAGAGTTGAAGTAGAAAAGTGCGAGGGTTGCGAAAGCACATCGTAAGCAAGAATATATGAGTATGAAGTCAGGTAGCGTGATTGCCGAGTTCGTGTTAATCAAGATTATGCAGGCTGAAGTGAGGCAAATGTTAAATGTCCACGTATAAATTACTTCGTAGTGTGTTTTTTGTACTCCGTTAAAAAAATTGAATATTGTAACCTGTAGGTATATGGCTGGAATTGATAGGGATATTAACAGCAGTGCTTGGATGTCTTCCGTGTTGGTTAGGTTTGTCATTGGCGTAAGCGCGATTGTGTGCGCAAAAGAAATCATAGATATGATCAGGGCTCCAAATAAAATCGAGAGCCTTAGTGATATTGTTATTTCGGATTTTATGTTGTTTGTGTTTAGATTATTTGATCCCGCTATCTTGATTAGTGTTGGAGAAAAAAATCCGATACCGATGACAGTAATAAACGATATTGATGCCAAGGCAAATGAAGCGGAATCAAGTGAGTCAACGATAAAGTGGCCAGCGAAGGAAAAGTAGATCAGTGAAGCTGTCATGTCGCCCAATCTAGAGAATATGAGCGGAATTGCTATTTTGTAAATTTCCATAAGCGGGCCGCCAGCGAGTAGCACCAATTAACAAGTGTGGTGTTGTAAAGGCGCTTTATTCCCACTCTTTCAGTAAACTCAAAAGCGGCGGAGTGTCTTTTGCGGCAAAGTATTTTTTTCTGAAATAGTATTCGCACATTGAAACTTTGTGTGTGGTCTGCTTGCGCTCATTGAATTCATTGTCGAGGGCAGCGAGAGACTGTTCTGCAGTTGGATATATTTTTGAGTTGTTTAGAGTTTTTTCAATTTCTAAAAATAGCAGATCCATATATTTGAGGGTTTCTTGAATGTACGATCTGCATTCGTCTCTTGTGCTGGAACCTTGTCTGGCTAGTGCGAAGAATTTATTCTTGATCTCATCAAATCCTTCAATGCGGTACATGTTTGAGTATACCCACTTATAATGTTTGTTTGTTGTACCCGTAAGGTAGGTGAAACTCATTGCGGTTTTAAACATCATGTCTCGAGCTATCTCACAACCCATCCATAGATTTTCTGATTGCCAGCAACCTTGAATATCCTGAAAGGCATAGAAAACTGGAAGCTTTTCGCGATGAGCTAAGTAAATATGTTTCTCTAGGGGAATTCTTGATTTAAGTTGAGAGAATTTTTCATGATTGCTCAGGGCGTGACCAATTATTAGCCTATGGATTACATTGTTTTCTGTGTTTGTCAAAACGGGAGCGTAGAGGAAACGTTGGTCAGAGGTGATTTCTTCAAATGTTTTTTCGATTTTTAAAAAAATATTATCTATTTCTGAATACGTTACATAGTCGGCATCAATGTGAATACTGGTGTCGCCGTAGAAGTTGGTTGTATTATGGACGTCTTCATCTTTGGTAATATGTCGATAGTTACTGTCGGTGACAAACGCGTGCCCGATGTGTTTCATATTTTGTGCTTTGGGGCGTTTTTCGCAAATGATAATGCAGTCGATATCAGAGTGAATCGTTCCGATTCCCTCAATTAAAGAGCCTGATACAATCAGTGTGCTTGTGTGTTCTAGATAAGCTTTTTCGAGTAAATAGCTTTTTGGTAGTGATAAATGCCCATCTAAAATTGTTATGGTGTTTTCCGTAATAGAGGATTTTGATGTTGTTATTAATGTTTCCATTTTTGGATATCCCGTTTATTTAAATTTTCTGTAAGCCTCGCTCATGAAGAAACCCTAGTTTTTACTTAGGTCTTTCGTCAATATTTGGATCCAAAATCAGAAACGCCCTACAAGTTGTTGAAGGGCGAGAGTATTTTTAGTGAAGGAAAATTCTCTTTTAGATAATTAAACTCCTATAGATAGCTTCCGCAGAATCAGTAGGAGCTTTGGCTGAGATTTTTTCTTAATAGAGACTATCGCGCACTCTGATCGGGGCCTCGCGATCATAAGCCTCGGCATCAAACTGCCCATCATTCAGACGCTTGTGAAACGCGCCCGCCGTCGGCAGCGCCGAGCGCGGCAGATGGGTTTGCGGATTCCACGCATCCGAACGCACGAACGCTTTCGAGCAATGAAAGAACGCCGCCTCCACCGTCACCAGCAACACCGTGCGCGCCGGTTTGCCGTTGACCGCGAAGCTTTCCAGTAACTCGGGATCAGCGCTGATGGTCGCGGTGCCATTGACCCGCAACGTCTCGCCAATCCCCGGAATGATGAACAACAGCGACACTCGCGGATCGTGCAGCACGTTGCGCAGGGTATCGATGCGGTTGTTCCCCGGGCGATCCGGCAGGGCCAGGGTGCGCTCGTCGATGATCCGCACAAAACCCGGCGCATCGCCGCGCGGGGAGCCGTCGATGCCGTCGGCGCCAACCGAGCTGACAATCACCAGCGGCGAGACCCGCACCATCGCCTGATAGTCCTCGTTGAGAAAACCGATCTGCTTGCGTACCGCCCGTTCGTGGGGCAATCCGTAAATGGCTTCCAGCGCTTGGATTGAATCGATCATCGTTGATCTCTCGACGATTAGAAGAACAGCCCCATGCGCCGCTCGTAGCCGATGCGGCCCTTGTACGCTTCACCGCTGTCGACGAAACCGTACTTGGCGTACAGCGCAATCGCGGCGTCGTTGTCGGCGTCCACCGACAGTTCCAGTCCTTTGATTTCCGGCCAGGCCTGGCGCGCAACGTCCGGCAACGCCAGCAGGCAAGCCTTGCCATAACCCTTGCCCTGTGCGCGGTGATCGACTTGCAGTGCATGCAGGGTGGCGCTGTGTTCATTGGCCCATTCCGGCAACACCGGCGGGCGCTTGAGCAGCAGGAACGCCACCGGCACTTCTTCGGCTAGCAGCGCAAAACCCTTCACGCCGGGGCCGGGTTTCGACAGCAGGGTGTGCAATGCACCGTGGATGTCGCCGGAGAATTTGATCTGCTCGGCGTGGATTTCAATCGCTTCGACCTGCTGACGCTGCAAGGCGTTAAGGCTCTCGTACGGCACGAGTTTGGCTGACAAGGGAATTTCCTTTTTCCTACAAAGATGAGCCTCGGATTCTAGCGACTTTGCGTTCTCTGGATTTTTTTTGTTTCAGCTGTCGATCCGGCAAATCGCCGAACGACAAAGGGTGTCTTCACAACAAAAAATACGGAGAACACCATGAGCGCACAAAGCGATATCCAGACCCTGATCAACACCTACCGCGAAGCCGTCATGACCAAGGACGTCGAGAAAGTCATGGCGCTGTACGCCGACGACATCCTCTCGTTCGATGCGATCAAGGCCCTGCAATTCAAGGGCAAAGAGGCCTATCGCGCACACTGGGTGGATTGCATGGAAATGTGCCCCGGCCCGCACATCTTCGAGTTCCACGAAATCGCGATCGAAACAGGCGACAACATCGCCTTCGCCCACTGGGTCGCCAATTGCGGCGGGACCAATGACAAGGGCGAAACCCAGAGTTGCTGGATGCGCGCCACCGCCTGCTATCGGCTGGTCGGCGGGGCATGGAAAATTGCCCACGAACACTGGTCGGCACCGTTCGATCCGATGACCGGCTCGACGCTGTTTGATGCGAAACCCTGATCTTCAGCCATAGTTGATCCGTCCGATTCAGGAGAACGCCATGAAGTATTTATGCCTGGTCTACAGCGATGAGCGCCTGCTGCATTCCTCGCCCGACAGCCCGGAAGACGCCGAATGCTGGGCCTACGCCGAGTCGATCCAGGGCAGCGGCCGGATGGTTGCCGCCGAAGCACTGGAGTCGGTGCAGACCGCCACCACGGTGCGCATGCGCAACGGCAAGTTGTCGATCACCGACGGCCCGTTCGCCGAGACCAAGGAGCAACTGGCCGGTTTCTACCTGATCGACGCACGGGACCTCAACGAAGCGATTCAGGTCGCCGGCAACATTCCGGCGGCCCGGGTCGGCAGTGTCGAAGTGCGTCCCGTGCGGCAGTTGAATGTCTGAGGTCGCGGCACGGGTCGCGCAGGTCTACCGCGAAGACTCGCGGCGGATCCTCGCGACCCTGATCCGTCTGCTCGGCGATTTCGACCTCGCCGAAGAAGCCTTGCACGAGGCGTTCTTCGTCGCGGTCGAACGCTGGCAGCGCGATGGTGTGCCGGATAACCCGCGTGCGTGGCTGGTGTCCACCGGGCGCTTCAAGGCCATTGACGTGTTGCGCCGGCGCGCACGGTTCAAGGCCTCGCAGCCGTTGTTGCTGGCGCAACTGGAAGAGCTGGAACAGTCCGAATGGGACGTTGAAGACGTGGAAGACGATCGCCTGCGCCTGATCTTCACCTGCTGCCACCCGGCGCTGGCGGCCGACGCGCAAGTGCCGCTGACCCTGCGTGAAGTCTGCGACCTCACCACTGAAGAAATCGCCCGCGCATTTCTCTCGGCCCCGGCAGCGATTGCCCAGCGCATCGTGCGGGCCAAGGCGAAGATTCGCGATGCGAAAATCCCTTATCAAGTCCCGAGTTTGAGCGAATTGCCCGAACGCCTCGACAGTGTGCTGCGGGTGATTTATCTGGTGTTCAACGAGGGCTATTCGGCGTCCGGCGGCGCCCAGGTGACCCGCGAGGATTTGACCCGCGAGGCGATTCGCCTCGGGCGGTTGCTGCTGGAGTTGTTGCCGGACCCGGAAGTCATGGGGTTGCTGGCGCTGATGTTGCTGCATGAATCGCGGCGGTCGGCGCGCTCATCGCCCGATGGTGAGTTGATTTTGCTGGATGATCAGGATCGCGGATTGTGGAATGCCGAGCTGATTGCCGAAGGCTGCGATCTGGTGGAAAAAGCGCTGACCACCGGACGCTTCGGACCGTATTGCCTGCAAGCGGCGATAGCGGCGGTGCACGCCGAAGCGCCGACGGCGGGGGAGACGGACTGGGCGCAGATCGTCGGGCTGTATGACGTGTTGCTGCGGGCGGTGCCGTCGCCGGTGATCGAGTTGAACCGGGCGGTGGCGGTGGCCAAGCGGGACGGGGCGCTGGCCGGGTTGACCTTGATCGAGGGAATTCTGGACCGTGGGGAGTTGCAGGATTACCACCTGGCGCATTCGGCGCGGGCGGAGTTTTGTCGGCAGTTGGGGCGGGTTGAAGAGGCGCGGGCGGCTTACCGGCGTGCCTTGGAATTGACCCGGCAAGAGCCGGAGCGGCGGTTTATTGAAGGGCGGCTCATGGCTTTGGACCGCTTGCCCTCACCCTAGCCCTCTCCCGGAGGGAGAGGGGACCGATCCGGGTATATTGCAGAAAACCACCGAGCTGAACGAATTTCCGTGAATCCATAATCGGCTCGGTCTTGCAGATCGGCGTATTACGTAAGACACCCCGGTCAGTCCCCTCTCCCTCCGGGAGAGGGTTAGGGTGAGGGCGCTTTTGATTTTGCCTTTCGCCTTTAGGCCTGTTGCCGAGTCGCAGCCATCACAATCTCCCGAATACAAACCCCCTGCGGCTGCCCATACGCATAGGCAATCGCCGTAGCCACATCTTCGGCGCTCAACACCGTCCCACCCATGTCCTGCTTCCAAGCCTGATACCCGGTCTTGATCGCCTCGTCCGTGGTGTGGCTCAACAATTCGGTCTCCACCGCACCCGGCGCAATCGTGGTCACCCGCACGTTATGCGGCGACAACTCTTCACGCAGGTTTTCCGACAATCCATGCACCGCAAACTTGGTGCCGACATACGCCACATGGTTCGGGAACGTCTTGCGCCCGGCCACCGAGCTGACGTTGATGATGGTGCCCTGCTTGCGCTCGATCATCCCGGCGACCACCGCGTGCACGCCGTTGAGCAAACCCTTCACGTTGACGTCGAGCATCTGGTCCCACTGCGCCGGGTCCTGTTTGCTCATCTCGCCCAACAGCATCACCCCGGCGTTGTTGATCAGCGCATCGGCCGGGCCGAACTGCGCTTCCGCTTCGGCCACGGCGGCCAGCAATGCGGCGCGGTCGGTGATGTCGACGCGGCGGCTGAGTGTGTTCGGCAGGGCCAGTGCTTCGAGGCGTTCGATGCGCCGGGCCAGCAACAGCAGCGGATGGCCGGCAGCGCTCAAGCGGCGGGCGGTGGCTTCGCCGATGCCCGAGCTGGCGCCGGTGATGATGATCAATGGCTTGCTCATGGTTGAACTCCTGAGATAAGAAAAACAAATAACCAGATTCGGGACGCAGTATATTTAGCCCGTTGGAGGCTGAAAAATGCCTTATTCCTCTGTCTGCTATCGGAATCTCCTATGGATATCCGCCATCTCAAAGCCTTCCTCGCTGTGTTCGAGGAACGCAATATCACCGCTGCCGCGCAACGGCTGTTCATCAGCCAGCCCACGTTGTCGGTGACCATCAAACAGCTGGAAGAAGAACTCGGCGCGACGCTGTTCGTGCGTCAGCCCCGTGGTGTGGAAGTCAGCGACGAAGCGCGACTGCTGTACCCCCAGGCGCGGCGGATGGTGGCCGAGTCCGAGGCGCTGAGCCGGATGTTTCGCGGCCGCGAAAACCGCACGCCACTGACCCTCGGCATCGAGGGCGATATCGCCGCCAGCCATATCGAAGCCTTTGTGCGCATGGCCCATCAGGCGTTGCCCAATCTGCTGCTGACTCTGGAAGAGGGCTGTCACGGCGATGGTCGATTGGCGGTCGAGGAAATGTGCTGCGAAGACGAACTGTTCCTGCCGCTGTGGGAAGAATCCTATGTGATGGCGCTGCCTCTCGATCACCCGATGGCCAACGCGCAGGCCGGCTGGGCGCCGATCGAGGACTGGATCACCTGCCCGCAGCATCCTTCCCATCAGCGATTGATGGCTCTGTACGGGCGTTCGCCGGAAGCGGTGGCGGGACATGCCGGTTCACTGCAACAGGCGCTGCACATGGTGGCGGCGGGTGTCGGCGTGGCGATGTTGCCGCAGTCCTTGGTCAACGGGCATGCGCACATCGTGGTGCGAGCGCTGCACCTGCCGGCGCCGACCCGGCGGGTGGGATTGTGTTATGCGGCGCAGGCGTTGGAGCTGCCGACAATGCGCGGGTTGCACGAGTACTTTCAGGTCAACCGCCCGGCAGCCATCGAAGCCGCCTGAGCTATTCCAGCATCTTGCTGAGCAACCAGCTCCCCGCCGGCCCCGGCGGGTACAGCCGCGACCACAGCGCATCGACGAACACCGGTTTCGGCCAGCCGCGCACCTTCAGTTCAACCAGCAGATCATTGCCGAAACGCTCCACCAGCCAGCGCGGCAGCGGCGCCCAGCCGAAACCTTTTTCGGCCATTTCCAGCAGCATCAGATAACTCGGCGCCGACCACACCCGACCTTTGCCGCGACTGTCATAAGGATTGACGATGGTGGCCAGGCGCAGCTCGCGATGTTGCTCCAGGACTGTTTGATCGACGGATTCCAGCGCCGCCAACGGATGATTACGGCCAACGAACAAGGCAATTTCAGTACGTTCGGCGACGGTCGCGGTCGCCAGATCCGGCGGGTAATTGTCCTGCATCTCGGCGAATGCCAGGTGCGCTCGACCGCGCTGCACCAGTTCGATCAGGTCTTCACATTCGGCGATCAGGCATTCCAGCTCCAGATCCGGATAGCGCTGCTCGAAACCCACCAGTGCCGCTTCGAAACGGTCGGACTGATAAGTGTCGGAGATCGCCACCGTGAGTTTCGGCTCGACGCCCTGGGCCAATTGCCGGGCGGTCATTTCCAGGCGGCTGGTGGCCGACAGAATCGCTTCGGCCCGCTGCAGCATCACGTGGCCGGCCGGGGTCAGCGTCGGCTTGCGGCTGCTGCGGTCGAACAGGACCAGGTCCAGATCGATTTCCAGGCTGGCCACCGCTGCACTGACGGTGGACTGACTGCGCCCGAGTTTGCGCGCCGCCGCTGAAAAAGAGCCTTGAGTCGCCGCCTGGACGAACGCCAGCAACACTTCCTGAGAAGCCATGAACTATCGCCTCGATCGATGGTTATTGGTTATGAAGTATCGGTGGGGTGCTGGATCATGGCAACCATCTTCACAGAGGACTTCGGCCATGACTGCCAACAAATCCATCACTGAACGTATCTTCCAGGCCATCGGTTTCGAACTGCTGGCGATCCTGATCTGTACCCCTTTGCTGGCGTGGATCATGGGCAAGCCGCTGGTCGAAATGGGCGCCGTCACTATCGCCATTGCACTGCTCGCCCTGGGCTGGAACGTGGTGTTCAACGGTTTCTTCGACCGCCTGCTCAAACGCTGGAACATCGCCCACAACGCCTGGGTGCGGGTGGTGCACGCGCTGCTGTTCGAGGGCGGGTTGATCGTGATGGGCGTGCCGCTGATTGCCTGGTGGTTGTCGGTCAGCCTGTGGCAGGCGTTCCTCCTCGACATCGGTGTGTTGCTGTTCTTCCTGCCGTACACCTACGTCTATCACTGGGGTTATGACGTGGTGCGCGAGCGACTGGTAATGCGCAGCGTCTGCCAGCACTGAAACAAAAAAATCGCAGCCTGTGAGGGCTGCGATTTTTTTGTCCGGGATTTTTGCCGGGTTTAGAGAAACATCCCGCCCGACGCTTCAATCCGCTGACCGTTGATCCATTGCGCCCCCGGCGCCAGCAGCAGTGCCAGCGCACCACCAATGTCATCCGGCTGCCCCGCACGGCCCAGCGCGGTGTTGCTGGCGACCATCGCGTTCAGCGCCGAATTGTCGCGCACCGCGCCGCCGCCGAAGTCGGTTTCGATGGCGCCCGGTGCCAGGATGTTCACGGCGATCTGCCGCGCACCGAGCTCCTTGGCCTGATAACGGGTCAGCACTTCCATCGCGCCTTTCATCGCCGCGTAAGCGGCGTAACCCGGCAGGGTGAAGCGGGCCAGACCGCTGGAGATGTTGATGATCCGCCCGCCATCGTTGATCAGCGGCAGCAGTTGCTGAGTCAGGAAGAACGGCCCTTTCAACTGCACATTCATCAGCAGGTCGAACTGCTCCGGCGTGGTCTCGGCGAAGGATGCATGCACACCAATCCCGGCGTTATTGATCAGGAAGTCGAAGCGTGGTTGTCCAAGCTGTTGCAGCGCTTGCCCGACCCGCACGGCGAAATCGGCAAAGCCTTCGCTGCGGCCGACATCCAGTTGCAGCATCACGGCGTTGGCGCCGAGTGCTTTCAGTTCCTCGACCAGCGCCTGGGCTTCATCGGCGCGGCTGTTATAGGTGCCGATAATGTCCACGCCTTGCGCGGCGAGGTGCAGGGCGGCGTTCTTGCCGAGGCCACGGCTGGCACCGGTGATCAATGCGATTTTGCGGTTCATGGGGTTTCCTCGAGAGCAGTGACGGTTGATGCAGCAAAGTTTATTTATCCGCCATGAGGTGATAAACAGGCCTGAACCGGAATCACTGGTCGGATTGTCCGAACAATCAATGGGTGGCCCATGAACAAACTGGAACTACTGCGCACCTTCGTCCGGGTCAGCGAATTGTCGAGTTTCACGATGGCGGGGGAGAGTCTCGGGCTGCCGCGCTCGACGGTGTCCGAGCAGGTGCAGGCGCTGGAAACCCTGCTCGGCACGCGTCTGCTGCAACGCACCACGCGCAAGGTCCAGGCGACTCAGGACGGCCTGGCGCTGTACGAGCGGAGCAAGGATCTGCTGTCGCACATGGACGAAATCGAGAACCTGTTCCGACAGGACGAAGCGTCGCTGACCGGGCGGATCCGGGTCGACATGCCGAACATTCTGTCGCGGCGACTGATCATGCCGAAGCTGCCGGAATTCATGGCGCGCCATCCGAATCTGGAGCTGGAAATCAGCAGCACCGATCGCCGGGTCGACCTGCTCGCCGAAGGCTTCGATTGCGTGGTGCGCATCGGCGCGCAGCCCGATCAGTCGGTGGTGGCGCGGCACCTGGGGGACTTCAGCATGATCAACTGCGCCAGCCCCGCGTATCTCGAGCGCTACGGCGTGCCGCAAACGCTTGAGGATCTGGCGCAGCATCGGTTGGTGCACTACGTCGGTGTTCTGGGTTCGCGTTCGGAAGGGTTTGTCTACGAGCAGGACGGGCAGGTCCACCGTGTACCGATGGCCGGGAGTGTGACGGTCAACAGCACCGATGCGTACGAGTCGGCGTGCCTGGGCGGGTTCGGTCTGATCCAGGTGCCGCGTACCGGCATGAACACCTATCTGGACAGCGGCGAGATTGTCACCGTGCTGCCGCAGTACACCGCGCCGGCGATGGGCATTTCACTGCTGTACGCGAGGCAGCGGCATCTGCCGTTACGGGTGCGGGTGTTCATGGACTGGCTGGGGGATTTGATTCGTTCGACGCTCTAACAGTCCTGCACAGATCAAAAGTGGGAGCGGGCTTGCTCGCGAAAGGGGAGTGTCAGTCGACATCATCGTGACTGGCAGACCGCATTCGTCGGATCGCCGCCCGGACCAAGCCCGCTCCCACAAGGACCTGAAGTGTTCAGAAGATCTGGGTAAACAGCCAATACAGACTGCCCGACAGCAGAATCGCCGCCGGCAAGGTCAGCACCCACGCCATCAGCAGATTGCGGATGGTCTTCATCTGCAGGCCGCCGCCGTTGGCGACCATGGTCCCGGCCACGCCCGAGGACAACACATGGGTGGTCGACACCGGCAGGCCGAACATGTCGGCGGCGCCGATGGTCAGCATCGCCACGGTTTCCGCCGAGGCGCCCTGGGCGTAGGTCAGGTGGGTCTTGCCGATCTTCTCGCCGACCGTGACCACGATCCGCTTCCAGCCGACCATGGTGCCCAGACCCAACGCAATCGCCACGGCGATCTTCACCCACAGCGGAATGAACCGCGTGGCATTGTCGATCTGTTGCTTGAACAGTTGCAGCTTGCCGCTGGTGTCGGCGTCGAAGCTGCCGACCTTGTTCTTGTCCATCAGGCGAATGGTTTCGCTGGCCAGGTACATGTCGTTGCGCACGTTGCCCATGGCCTGCGCCGGGACTTTCGACAGCGAACCGTAGCCTTTCACTTCCTCACCGATGTGCCCGATCAGCGCGGCGAGGGCGGGGATCAATTGTGGTGCGGCTTCCTTGCTGCGCACGTAATCCGAGAGCACCGGACGCGGATCGGCCGGGGCCGGCTGCGGGGCGCTTTTCACCAGCGCCTGCTGGGTGACTTCGGCCACCGCAGCGAACTGCAACGTTTGATCGGCAGGCATGGTGCGGTTCAGCGCGTAGGCCATCGGCAGGGTGCCGACCAGAATCAGCATGATCAGGCCCATGCCTTTCTGGCCGTCGTTGGATCCGTGGGCGAACGACACGCCGGTGCAGGTCAAAATCAGCAGACCGCGAATCCACCATGGCGGTGGCGTGTTGCCTTTCGGGGCCTTGTACAGCGAACGATTCTTCACGAAGGCGCGCAGGGCCAGCAGCAACAGCGCCGCGCAACCGAACCCCACCAGCGGCGACAGCAGCAGTGCGTAACCGATCTTGGTCGCCTGGGCCCAGTCCACGCCGCTGGTGCCGTCACGACCGTGCATCAAGGCATTGGCCACGCCAACGCCGATGATCGAACCGATCAGCGTGTGCGACGACGAGGCCGGCAGGCCCAGCCACCAGGTGCCGAGGTTCCACAGGATCGCGGCGATCAGCAGGGCGAAGATCATCGCGAAACCGGCGGATGAGCCGACTTGCAGAATCAGCTCCACCGGCAGTAACGCAATGATGCCGAACGCTACCGCGCCACTGGACAGCAACACGCCGAGGAAGTTGAAAAAGCCCGACCAGACCACGGCCACATTCGGCGGCAGCGAGTGTGTGTAGATCACCGTGGCCACGGCGTTTGCGGTGTCGTGGAAACCGTTGACGAACTCGAAGCCCAGCGCAATCAACAGCGCCACGCCGAGCAGCAGGAACGGGGTCCAGGTGGTGACCACCGTGCCGAGTTCGTGCATGTCGTGCATCAGGCTGTAGGCGGTGAACAGCATCCCCATGGCCAGCACGGCGAAGAACACCACGTAAGTGAAGGGGCCGGTTTTTGTGTCGAGCGCCGGCCTGCCGCTGGCAGCGGAGGCCGGGCTGACGGTCAGGGAGGGAGTAGCCATGGGCGGACAATCCTGAGCGAGGGAAGGAGTGTCGCCCATGATCGTTGCTAAATATTACAGAGAGGCTGCGGCAGATCAGTGTTTGGCGGATTAGCCGCGCCGCCGGTCTTAATAATCCCGCCGCTTGCGAAACGCCCAGCGCCCGGCAATCACGGTGAACGTAGCCACCAGCGCCACCAGAATCCAGAACCCTTCCGGATCGGTGGCCAGCGGCACGCCGCCGACGTTCATGCCGAAGAAACCGGCAATGATGTTGATCGGCAGCGCCAGCACCGTGACCACGGTCAGGGTGAACAGCGTGCGGTTGCTCTGTTCGTTGAGGTTGGCGGCGATCTCTTCCTGCAACAGCTTGATCCGCTCGCCGAGGGCCGTGAGGTCGTTAATGATCAGCGCGAACTCCTCGGTGGACTTGCGCAACTCCTTCACGTCTTCCTTCTGCAACCACGGTGGCGGGCGGTTGAGCAGGCGCAGCAGCGAGCCCGGCTCCAGCGCCAGCAGCCGTTGCAGGCGCACCAGCACCCGTCGGTTGGCGCCGAGTTCGGCGCGGTTGGTCGACAACCGCGAGGAGAGCAATTCGTCCTCGACCTGATCGACGCTCATGCTGGTCTTGCGCACGATCTGGGTCAGCACTTCACCCTGGTCGCGCAGCAGGTGCACGAGCAATTCCGACGGCGAACGAAAACACTCGCCGGCCTTCACCGATGAACGCAGCTTGTCCACCGAGTGCAACGGTTGCAGGCGCGCACTGACGATCAGTTTGCTGCGCACACAGACCCACAGCGTCGACACGTCCGACGACACCATGCTGCTGAGGTTGAACACCACGTCGTTGACCACCGCCAGCAGTGCTGAATCGACATGCTCGATGCGGGTCGAGCGCGAGCCTTCGTGCAGCGCTTCGAAAAACTCCTCGGGCAATTGCAGATGACTTTTCATCCAGCGCTCGCACGCGGCGTGGGCCAGGTTCAGGTGCAGCCAGAGGAATTCGTCGCTGTCGCTGTCGTCCTGCAGACAGCGCAGGGCGGTCGCCGAATCCACTTCGCGCCCGCGCTCGCCGGGACGAAAACGGAAGCCGTAAAGCAGGCCAAACAGATCAGGATCGCGATGGCTGATATCCAGGCTGTGGTTCATGAAG
Organism: Pseudomonas fluorescens; assembly: GCF_012974785.1. GTDB lineage: Bacteria > Pseudomonadota > Gammaproteobacteria > Pseudomonadales > Pseudomonadaceae > Aquipseudomonas > Aquipseudomonas fluorescens_BT. Next base: position 4,758,375 of record NZ_CP027561.1, on the reverse strand, counting down.
TCTCGCTGCAAGGAAGGCGTCTGTTGCGGGATTTGCAGATTCACCTGAGCCGCATCATCGCAACCGTGCATGACGTTTCTGTGACTGCGAAATGACGTAAAAAATCAATGCCTTACCGGCGGTCGGAATTTTCTCAAGAAGCGCTCTGGCACGCCGATCACGCATGCGTTAGGTTGCGCGCCTTCGGCCATGAGCCAAGGTCCGCCGACACGGATGTCCGGCAACAATTCACGTCTTACCGGACGTGCCTCATCCCTGTCCCGAGTACCTGCGATGCTGCAAAAATCCCTGAGAGCGCAAATTCTCGTCCTGCTGAGCGGCAGCCTGCTGGCGATGCTGTTGATCGCGCTGGCCTGCTTTCATTTCCTGTCCAACGGCGTGCAAAACTACAGCCAGTTGATCGCCGGTCCCTTGCACACCTCGCAACTGATCGACGAAGCCAACCTGCAATTCAAGGTGCAGGTGCAGGAATGGAAAAACGTCTTGCTGCGCGGCAAACAACCGGCGGACCTGGCCAAGTACTGGGGCCAGTTCGAAGATCGTCAGCGCGACGTGCAGAACATCCTCGGTGAACTGGCCAATCAGAAAGGCCTCGAGCCTGCGCTGAAAACCCGCATCGAGCGTCTGCGTGAAGAACACCGTGTGCTCGGTGCCGCGTACCAGAAAGGTCGCGATGCCTACGTCGCCGCCGGTGCCGATCCGACGGCGGGCGATGCTGCTGTCAAAGGCGTCGACCGAGCTGCCAGCGAGCAGATGAGCGAGCTGGTGGCCGACTTGCGCAAGCAGGGCATAGAGCAATCGGCGCAGATCAGCGCCAGTGCCGATCGCACCGTATGGCTGGGGCTGCTGGTGATGCTCGCGTCAGGCTTGCTGATCGGTTTGTTGAGCCTGTGGCTGGTCAACCGCAATCTGGTTGAACCGATCCGCAAGCTCATCGACTACGTCACCCAACTGAGCAAAGGGCGTCTGGTCGAGCGTGTGGCAAGCGACCGTCAGGACGAGTTGGGCAATCTCGCCGCTGCGGCCAACACCCTGCGCGATTTCCTCGCCGAAACCTTCAACCATCTGCAGCGCAGCGCCAAGGATCTGGACAGCGCCAGCGGCGAGTTGAACGCCATCGCCACCGTGATGGCCGGCGGCACCAATGAGCAGTTCAACCGCACCGATCAGGTGGCCACGGCGATGAACGAAATGTCCGCCACTGCCCAGGAAGTCGCCCGTCATGCGGCCGACGCGGCGCGCGCCGCCGACGATGCCGACCAGTCCGCGCAACAGGGCGAGAAGGTCATGCAGAGCACCATCCACAGCATCACCCAGATGCGCGGCGAAATCGCCAACACCGCCACGGTGATCCGTCGTCTGGAAGCCGACAGCGGCCGCATCGGCAAGGTGCTGGAAGTGATTCGCGGCATCGCCGAACAGACCAATCTGCTGGCGCTCAACGCCGCCATCGAAGCGGCCCGGGCCGGTGAAGCGGGGCGTGGTTTTGCGGTGGTGGCCGATGAGGTGCGCAACCTGGCGCAGCGCACGGCGGAGTCGATCATCGAGATCAACCAGATCATCCACAGCGTGCAGACCGGCGCGGTGGACGCGGCCCAGGCCATCGACAGCGGCCAGACCCGCAGCGATGAAAGCGTCGAGCAAGTGACCCAGGCCGGGGCCATGCTCGAGCGCATCACCCACGCGGTGGAAGCGATCCGCGACATGAACCGCCAGATCGCCACCGCCGCCGAAGAGCAGACCTCGGTGGCCGAAGACATCTCGCGCAACCTGACCGAGATCACGTCGATTGCCAGCACCAACCTCGACAACGTGCAGCGCACTGAAAGCGCCAGCCAGAACCTGCACGGCCTGTCCGGGCAACTCAACAACGTCACCGCTCGCCTGAGCGTCTGACCGGCCAGTGACTGTGTACCGGTTCGGTTACCGAGTCGGTACACAGTCGATCTCAATTCGTGCAGACCGCCGCCGATGCCCGGTCATCCATAACCGGCATTGGAGATTTCCCATGGTCAGCCTCACGTCAGTTTCGATCAATCAGACCGTCACCACGCCCACCAGCAAAACCTCGATTGCCGACACCGGTGACGACACCTCGACCACCGCGGCGGCCAGCACCGGCGTGAAAGCCGACACCAGCAAAGTGGCGGCGGGCGGTGGCGCGGCGCCGACGGGGGACAGCGGTTCCAGCAGCGAAGAATCGGACACCGTGAAAGAACTGCGCAAGCAGATTGCCGAGCTGCAGAAGCAATTGCAGGAAGAACAACAGGCGCTGCAAGCGGCTCAGGCGAAGCAGGAAAGCCAGGATGCCAAGGCGGCGGATGTTGCGGCGGCGCAGTCGCAGATCGCGACGACGTCGGCTTCGTTGCAGACGGCGACGGCGGCGTTGTTGGCGGCGTTGCAGGGTTCGGATTCGAGTACGTCGGGTTCGCTGGTCAGTACCTCCGCGTGAAGCCTTTTCCCCTCACCCTAGCCCTCTCCCCGAGGGAGAGGGGACTGACGGAGTTGAATGTTCGAGTTACGCCGACCTGAAAATCTTGTGTCGAACTCAGGTTTAGAAACCCATGGAGATCGGCTCCCTTTCCCCCTCGCCCCCTTGGGGGAGAGGGCTGGGGTGAGGGGGTAGGGGCTGACTGACGAAACATGGTTTCAGCCAGACACCAGACACAAAAAAGCCGCACAACCCAAAAGTCGTGCGGCTTTGTTTTATCAGTCAATCAAGTGTCTTGCTTGTCGCTCAGCACTTTGCCGGTGGTCGCATCGAAGTCCACATCGAACTCCTTGCCATCAGCAGTACGCAATTCAACTTCATACTCATAACCATTGAAGTGGTTATCCAGATCCGTGTCAGTAATGGTCGCGCCCGGATGCAGTTTCAGCGCTTGTTCGTTCATCGACTCCAGCGATTTGATCTTGCCGGACTTGACCAGCTCAGGGATCTGATCGACGCGAACGTCAGCCTGGGCCAGGCCGGCGGTGAGGGTCAGGGCGGCAGCGGTAAACAGGGCAGTCAAAGTTTTCATCGGTTATTCCTTTGGGTGATTCGTTCAAGTGAGTTCAGGTTAATCACCGCAACTTAATTCACCCTTAAAACGCAGCGAGCAGGCCGTACTCCCGGTGGGAGTGGGCCTGCTCGCGATACTGACGCCCGATTTACGGATCAGAAACCGTTGTTCTTCAACACCTGATCCACACTGGCGGCGGCCGGGCGTTTGTAGAACTTCAGCAGTTCGCTGGCGCGGTTGGTGAAGATGCCGTCGACGCCGGCGGCCATGACTTTCTCGAAGTCCACCGGCTCATCCACGGTGTAGACGTGCACCAGCAGACCCTGATCGTGGGTGTACTGGTTCATCCATGGCTGCACCAGATCCGAATAGCTCTGATCGCCGCCGTGGGTCAGCTTGGCCGAAGGGCCGGTGCCGATGGCGCCCTGAGCCTTGGCGTAGTCGATCCATTGCTTGAATTCAGCTTCGGATTTCGGCTCTTGCTTGCCGTAGAAAACGTTCTTGTCCTTCTCGCCGGATTCGGCAAAGGTCACTTTGGATTTCGGTTCGATGCTGCCTTCGCCGACCCACAGCAACAGGATTTTCGGCACCTGCGGCATTTCTTTCTGCAGCAGTTCCAGGCTGTTTTTCTCGAAGGTTTGCAGGATCACCTTGCCGTTGCTATCGCCGACGCTGGCGACGTTTTTGGCCGGTTTGGCGCCCGCCGGGATCAACCAGCCGCGAGCCTGGAGTTTTTCCTTCAGGTCATGCTCGATACCGGGGAACAGTTGCGGTTCCTTGGTCTCGATGTACAGGCCCGGTTTGTGCTTCGGGTTGGCCTGGGCGATGTCGATGATTTCGTCCAGGGTCAGAATCTTAAGGCCGGCGTAGGACGGACGCGCGCGATCCGGGTACTGGGCGTTGTACCAGCTGCCGGCGTCGAGGGTTTTCAGTTCGGCCATGGTGAAGGCGTTGGCCGGGCTGTCCTTGCGATCCGGGAACTTGGTGGCGACGTCGGTGGTGCGTTGCAGGTTGTTGTCATGCAGGGCGAACAGCACGCCGTCCTTGCTGCGCTGCAGGTCCATTTCCAGGTAGTCGGCGCCCAGGTCGCGGGCCAGTTTGTAGGAGGCGGCGGTGGATTCCGGGGCATCGAAGGACGCGCCACGGTGGGCGATCACCGCCGGGTGCGGTATGCCCTCGGAGGCGGCAAGCGCAACCGGGCCTGGCTGGGCAGCGGCGTGGGCCTGACCGAGGCCGAGCATCAGGCTCAGCAGCAGAGCGCTTTTGGTAAACGTGGCGGGCATGTCGAGGTCCTTTCGCAGGTATTTTCGAAGATGTCCCTTTTAGCAACTCAAACGAAAACGTGCTATCGCAAGACCGACATAAACGTACTGAAAGCGAAAATTTCCGCACTTTTGTGCGTTTGTTTGCAGTACGCTTGGCCACGACAACCGCCCCGGCAGAGGGCGCGCCACTCATTGCCCTGCGTGTAGACCATCGATCCTTTTCGTGAGGTTTACCATGCGCATCACATCGCAACTCATCTGCCAGGCCGCCGACGACCTCAAGGGCTTTGTCGGCCTCAACCGCAAGACCGGCCAGTACATCGTGCGCTTCAGTGAGGATTCGTTCGGCATGGACGTGGCCGATGACGGCATCATTCCGTGCAGCGAATTCGTCTGGGCGCCGGCCACCGAACAGACCATGACCCTCAAGCGCGAACGGATCCAGTTGCTGCTGGAGCAGAACATCGATGACCGGATCAACATCACCGAGCCGTTGCGTGTTTACATGAATAAGCGCGAAGTGCCGGAGATTGAGGCGGTGCGCAGTCTGGTGAAGGGCTGAGATTCTGCTGCGACTGTTGCGGCCCTTTCGCGGGCAAGCCCGCGAAAGGGCCAGTGAATACACCTCAATACTCACTGGCCGAACCGATATTCCCGCTCCACCCGACATACCCGCGTATGAAACGCCGAATACCACTCGGCCCGCCCTCGCGCCTGGATCACCCGGTGTTCCGGATGCTCGCGCCAGGCCAGAATCGCCGCCTCGCTTTCCCAGTACGAAACCGTAATCCCCACCCCGTCCGCGCCCCGAATCGAATCGATACCGAGAAACCCCGGTTGATCGGCCACCAGTTGCATCATGCGCTCGGAGGCTTCGGTATAGCCGTTATCGCCCTCGGTGCGGGTCGAGGTGAAGATCACGGCGAAACACTCATTGTTCGACTTCATCGAGATTGCTCCACACAGGCTTCAACGAACGCCCGCACCAGTGGCGGCAATTGCCCTTTGAGCGCTGCACGTTCCGGCTGGAACAATGTGGCGACAAAGAACACATGATTTTTCAACTCGATGGCGCGCAGATCGCCTGCCGAATCGTGGCCCACGGCGTGCAGGTCATGGGTCAGCAATTCACGTTCGAACTGCGGATTCACACCAAAACGGCAGCGATAGCCTTCGCGAATCTCCGACGTTTCGTACGCCTTGGCGATCAACGAACCGGGCACCAGATGAATGCTGTCCACCGCTTCCACCAGCGAGCAGGTCAGCGGCGTGAGCACCGCACGGCTCGCGTCGGGCGAGGTTTCGCCATGCTCGGCGTCGGCCCAGCCCAGCACGTAGCGGGAAAACTCCAGCACCGCATGCTGAAAACCGCCGCAGGTGCCAAGGAACGGTCGCTGTTGCTCGCGGGCAAAGCGGATGGCTCGCAGCGCACCGACTTCGCTTTTGTAGGGGCTGGCCGGCACGCACCAGAAGCCGTCGAAATGTTCCAGCGGCGTTTCGGGCAGAATCTGGTCGGTGGCCAACCATTCGAAATCGACCGAATGGCGAAGGTGTTCCACCGCCAGTCCGAGGGCGACCGGGATGGCCTGGTGGGCAGTGACTTGCGGGTCGTAGTCACCGATCAGGGCGATGCGCAGGGCTCTGGGTTCCATGAGGGTTCGCTGTGCTTGTTGAGGGATGACGCTCACTATAGATTGGCGTTCACGCACTCAATATGGGCGTTTACCCAAGTGATTAATGCAGCAACGCACTATCGACTCGACTTCCCGGATCTGGCGCTGATTCTCGCCCTGGTGCGCGGCGGGTCGCTGGCCCGGGCCTCACAGTTGTTGAAGGTCGATGTATCGACGGTGTTTCGCGCCGTGCGCCGACTGGAAGCGTCACTCGGCCAGCAACTGTTCGAAAAAAGCCGCGCCGGTTACCTGCCCACCAGCCTCGCGCAGACCCTGGCCGAGCAGGCCGAGCGTGCAGAACAAGCTCTGGAAGCGGCGCGAATCGGCGTCGAGCAGGGTGGGGAAGTGGTCAGCGGCACTGTGCGCCTGACCTGTACCGACTCGGTGTTGCAAGGTCTGCTACTGCCGGCGCTGGCGCAGTTCATGCCGAACTATCCGGCACTGGCCATCGAGCTGAGCACCTCCAACGATTTCGCCAACCTCAGCCGCCGCGATGCCGACATCGCCCTGCGTCTGACGCGTACACCGCCGGAGCATCTGGTCGGACGGGAGCTGGCGAAGATTTCCTACCGGGTCTGTGGCAGTGAGCGCTATCTGCAAAACACCGATGTATCCGATCTGGCTGCCATGACCTGGATCGCCCCGGACGATTTCCTGCCCGATCATCCGACTGTCGTATGGCGTCGCCAGCACTTGCCGGGAGTCATGCCGGGCTATCGCTGCAACAGCATGCTGTCGGTGACGGAACTGGTGCGTGCCGGGCTCGGCGTGGCGGCGTTGCCGGACTTTCTGATCACCGAAGGTCTGCAAGCCTTGAGCGAACCGCTGCACGGTTATGACACCGCACTGTGGTTGCTGACCCGCCCGGACTGCCGCGCATTGCGCTCGGTGGTCACGTTGTTCGATGAACTGGGGCGGGCGCTGCGTTTGCCGTGATCAGCGCTGCTGGCTTTGGCGCATGTGATCGTGCAGCTCGCGGGTCAATCCTTCGATGCGTTCGGTGAGATTCTTGGTCATTTCGGTGAGCCGGGTGTTCTGCTCCAGCAGCTCCAGCAATTGCGCGGTGTTCTTCGCGGCCTGGACCTGACGTTCGCTGTTGGCGACGGCCAGGGCTTCGCGGTGCTGTGCGTCGGCTTCCGATTGCGCCTTGTCCCGCGCAGCCTGACGGGTCTGGGCCAACAGAATCAGCGGTGCGGCGTAGGCCGATTGCAGGCTGAACGCCAGGTTCAAGAGGATGAACGGGTAGACGTCGAAGGTCGTGATGCCAGACACGTTCAGGCATATCCACAGCACCACGATCAGGGTCTGAGCACCGAGGAAGGTCGGCGTCCCGAAGAACCGTGCAAACGCCTCGGCGCGCAGGGCGAAATTGTCGTTGCCGAAGGTGGTGTTGAGGTGGGCGTGGGGGCGGTGGAAGCGCAGGTGATCGACAGGCGCGCAGGGGGATTCGTTTTTTTCGGTGGTCATGACGGACTCGGCAGGGCTTGGGACGTTGAGTCACTATAGCCCTGCGTCGCCTATGGTGGCTTATCCCGGTGCTCGTTCGCCGGCGAACATGCTGACGGCGTCCACCGCTTCGCTGGCGCCATCGCGAATCTGCAGAATCACCGTGCCCGCCTGATCCGCCAACTCGACGCCTTGCGCGGCGCGCCCACGGGTGCCTTCCATGCTTTTGATCGCCTGACGGGTTTCGCTCTGGATCAGGCCGATCATGTTGGAAATCTCCGTCGTCGAGCCACTGGTGCGCGCCGCCAGTTGTCGCACTTCATCGGCCACCACCGCAAAACCACGACCTTGCTCACCGGCCCGCGCCGCCTCGATTGCCGCGTTGAGTGCCAGCAGATTGGTCTGGTCGGCAATCGCGCGGATGGTGTTGACGATGGCGGTGATCTGCTCGGAGCGCTCGCCAAGTTGCGCGATCAGGGTCGACGACTCGGCGATGTCATCGGCGATTTCGCGCATCTCGCTGGCCGCTTGCTGGATGACTTGTGTGCCTTGCTCGGCGACTTTTCGGGTGGAGACGGAAATGTGATAAGCGGTGCTGGCGCTGCGGGCATCCTGCTCGTGCTGCTCGACCCGGGCGGTGACGTCCGAGGCGAACTTCACCACTTTGCACAAGCGCCCGGCGGCGTCGTAGACCGGGTTGTAATTGGCTTCCAGCCAGACGGTTCGCCCGTGTTTATCGATGCGCTCGAATTGCCCGTGGAAAAACTCGCCCTGATTGAGCCGGCGCCAGAAGTCCTGATACGCGCTGCTGTTGGCCAGATGCGCGGGGCAGAACAAGCGGTGATGTTTGCCCTTGAGTTCGGTTTGGGTATAGCCCATGCGCGTCAGAAAATTCTGATTGGCCGTAAGAATGTTGCCGTCGAGATCGAACTCGATCACTGCCATGGCCCGGTCGATGGCCTGCAATTTGGCGTTGGCTTCGCTTTCGCGCTGCACCTTGGCGGTGACGTCCATGGCGTACTTGACCACTTTCACTACGCGACCCGAGGCATCCTTGATCGGGTTGTAACTGGCTTCGAGCCAGATCGGCCGACCCTGGCTGTCGACGCGCTCGAAAGTACCGGACTGGAACTGCCCGTTTTTCAGTCGCGACCACAACTCGGTGTACTGGCTGCTGCGGGCAAATTCGGGTGGGCAGAACTGGCGGTGGGACTGACCAATCACCTGTTCGGCCTTGTAGCCCGTGGTCTTCAGAAAGTTGTCGTTGGCGCGCAGAACCACTGCGTCGAGATCGAATTCGATCACCGCCATGGAACGGTCGATGGCTTCGAGCAAACCGGATTGTTCGGTGATGGTGTGTTGCAGGTCGTCGATGACCGACTGATGACGATTGAAAAACATGCTGGGTGCGCTCCGGAAATAGGGCTGAAGTGTTATCCCTGTTCCTGCGCTGGCCGGCCGAACGCGCTGACGACATTGGGCGATGACCACTAAAGTGCCAGCATCCAGGCTGGCGACCAGATCTTATACAAACTTATCAATCTTGTACAAGAAATAGCGATGTCACTTTGTTGTACAAATCTTGTCAGGCACTGGAGCGGCTCAGCGCGACGCTGATCGTGTTGCGGCCCGTGTGCTTGGCGGTGTACAGCGCCTTGTCGGCGTCATCCAGCCAGTGCAGCGCATCCGGGTAGGTCGGGTGAAAGCGTGCCAGTCCGATACTCAGGCTGACCCGCAACTCTGGCACATCGGGATGACGGTATTGGTGCAGGGACTGGCGCAGTTGCTCCATCAGCGCTTCGGCTTTGCTCAGTGGCAGGTTTGGCAGGATCACGCAGAATTCGTCGCCGCCGTAACGACCGGCCAGTTCACTTTCAGTCAGCAGGAGTTTGAGTTCTCGACTGAGTTGCTGAAGCACCGCATCGCCGACGATGTGTCCGTAGCTGTCGTTGATCACCTTGAAGTGATCGACGTCGATCAGCGCGAGGGTGGCCTGCCTGTTGTGTTCGCGGCACTGCTGGAACTTCAGATGCAGCAAATCTTTCCAGGCGCCGTGGTTGAGCAGGCCGGTCAGGCTGTCGGTGCGGCTCAGGGCACTCAAGGTGCGCTTGTGTTCTGCGAGCTTGATCGCCAGCCGATAGCAAACCATGCCCAGTGCCAGCGGATAAAGGGTGAGCATCGGCAGGCACGCCCAGACCTGGGTCTGCGATGCCGTCAGGGTGAATTTGACCCCGAACAGCGACCAGCCCAGCAGCACGCCAATCACCTGGGAGAGGGCGCCGAGCAGGAACAGCCGCCGGCCGCCGGCCGCGACATTGTTCATGGTCATCATCGACAGAATGGTCACGGTAACCAATGGATTGAATTGGAAACACGCGGTCCAGAAACCGCCGAACACCGAGTCATAGAGCAGATTGCGGCGCTCGGCGCGGTAGGGGAACGCCGAGCGGGCCGACCATTGATAGGCGACATGGGGCCAGATAAAACCGTTGAACAGCAGGAGCGCCCAGAGCCATGCCGGCACATTCAATGGATACAGCGCAGCCCCGACGCTGAAGAAACCGATTCCCAGTCCAATGGCACGTGGCAAGTAGAGACGTCTGGCGAATGACAAGCCTTTGCCGCGTTGGTTTTCCATGATGTTCTTCGCCAGATTCATTCTGAAACACTTTGCAGGGTAATGCTTCAGAGCGACCGTTCATCGGTCAATGACAGGTATTGTCATTTATTCCAGCGGGAAGATTCAGTGTCCTTGTGAGCCATTTACGCGGCGCAGACGTGATTTAGAGCTGGTAGCAGGCCAGAAACATGTCCAGTGCCGATTCGACCACGGCATTTTGCGTGGCGCTGTCGAGTGAGGGTTGGCCCATGGAAATCTGCGGCCAGAAGGCGAAGGATTTGAGCAGCCCCTGTACCTGATGCGCGGCGAACTCCGGATCGACCGGTTTCAACCGACCATCTGCCTGAGCGGCGCGGATCCACACGGTCACGCTTTCCTCACGTTCGCCCATACGCGCCACCATGTTCTGTGCGCGCTCGGGCGAGTGGATCGCGGCGGCAATGGCGACCCGCGCCAGATCCATGAAATTGTCGTCCGCCATCATCTGCAGTTTGGCCAGCAGCATCGTTCGCAATTGATCACGCAAGGGCTGGTCGGGTTGATACGACACGGCCTGCTCGGTGCTGATTCGTGCCCACAACTGGTTGAGAATTTCGGCGAAAAGCTCTTCCTTGCTCGGGAAATGGTTGTAAACCGTGCGCTTCGACACCCCGGCGGTGGCCGCGATCCTGTCCATGCTGGTGACCTCGAAACCGTTGGCCCGAAACTCGGAAATGGCCGCCAGGATGATGGCTTCGCGTTTGCGGTCGGTGAGGCGCGTTGGAGCTGTCATAAATTCGATTCGGCAAGAAAAAGAGGAAATTACACTCGGCAGTTTACTTGTCATCCGGTTTGATGCAACCTAGAAAGTACACCGATCAGTGTAATGCTGCGTTAATCGGTGCAACCTAAAACCCGATGTCCGGCTGATGCGTGCGTGCCTTGGCCATTTATCGTCCCACCGTGGAAAACCGTGAATTGCGCGGTTTTTCTGGAGTCACTCAGTCATGGCCAAATCAATTTCTTCCGCGGTCAGTCCTGTACCTGAAGCTTCGCGCCAGGCCGAAGGGACATTCCGCAACCATGCGCCTGTGCAGCGCGAAGGTTTGCGCAAGATGCTGCGCATCATGTGGAACATGATCTTCCACAAACCGCGCAACACCCGTCCTGCGTCGTCCATCCCTGTACAGCCATTGACCCGCGCCGACCTGATCGCCGCGCCCAACCATAGTTTCTATCGCCTCGGTCACTCGACCTTGCTGCTCAAACTGCAAGACAAGTTCTGGATCACCGACCCGGTCTTCGCCGAGCGTGCCTCGCCGGTGCAATGGGCCGGGCCGAAACGCTTCCACCAGCCACCGATCAGCATCGACGAGTTGCCACCGATCGAAGCGGTGATCCTGTCGCACAACCACTACGATCACCTCGACTACGAAGCGGTGTTGAAACTGGCGGACAAGGTCAACGTGTTCCTCACCCCGCTGGGCGTCGGCGATACTCTGATCAAATGGGGCATCGATGCCGGCAAGGTTCGCCAGAACGATTGGTGGCAGGGCACCGAAGTCGCCGGCATCCACTTCATCGCCACCCCGTCGCAGCACTTCTCCGGCCGTGGCCTGTTCGACGGCAACCAGACACTGTGGGCGTCCTGGGTGATCATCGACAGCGACAAGCGGATTTTCTTCAGCGGCGACAGCGGTTATTTCGACGGCTTCAAACGCATCGGCGAACAATACGGCCCGTTCGACCTGACCCTGATGGAAACCGGCGCCTACAACGTCGAATGGCCCCACGTGCACATGCAACCGGAAGAAACCCTGCAAGCCCACCTCGACCTCAAGGGCCGCTGGCTGTTCCCGATCCACAACGGCACGTTCGATCTGGCGATGCACGCCTGGCATGAACCGTTCGACCGCATTCTTGCGCTGGCCTGGGAACGCAGTGTTTCCATCACCACGCCGCAAATGGGCGAGGCGTTCAACCTGGCACATCCACAACGCGGGGATGCGTGGTGGTTGGTGGTTGAAGGGGAGAGTGAGGCGGTGGTGCAAGGGGCCTGACTCACTGATGCAGGTTCGCCTCCATGAGGCGAACCGGATCACTCCGCCATCGCATAATCCCCACGCACCGATTCGGCAGTCGAACCATTGCTTGTCGAACGCCCCGGCGCAAACCCCGGAAAGAACACCAGCCCCTGCGCCTCGAACCGATAGGTCAGCGCCAGCCGCGCCGCATCCGCCACGTCCTGCTGCGCTTCGAACCGTTGGATGTCATCGACCGAAACCCCTGTCTCCCGCGACAGTTGCTCCACGCTCCAGCCCAACATCCCTCGGGCCTGGGCGCAATGGGTCGGGGTGAACTGGAAAAGGGCGATACGTTCGAGGATGAGGTTCATCGCTGAAGAGGCCATGGTGTGCTCCGGGCTCGAGAGTGCTGATGGAAAATGTACTGTGTTTTTGTACAGTTGTTTTCGGCCGGGATCAAACGCATTTTTTGATTTGCCCTAGTTCGCCGCCTCCAACCAGACGGACGGTGCCTGACCGAGGATCCGGCGGAACATCGTCGAGAACGCCGCCGGGCTGTCATAGCCGAAATCCAGGGCAATCCGCGTCACCGCCTCACCCGCCGCCAGCCGTGCCAGCGCCAGTACCACGCAGGCGCGCTGGCGCCACTGACTGAAGCTCAGGCCGGTCTGCTGACGAAACAACCTGTTGAAGGTGCGTAAGCTTACGTGCAGCTGGTCGGCCCATTGCTGGGGCGATTGGTGGGCATTCGGCTGATGCAGAAAGGTCTGACACAGCTCGAGCAGTCTTCCGTCAGACGGCAGCGGGATATGCAACGGAAGAGGCGCACTGCGCACCAATTCATGCAGCAACAAATCAATGAGCACGCCGTCACGCCCGCTCAGGTCATACGTCAGCGGCAGCTCCACGGCTTCCATCAGCAAATGCCGCATCAACGGCGACACACTGATCACCTGACAGCGCTCACCCAGATCCACCGCCCCCGGCTCGATATACAAACTGCGCGTGCTGACCCCCAGCATCAACACCTCATGCGCCACACCCGGCGGAATCCACACCGCCCGTTGCGGCGGCACCACCCAGTTGCCGTCATGCGTGCTGACCTGCATCACCCCAGTCGCGCCGTACAACAATTGCGCCCGCCGATGCGTATGACGTGGCAACAGATAGCCGTGGGAATAATCCGTACCGATCGCCACCACCGGGCGCGGCGTGTCATCCAGCAGATTGATCGAAACATTGCGCATCGAGCGGCCCCCGGCGATTGGCGTAAACGCGAACATTATTGGCTGACTTGCTGAGGCGGGCCAAGCACCGCCGCTCTATCGTCGACCGCTCCCCAACAACGGACGACGCAACATGCTCTACCTCCTGCTGACACTCTTCGGCTGCCTGACCGGCGTCACCGCTGTGCTCTTCGGCTTCGGCGGCGGCTTCGTCGTCGTGCCGCTGCTGTACCGCATGCTTACCGCGAGCCACGGCGCCGACGACCCGATCAGCCAATCCGCCATGCACATCGCCGTCGCCACCTCGACCTGCGTGATGATCGTCAACGCCCTGGTCGCCACCGACAAACACCGCCGCGCCGGCAACCTCATCCGTGATTACCTGTGGCCCTTGGGCGGGTTCATCGGATTGGGCGCTATCGTCGGCGCAATCGCCGCAGTGTGGGTAAGCGGCGAAGTCATTCGCTATGCCTTCATCGCCTACCTTGGCGTGACGATTATCGACTGCCTGCTGCGACGCGGATTTCTTACACAATCCCAAGGCGCCGTCCCACGTCGACTGGGAACGGTGGAAACATCTGGCGGCGGTGTAGGCATTGGCGCCATCGCAACCTTTCTCGGCGTAGGAGGAAGCGTCATGACCGTGCCGTTGTTGCGGCGTTGCGGGTTGAGCATGTCGCAGGCGACGTCCATGGCCAATCCGCTGAGCGTGCCCGTGGCGCTGGCGGGGACGCTGACGTACATGATGTTGGCGGGGTTCAGCGAGACAGAACTCGGGCCATGGTTTATCGGGTATGTGGATCTGCTGGCATTTGCGGGGCTGACGCTGGGCTCGATGCTGGGGATTCGACTGGCCACGCCGTGGATCGGGCGGATACCGGATCGGGTGCATGCTTGGGTGTATATCGCGCTACTCATCGTCGTGATGTTGGGCATGACACTGAAGTAGCACCTCGATTCCTGCGCGCATCCTCTTCATACTCCGCAGCCTTACTCACTCAGGGATCGATCCATGCTCAAGGGACTGTTGCGCCTGGCGCCATACGCCGCCGTGCTGTTTTCACTGCTTTCCACCGCTCAGGCTGACGACGGCAGACGTGTGTTCACCGGCACGCTGGGCAAGACGCCGATTGTGGTCGAGCTCAATACCCAGCAGCCGGATGAAGTGACCGGTCGTTACTTCTACGAGAAATACCATCGCGATCTGCCCCTCAGTGGCGCGTTGCAGGACAGCACGCTGACGCTGGTCGAGGGCAACAATCGCTACGGCGATGACAAGCCGCTGTCGACCCTGAAACTTAAATCCACCGTCAATGGTTGGCAGGGCGAATGGCAAAACCCGAAGGGCAAAAAGCTGCCGGTGCAACTGGTCGAGGCCAAACTTCCAACTCCGACTGCAACGACGTTGCCCTTCATTGCCACGTTGCCGAAAGATGATCCCTACGAGTATTTGCGCCTGCAGGGGCTCAAGCTCAAACCGGGGAAGAAAGACAACTTCATGGGCTACGACCTGCAATGGTGGGTGGAGCCTGAGTCGAAGCTTTCGCTGTTCAGTGTCGAGTCCGGCTACACAAAAGAAGAGCAGCAGCGCATCAACAACCACCTGCTCGGACGGCTCTGGACGGAAGTCATCGACTATCACCGCTGCATGATGGATGGCGGTGAATACGCGGAGTTCGAACAAGGCGCTGCCCCAGAGTTTCTCTCGCCCGACGTGGTCAGCCTGGACATCTCAACCGGCTACAGTTGCGGTGGCGCCCACCCGGACTTCGGCAGTTCGCCGATTAACTTGAATGTTCACACGGGCGAGTTGTTGAAACTCAAAGACGTTATGTGGATTGGTAAACCCGATAACGCAGCCAGCGAATACGATCAACAAAAAATCATGGCGCCGTGGCTGGTCAAACAGTTCACCACGTTGTACCCGGATGAAATGAAGAAACCGGCTGAAGACGACGGCAGTTGCGATTACACCGATGAGAGCGTCTGGGGTTATTCCAATTGGCACTTCACGCCGAAGGGTATTTACCTGGGCGCCTACTTCGCCCGTTACCAGCGCAATTGCGATAACCCCGAGTGGTCGGTGCTGCCGTACTCAGTCGTCAACCAACACCCCGGCGCAGTCAAACTGCAACTGCCCCAGGGCTGACCATCACGCCAGACCCGGCGCTTCACGAATGATGAAGTGATCCAGGTTCTCGATATTGGCATTGAAGACCTCGAAAGGCTTTTCGGGGTTCTTCTTGCCCGGCACCTGCTTCAACTCCGGCGTCACGCCATAGAAGAAGCAGAACAACTCCTTGTCGCTGTCGATGGCGTGCTTGATCTCTTCCAGAAACGCCTTGCGCTTGCGGTAGTTGTCGATCAGCTTTTTGTTGAGATAGACACTGACCGGATAAGGCTTCTTCTTGCTGTCATCCGGCTTCTTGAACCAGACCTTGTCCTCGAAATCGATCCGGAAACTGGCGCTGTGGAAGTCCTCGATCTTCTTGATCCGGCCCCAGTAAATCAGCCCCTTGTTGTCCATCAAGTACTCGATCTTCTTGAAGAACGAACTGTACGGCGCCGTATGCTCGCCAATCTTCAACGGCATGCGCTTGAGCAAATCCTTGTCCGCGAAGTTCGACACAAAACACTCCACGGGGTGAGCGAACACACTGGTCTTGTCCGGCGCCGTCTCACGACTCGGCGATTCTTTTGAGGGGGTAGCCGCCACCCGCACCGGATCATCCCGCAACACATCCGCCCCCCCCGCAGGCGCGGCAGGCTTGCGCACGTACTCACGGCGCGTCAGCAACAACTCCGACGGGAAATGCTCCTCACGCCCGTCATCCAATTCCCCATCCGCCGCCTCAACCCCCGACGCCGACGTCTTCAAACTCACATACGGACAACCCGCCACATGCTGCGTACCGGGCAGATTCTTGAAGTGCGGCGTGCGCACGTAATTCACGTTCTTGGCGTTGAACGTGCCCAACTCGTTCGAAGCATCGAACGCCGCACGACAGGCGTCGTTGGGGCACTGGAAGTGTTCCTTCGCGGAATCAAACGCCACCGTCTCATCGAAATTGAGATCGCGAACGTCATAGATCGACAACTTGTCGTCGAGGCTGAGGCAGTAGGCGAGGTCGAATTTCATGGTGGGGCTCGGGTCCTTGAGTGGGGGAGGGAAATTATCCCCGATGGGTTGTAAAGCTGCCCCAAAACGGACAACTGGGTTAATGCGTTCTAACTGGCTGACTGCCAAATACCTTCTAGCTATTCAGCCTCTAACCCCTCGACGCTCCTATAAAACTTAGCAGTGAACTCTTCTTTGTCGCTCGAGTAATGGCAACGTCGATGGCAGTTTGGGCACAGGGCTACTGCGTTGCTCGTACGGTCTGTCCCCCCGTTAACGAGATGTTTCAGATGATGAACTTCAAGAAAAGGTTTGCCATCAGCATCTTGGAATGGCGCTTTTTGGCCACACCCTTCGCAAATGCCTTGAGAACGTTTCAGAACCCATTTTTTCACATTTAATTTGCGCGAAAGCCTAACTACCGTCGCGCTAGTCTGCTTCGGGTTGAGTACACCCGGGGGCGCATCATTCAATTCAGGTGCGGAAGGTTCGATCAGCCGGAGTCGAGTCAGCTGAGTGCCTCTTCGTGAGCCGTTTCGTATCGCTTCCATGTCTTTTTTAGCCAGGATCTCTTTGATACGCGTAATGACACCGGAGCCGAGATTTTTCGCCGAAACATAGCCTGTAATTCTCGGCAGCCCCAATAAATCCATCACAGCAGAGATGTTCTGCATGCGGTACTCGACTGAAGAGGCGCTGCGTTTGCTCAGCGGGCCTTTTCGCAAGAGTCGATTCTCGTCCGCTTTATTGAATGGCTGATTTTGTTGTTCAAGAACCAGCATTTTTAGATAAGCGTCTACAGAAGCTTCTAGCTCCTCATCACTCCAGCCAGTTTTTTCTTTCGAAGTGTCCATACAGTCGCCGAGGGTTGAAAACCCTCGGACGATACTGAGTGGCCACCAAAGCTGTCTACGAAAATTCCTACAGAAAATATCGACGGATCTTGCAAGGTCCTACGACCACCATCACTAGCCCATCGAATGCTTTGAAGCCTGAAACACCTGCGCAACCTTTCGCCACCAAGGCTTCCCCGGTCTCCGCCGTTGCATCTGATCATTCAGCAGATAAGGCATATCCCGCAGCCGGATCCAGCCTTCATCCTGCCAATGCAGCAGGCTCAACGACATCTCCGGCCAATCCAACAAACTCAACATCGGTCGTTCTGAATGTCCTGAGTGCTCTGCATCGCGCAAGGCCGGCACCACCTGCAGAGTTAGCCACTCACGCAACAAACGGTTTCCAGGAACGTAGTGATACACCAGCAGCGCATACACACCGGATTCACTGAGCATCAACTGCTTTTCGGGTTGCCGAAAGTACTCAATCCACAAAACGCGACGTTGATCCTTGTCTAGTTTATTGACCATGCGTTCGCACAGATGGACACCCATCAAACGGCCGACATCGCGAGCACAGAACCACGTTTGGTTTTCGAGCAGGAGGGCATGTAGAGCGAGGTTGTGACGCGAGAAGACAGTTACAGAAAAAGGATCGGGCATATCCATTACCTCTACGTTTAGATTTTTGGAGGGCCTGACCCCAACGTAGAGTGGACTTAAGAAATCCCAACGAGCGATACAGCTCCACCGACGGCATATGCGTCTGTGTGACTGATCTAGCTTTCTACGTTGGGTGTTTCTTAGGCACCTGCAATTGAGCTTAGAGGTGCTTGCAGTTGGCTTCAATGCGAAGCGGCTGTAAGTGCTGTAGGAGATTGAGCGCTGCAACGTAGGGATGGAAAAGGGCTACCAGCCGCCCATAAAAAAGCCCCGATCAAATCGGGGCTTTTTGCTTTCTCAATTCGACGACTCAAGCAGCAATCGTCAAATCTTGTCTCGCGAGACGATTAGTCCCAGCTCAACGCACCACCAGTTTGGTATTCGATCACACGAGTCTCAAAGAAATTCTTCTCTTTCTTCAAGTCCATGATCTCGCTCATCCAAGGGAACGGGTTAGTCGTTCCTGGGTACTCTTCCTTCAAACCGATCTGCGACAAGCGACGGTTAGCGATGAACTTCAGGTAGTCCTCCATCATCGCAGCATTCATACCCAGCACACCGCGAGGCATGGTGTCGCGGGCGTATTCGATTTCCAGTTGGGTGCCCTGCAGGATCATCTGCGAGGCTTCTTCCTTCATTTCGGCATCCCACAGGTGTGGGTTTTCGATTTTGATCTGGTTGATCACGTCGATGCCGAAGTTCAGGTGCATGGATTCGTCGCGCAGGATGTACTGGAACTGCTCGGCGACGCCGGTCATTTTGTTGCGGCGGCCCATGGAGAGGATCTGGGTGAAGCCGCAGTAGAAGAAGATGCCTTCCAGAACGCAGTAGTAGGCGATCAGGTTGCGCAGCAGTTCTTTGTCGGTCTCTACGGTGCCGGTGTTGAATTCCGGGTCGGAGATGGCGCGGGTGTATTTCAGGCCCCAGGCGGCTTTTTTCGCGACCGACGGGATCTCGTGGTACATGTTGAAGATCTCGCCTTCATCCATGCCCAGCGATTCGATGCAGTACTGGTAGGCGTGGGTGTGGATCGCCTCTTCGAACGCCTGGCGCAGGATGTACTGGCGGCATTCCGGGTTGGTGATCAGGCGGTACACGGCCAGGGCCAGGTTGTTGGCAACCAGGGAGTCGGCGGTGGAGAAGAAGCCGAGGTTGCGCATCACGATGCGGCGCTCGTCGTCGGTCAGGCCTTCCGGGTTTTTCCAGAGGGCGATGTCGGCGGTCATGTTGACTTCTTGCGGCATCCAGTGGTTTGCGCAGCCGTCCAGGTATTTCTGCCAGGCCCAGTCGTACTTGAATGGCACGAGCTGGTTGAGGTCGGCGCGGCAGTTGATCATGCGCTTTTCGTCAACGGCGACACGGGCGGCGGAGCCTTCGAGTTCGGCGAGGCCTTCGGCGACGTCGAGGGAATCCAGTGCAGCCTTGGCGCGGGCCACGGCGGCCGAGTCTTCGGCGGTCACGGCGCGGGCTTCGAGGGCGGCGGCACCGCCGGCGCTGTCGAGGCGGTCCATGTTGGCTTCGCTAGCGTGGCCGGCGTTGGCGCCTTTCACTGCTGCTACTTCACTGTCTTCTTTGTCGAATTCGTCCCAGCTCAGCATGACGTGTCGTCTCCTGCGTGAGGGCCTGTGCCCGTGTGAAAACTGATTGTTGGTTTTTCACACGGCCGTACAGGCCGCGTTGGATGTCGTTTTTTGCAGCGGTGCTACGCAGGCAATAAACAGAAAATTTTTTCGGGTTTCCGAGAGCCTCTGACGGGCGCAGGTCAGCGTTGTCGCTGCTGCGGGGCTTCAGAATGGCTTTGATCCCTGTAAGGGAATATTGCTGACCCGATTGGGCGGCATTATAGGGAAAAAAACACGGGCGTGGGGGAGGGCGAAACAGCGCAGGGCGGTCGAGCGCTGGGGTGATTTCGATCGGAGCGAGGGTTTACAGGGCTTTCGCCGGGATTGGCCCCGGAGAATTTTTTTTCATTAATTTTTTGGCGTGTGATTGATTGCTCAAAAAACGAGCAAAAAACCGCGTTTTTCACTATATCTTGTGTTTTGCAACCCTTTTACGTCGCTTCAAACACAACTGAGCCCGACCGAAGTCGGGCTGGAATCGACCCTCGATGTTGCGCGGAGTGATCCGATTCGGTGCAGTCTCAACGCATCAATTGGTGCAGCCGTTACCCATCACGCTGTAACGCAGGATGTGACGCTGACCTTTGGAGTCGTCGTACTCCATTTTCGCCGGAACAACTTCGCAGACATTTGGAACTTCGCTCATCGATACAACTTTGGCGATGTCCAGGTGAGTGGAGTAAGTGTATTCCTCGATAGCCGGTTGTTGCTGTGCGACATCAGTCGGAACCTCGTCTGCCATGGCGGTTGCGCACAGACTGCTGAGGGCCAGAACCAATAAAGCTTTCATCTGAAATTTACCTTCTTGAGGTCGAGTGGGGTCACGCAACCTTTTTGGGGTTGCGTGTGGAGCTTCATCGTTTTGCTTTGTTACTTCGGAGCTGGATTAACGGCCTTCGTGGGGGCTGTAACGTTGTTAATCACTTTGCCTTGTCGGCGAGGCAGATTTTAGGGAGGCGGGGTGGGTGTAAACAGATGTGGTTTTGATAAACACCTTTGGCAGATTTGGTAACAATCGCTGGATATCGTGTTATCAGCGCTGCGGTTTTCCCGGGAAACCGAGTCGTCTGAATCGCTGGCAAGCCAGCTCCAGCAAGGGTTGCGTGCTTTGCTTCAGAGGCGCTTGGGTCATTTCTGGATGTTTTGTAGGGGCTTGTTACTACCATCGTCGAATGGTTCTATACGGGCGCCCCGGCTACAACAGGGTCATACAAAAACAACTATTACACCGAGGTAGGAAAGATGAGTGCGGCTTCCCTGTATCCCGTTCGTCCCGAGGTTCTGGCCAATACGCTGACCGACGAGGCGACCTACAAAGCCATGTACCAACAGTCGGTCGTCAACCCTGACGGCTTCTGGCGCGAACAAGCCAAGCGCCTCGACTGGATCAAGCCTTTCACCACGGTGAAACAGACGTCGTTCGACGATCACCACGTCGACATCAAGTGGTTTGCCGACGGCACCCTGAACGTTTCCTACAACTGCCTCGACCGTCATCTGGCCGAGCGCGGCGATCAGGTCGCCATCATCTGGGAAGGCGACGATCCTTCCGAAAGCCGCAACATCACCTACCGCGAACTGCACGAACAAGTGTGCAAATTCGCCAACGCCCTGCGTGGTCAGGATGTGCACCGCGGCGACGTGGTGACCATTTATATGCCGATGATCCCCGAAGCCGTGGTCGCCATGCTGGCCTGCACCCGGATCGGCGCGATTCACTCGGTGGTGTTCGGCGGTTTCTCGCCGGAGGCCCTGGCCGGTCGCATCATCGACTGCCGCTCGAAAGTGGTGATCACCGCTGACGAAGGCATTCGTGCCGGCAAGAAGATTTCCCTCAAGGCCAACGTCGATGACGCGCTGACCAACCCGGAAACCAGCAGCATCCAGAAAGTCATCGTGTGCAAGCGCACCGGCGGCGACATCAAGTGGAACCAGCATCGCGACATCTGGTACGAGGACCTGATGAAAGTGGCGGGCACCGTCTGTGCGCCGAAAGAGATGGGCGCCGAAGAAGCGCTGTTCATCCTTTATACCTCCGGCTCCACCGGCAAGCCGAAGGGCGTGCAGCACACCACCGGCGGTTACCTGTTGTACGCGGCGATGACTCACGAGCGCGTGTTCGACTACCGTCCGGGCGAAATCTACTGGTGCACCGCTGACGTGGGCTGGGTCACCGGTCACTCCTACATCGTCTACGGCCCGCTGGCCAACGGCGCGACCACGCTGCTGTTCGAAGGCGTGCCGAACTACCCGGACATCACCCGGGTGGCGAAGATCGTCGACAAGCACAAGGTCAACATCCTTTACACCGCGCCGACCGCGATCCGCGCGATGATGGCCTCCGGCACCGCCGCTGTTGAAGGCGCGGACGGCAGCAGCCTGCGTCTGCTCGGTTCGGTGGGCGAGCCGATCAACCCGGAAGCCTGGGACTGGTACTACAAGAACGTCGGCAAGTCCCGTTGCCCGATCGTCGACACCTGGTGGCAGACCGAAACCGGCGGCAACATGATGAGCCCGCTGCCAGGCGCCCATGCGCTGAAGCCAGGTTCGGCTGCACGTCCGTTCTTCGGTGTGGTGCCGGCGCTGGTGGACAACCTCGGCAACATCATCGAGGGCGAGGCTGAAGGCAATCTGGTGATTCTCGATTCGTGGCCAGGTCAGGCCCGTACTCTGTACGGCGACCACGACCGTTTCGTCGACACCTACTTCAAGACCTTCCGTGGCATGTACTTCACCGGTGACGGCGCCCGTCGCGACGCCGACGGTTACTACTGGATCACCGGTCGTGTGGACGACGTGCTCAACGTCTCCGGCCACCGCATGGGGACCGCCGAGATCGAAAGCGCGATGGTCGCTCACCCGAAAGTCGCCGAAGCGGCGGTGGTCGGTGTGCCGCACGACATCAAGGGGCAGGGCATTTATGTCTACGTCACCCTGAAAAATGGCGAAGAGCCGAGCGAGCAACTGCGTCTGGAACTGAAAAACTGGGTGCGCAAGGAGATCGGCCCGATTGCTTCACCGGACGTGATCCAGTGGGCGCCGGGGCTGCCGAAGACCCGTTCGGGCAAGATCATGCGCCGCATCCTGCGCAAGATCGCTACCGCCGAATATGAAGGGTTGGGCGACATCTCCACCCTGGCCGATCCGAGTGTGGTGCAGCACCTGATCGATACGCACAAGACCATGAACGTCGCGTAAGCGTTAGAGCCATAGAAGGCCCTGCCCGGTAATGCCGGGCAGGGCTTTTTTATGCCTGCAGGGTTTGTAGTGGGCTTGCTGACCTCTTCGCGAGCAGGCTCGCTCCCACAGGGGGTTGCATTTCAATGTGGGAGCGAGCCTGCTCGCGAAGGCAATTTGTACGGCACCGGTGTTGTCCGCTGTCGGAACTCAAAACCATCCAACCAATAATTATCGATTTCAGGCGTAAGACATTTCCCGTTGTTACCCAGGGAGCTTCACGTAACCGAATGTGTAACCGCCCGCTCCGCAACGGGGCATCCGGAAACGCATTGCCCTGTTTAAGGGCCTCAAAACCCCCGGTGAAAAATAAGACATCACCCCGCGCTTGCCGGATTAGAAGGGTTTGCGAATAATAGGCCCGCAATTTGCAGCATAGATCGGTTCACTGTCTTTCGCTCTTGCATGAAATTGCGGAGCTGTCAATGTGCTCAAGCGGGTTTCTCGGTGCATCTGTAATTAGTTGTCGCATTGAAGAAATATCGGCTTCGGGCCTGTCGTTAGAATGCCGATCACTCGCTCGTCGTGGCTCGCGTTGAAGCCTTTAGGGTTTGTTCGGAAATATCCCACGCACGCAGCAACCGCTTTCGTTCCACCCATTCGCATATTGGGCTGTCGCTCACTCTGCCGTTTTTGCCCTTTACCGATGGAGTCCCAAGATGAAGAAACTTGTGCTGCTTGGCGCCCTGGCACTGTCCGTGCTGTCCCTGCCGACATTCGCCGATGAAAAGCCTCTGAAAATCGGTATCGAAGCGGCTTACCCTCCATTCGCCTCCAAAGCGCCGGACGGCAGCATCGTCGGTTTCGACTACGACATCGGCAACGCGCTGTGCGAAGAAATGAAGGTCAAGTGCCAGTGGGTCGAGCAAGAGTTCGACGGTCTGATCCCGGCACTCAAAGTGCGCAAGATCGACGCGATCCTGTCGTCCATGTCGATCACTGAAGATCGCAAGAAGTCCGTGGACTTCACCAACAAGTACTACAACACCCCGGCCCGCCTGGTCATGAAAGAAGGCACTCAGGTCAGCGAAGGTCTGACTGAGCTCAAGGGCAAGAACATCGGCGTGCAGCGTGGTTCGATCCACGAGCGTTTCGCCCGCGAAGTCCTGGCCCCGCTGGGTGCCGAGATCAAGCCGTACGGTTCGCAGAACGAAATCTACCTCGACGTGGCCGCCGGCCGCCTCGACGGCACCGTGGCGGACGCTACGCTGTTGAATGACGGCTTCCTGAAAACCGACGCCGGCAAAGGCTTCGCGTTCGTCGGCCCGGCGTTCACCGACGTCAAATACTTCGGCGACGGCGTAGGCATCGCGGTACGCAAGGGCGACGCCCTGAAAGACAAGATCAACACCGCCATCGCGGCCATCCGCGAGAACGGCAAGTACAAGGCAATCCAGGACAAGTACTTCGACTTCGACATTTACGGCAAGTAAAGACGTCGCTCGACCCGTCCGAAATGGCGCAAGCAACAGGATCTCTGCGGTTTGCGCCATTTTTTCATCCCAACTTTCGAGGACCTGAATCATGTTGAAAGGCTACGGGGCTGTCATCCTCGATGGCGCTTGGCTGACGCTTCAGCTCGCCTTGTCGTCCATGGCCCTGGCCATCGTTCTCGGGCTGATCGGTGTCGCATTGCGCCTGTCGCCGGTGCGCTGGCTGGCGTGGCTGGGCGATCTGTATTCCACGGTGATCCGCGGGATTCCCGACCTGGTGCTGATCCTGCTGATCTTCTACGGCGGCCAGGACCTGCTCAATCGCGTCGCACCGATGCTCGGCTATGACGACTATATCGACCTGAATCCGCTGGCCGCCGGTATCGGTACCCTCGGTTTCATCTTCGGTGCGTACCTGTCGGAAACCTTCCGCGGCGCGTTCATGGCAATCCCCAAAGGTCAGGCCGAAGCCGGCATGGCATACGGCATGAGCAGCTTCCAGGTGTTCTTCCGGGTGCTGGTGCCGCAGATGATTCGTCTGGCGATTCCGGGATTCACCAACAACTGGCTGGTGTTGACCAAGGCCACCGCGCTGATTTCCGTGGTCGGTCTGCAAGACATGATGTTCAAGGCCAAGCAGGCGGCCGACGCCACCCGCGAGCCTTTCACCTTCTTCCTCGCAGTGGCGGCGATGTACCTGGTGATCACCAGTGTTTCGTTGCTGGCGCTGCGTCACCTTGAGAAGCGCTACTCGGTAGGCGTAAGGGCGGCTGATCTATGATCTTCGACTACAACGTCATTTGGGAGGCCCTGCCGCTGTACTTCGGCGGTCTGGTCACCACCCTCAAGTTGCTCGCGCTGTCGTTGTTCTTCGGTCTGCTCGCGGCCCTGCCGCTGGGGCTGATGCGTGTGTCCAAGAACGCCGTGGTCAACGGTGCGGCGTGGCTTTACACCTACGTGATCCGCGGCACGCCGATGCTGGTTCAGCTGTTCCTGATCTACTACGGTCTGGCCCAGTTCGAAGCGGTGCGTGAAAGCTTCCTCTGGCCGTGGCTGTCCAGCGCGACGTTCTGTGCGTGCCTGGCGTTCGCGATCAACACCAGCGCCTACACCGCCGAAATCATCGCCGGCAGCCTCAAGGCCACGCCGAACGGCGAGATCGAAGCGGCCAAGGCCATGGGCATGTCGCGGGTCAAGATGTACAAGCGCATCCTGCTGCCATCGGCCCTGCGTCGGGCGCTGCCGCAGTACAGCAACGAAGTGATCATGATGCTGCAGACCACCAGTCTGGCGTCCATCGTGACCCTGATCGACATCACCGGCGCGGCCCGTACCGTCAACGCGCAGTTCTATCTGCCGTTCGAGGCGTACATTACCGCCGGCGTGTTCTACCTGTGCCTGACCTTCATTCTGGTGCGCCTGTTCAAGCTGGCCGAACGTCGCTGGCTGAGCTACCTGGCCCCGAGGAAGCACTGATATGGAACGCATCGACCACATTCTGCCGTGGAGCCACCTGGGCAGCGAGCGCCGGATTTCGGTGTTTCGCTTCGGCAGCGGCGAGCGCAAGGCCTACATCCAGGCCAGCCTCCACGCTGACGAACTGCCCGGCATGCGCACCGCCTGGGAACTGAAAAAACGCCTCGGCGAACTCGAAGCCAAGGGCTTGCTCAACGGCGTCATCGAGCTTGTGCCGGTGGCCAACCCGCTGGGCCTTGGCCAGTTGCTGCAAGGCAACCATCAGGGGCGTTTCGAGGCTGGCAGCGGCAAGAATTTCAACCGTGATTTCGTCGAGCTCAGCGGCCCCGTGGCCACTGCGCTGGAAGGACAACTCGGTGATGATCCGCACGCCAACATCCGTCTGATCCGTCAGGCGATGGCTGATCATCTGGCGGCATTGCCCGAGGCCGGCAGCCAGTTGCAAGGCATGCAGCGCATCCTGCTGCAGCATGCCGCCACCGCCGATGTGGTGCTGGATCTGCATTGTGACTGCGAAGCCGCACTGCACATGTACGCCTTGCCGCAACACTGGCCGCAGTGGCGTTCGCTCGCTGCACACCTGGACGTGAAGGTCGGCCTGCTGGCGGAAGACTCCGGCGGCAGCTCGTTCGATGAAGCCTGTTCGTTGCCGTGGCTGCGTCTGTCGCGCCTGTTTCCGGACGCGCAGATTCCTCTGGCGTGCCTGGCGACGACCGTTGAACTCGGCGGTCAGGCTGACACCACGCCGGCACAGGCCGAAGCCTGGGCCGAAGGCATTCTGGCGTTCCTCGCCGAGCAGGGCCTGATCCGTGGGGAGTGGCCGAACGCAGGGCGCGAACCGTGTGAAGGCATGCCGTTCGAGGGCACTGAATTGCTCCTGCCGCCGCATCCCGGTGTGGTGAGTTTTCTGCGCAAGCCCGGCGAGTGGGTTGAAGCCGGTGACAAGATTTTCGAAGTGATCGATCCGCTGTCGGATCGGGTCAGCACGGTGTGTGCTGGTACGTCCGGGGTGCTGTTTGCCATTGAGCGGCTGCGTTACGCCCAACCCGGTTTCTGGCTGGCCAAAGTGGCGGGGCGCGATGCGCTGCGCGACGGCCCTTTGCTCAACGACTGACTGTTTTTGTGAGAACCGACCGCATGTACAAACTTGAAGTCCAAGACCTGCATAAACGCTATGGCAGTCACGAAGTGCTCAAGGGCGTTTCCCTGAAAGCGGCCGCCGGCGATGTGATCAGCATCATCGGCTCCAGTGGCTCCGGCAAAAGTACTTTCCTGCGCTGCATCAACCTGCTTGAGCAGCCGCACGCGGGCAAGATCCTGCTCAACAACGAAGAGCTGAAACTGGTGGCGAACAAGGACGGCGCGCTGAAAGCGGCTGATCCGAAACAGCTGCAACGCATGCGTTCGCGCCTGTCGATGGTGTTCCAGCACTTCAACCTGTGGTCGCACATGACCGCGCTGGAAAACATCATGGAAGCGCCGGTTCACGTGCTGGGCGTGTCCAAGGCCGAAGCCCGCGAGAAAGCCGAGCACTACTTGAACAAGGTTGGCGTGGCCCATCGTAAAGACGCGTTCCCGGGGCACATGTCCGGTGGCGAGCAACAGCGTGTGGCGATCGCCCGCGCGCTGGCGATGGAACCGGAAGTGATGCTGTTCGACGAACCGACTTCTGCCCTCGACCCGGAACTGGTCGGTGACGTGCTGAAAGTCATGCAGGCCCTCGCTCAGGAAGGCCGGACCATGGTGGTGGTGACCCACGAAATGGGCTTCGCCCGTGAAGTGTCGAACCAGTTGGTGTTCCTGCACAAAGGCGTCGTCGAAGAAAGCGGCAACCCGCGTGAAGTGCTGGTCAATCCGCAATCGGAACGTTTGCAACAATTCCTCTCGGGCAGCCTCAAGTAATCGCTCCCGTTATGCACCAGATTAGGTCATGCTGCGCAGCGCGCCAGATGGTCTAATTTGGTTGCAGCCGATTTCGGTTTTTCCCTCTGTTTACGTTTCGGATCGCCCGCCATGACTGCCCATCGAATTGGTTTCCTGATTTGGCCCAGCACTAAAGCTCTGACTTTGGCGCTGGCAGAGGAGGCCTTGCGTGTTGCCCAGCGTGTGCATCCGGACGTGGTTTACGAGCTGTCGTTCCTGCAGGCCGAAGCACCGACCGACGGTGAATGGCAACTGCCCGGCGAACCCTGGGCCGGCAAACTCGAAAATTTCCAGAAACTGTTCCTGCTCGCCGATGAGCCACCGACGACGTTGGCGCCGGCGCTCAGCAGCGCGCTGAAACAACTGGTGCGTGCCGGTTGTGTGATTGGCGGTCTGTCGGCCGGTGTGTACCCGCTGGCGCAACTCGGCCTGCTCGACGGCTACCGCGCGGCGGTGCACTGGCGCTGGCAGGACGATTTCGCCGAGCGTTTTCCGAAAGTCATCGCCACCAGCCATCTGTTCGACTGGGATCGCGATCGCCTGACCGCGTGCGGCGGCATGTCGGTACTCGATTTGCTGCTGGCCGTCCTGGCCCGCGATCACGGTGCGGAACTGGCCGGTGCGGTTTCCGAAGAACTGGTGGTCGAACGCATCCGTGAAGGTGGCGAGCGTCAGCGCATTCCATTGCAGAACCGTCTCGGCTCCAGCCATCCAAAGCTCACCCAGGCGGTGCTGCTGATGGAAGCCAACATCGAAGAGCCGCTGACCACCGACGAGATCGCCCAGCATGTGTGCGTGTCCCGTCGCCAACTGGAGCGGATCTTCAAGCAGTACCTCAACCGCGTGCCGAGCCAGTATTACCTGGAGCTGCGCCTGAACAAGGCCCGGCAGATGTTGATGCAAACCAGCAAGTCGATCATCCAGATCGGCCTGTCGTGCGGTTTCTCTTCGGGGCCGCATTTCTCCAGCGCCTACCGCAACTTCTTCGGCGCCACGCCGCGGGAGGACCGCAACCAGCGGCGCAGCAGCAGCCCGTTCGAATTATCGTCAGTGCCGCCAGAGCGCGGTTGATTGATCTGCAGCAGCGCCATGGAGGCAACGTCCATGGCGCTGTTGTTTCAGGCGTTCGTCAATCTTCGATTTCGACCCCGGCGCGCGTTCGCACCGGCGGATGTACCATTACGCCGTCGACGTTCAGTGTCATTCCCGTTTGCTGGTAGTAGGCCCGGATTCGCTGCATGGCCCGGGCGGAGAATGGATTGCCGCGCAAGTCGTAGCGATCGCCGACATGCGCAGGCACCTCCATGAGCTCGTCGGGCATTTCAGTGATTTCATTGCCCGACAGATCCACTTCCATCCAGTTGAAATTCTCCAGTACGCCGTGGGGGATTTCCCTGATGCCGGTGGTGCTCAGGTCCAGATCGGTCAGCCCCTGCAGGTTGCTGAGGTCAGGTGTCAGACCGAGGGGGTTGTCGTGCAGATGCAGCAGATCAAGACCGTCCAGCGTGTTCAGCCCGGCCACGTCGCTCGGCGACAGCGTGATTCTGCAGGAGGGCAGGCTCAACGTGTTGAGTCGCCTCATGTGGAAGATGGCTTGAGGGATGCCAGCCAGGTCGTAGCCTCGAATATCGATGCTTTCCAGACTGGGAAATGCCTCGAGAAACCGGCCGATTCGCGGCCAGTGATCGCTGATGCTGGTCAGGTACAGGTCCGACACATGGCTGAAGCTTACGCTCAGCGTGGGCAATTGACCCATGACCGACAACCGGGAAGTGAAATGGTGGCCAGCCGTGCTTGCCCCTTCCACCGGCGTTTTGCGCCAGCACCTCAGCAGTGCTTCGCGAAGTGCCGACCGGATCTGTTCTTCCGCCAGGCGCTCGCGCGGGCTGAGCGGCAGCCCGGTCAAGGGATCAACCGGTATATCGGACTCCCAGGCTGTAAGGTCGCCCAGCAGTCTGTCCAGTTCGGCTTCCCGGCGCGTCAGTTCAACTCGACCGTCGACCAGCGTGCCTTCGAGGTGATAAATGAAATCGCTGGCCTGTTTATCGTTCAGGGTTGGGTAGAGTGTCCGGGTCCGTGCGATGTCTGACGGCTCGGCCAGTACGCCAAGGTCTTCTCCGGTCCGACGGAAGTAGTCCTTGATGCGCTCGCGGGTGGCCGCGTTCAGCGGATTGTCGCCCAAGTCATAGCCGTTGCTGGCGGAGGCAGGCAGGTCGAAGATCTCCGCGGGCAGTTCGGTAAGGCGATTGCCGCTCAGCAATGCCGTCTCCAGCCAGGGCGGATCGAGCAAGCCCGGTGGCAGCCCGGTAATCCCGGTGTTCGAAAGATCGAGGAATTCCAGTGCCGGCCAGTTGCGGATATCCGGCAGCCGGCCCAACGGATTGTTGTAAAGGTCGAGCCTGACCAGGTGCCTCAGCGAGTACAGTGTGGCGCTGCCCCTGTCATCCAGTACGATCGCGCAGTTGCTCAGAACCAGTTGCTGGAGGTCCGGCATCCCGGTCAGTGCCGGCGGAACCTCTGCCAATGCCAGGTCGCGCAGCTCAAGCGAATCGAGGCCGGTGAACCCTCGCAGGAAACCGGTGCCGGCACGCAGTTGGGGATTGCCGGTGATCGCGAGTACCGTGACGTGAGCAAAGTCTGCACTCAAGGTCGGCAGATCACCGATGAAAGCCGGATTCAGGTTGAGCACCGTGGTCCTTTTTTCGGGGCTCTCCGGGGACCGGTCGCGCCAGAATGATTCGATCTCCAGTCGAAACATCATGCGGCTGGAGCGTTCGTCGGAGCGATCGTTGTCGGTCAGCGCCAGGTCGGTGGCCGGATAGCGTTCAGGAATCGCGGTCACCCAGCTTTCAAGGTCATCTTCCAGTTGCCGCAATTCGGCTTCCCAGCGATGGATCTGTAACCGGCCGTCATCAAGCGTTCCCGGCAGCAGGTACAACACTCGATTGGCACCTTCGTCGTCCAGGGACGGGAACAGAGCGCGGATCCGCTGGATTTCTTCCCATGGCATTGAAACGCCGAAACTCTGCCTGAACTGCCGATAACAGACCTTGATGCGTTCACGCATGGCGGGCGACAGCGGGTTGCCGGCAAGGTTGAGTTGTCTGGGCGGGCGGGCGGAGATATCGAAGAGGAGGTCGGGCAGTTCGCGGATCAGGTTGCGTTCGAAGGTGGCGAAGACCAGTCGTTGATGTTCGAACAGGCCATCCGGCAGGCTCGATATGCCGGTGTCGGCCAGGCGCAGTTGAACCAGGGCCGGCAATGTTTCGAGGGTGGGAGGTGTCCCCAGCGGGTTTCGGCTCAGGTTCAGGTACTGCAGGTTGCCAAGGGATGACAGGGTTGCCCGGGTTTGCGGAGTCAGCGTCAATCCGCAGTTCTCAATGATCAGTCGTTCCAGCGAAGGCATGCGCAGGGCTGTCAGCGGGCCCTGACCCAGCCTGAAATCATGCAGTTCCAGATGACGCAACGTGGAGAAGGGTTGAAGGAACCCGTCAATGTTGCTCAGCGCTCCGTGTCCCACGAGTGACACTTCGCGAATATGGCTGAAGTCGGTGGTCAGCGTGGGCAGGTCGCCGATGAATGCCAGATGGGCTACCAGGGAGTCGCCCCTGCGCCTGGGGTTTTCCGGCATTCGCGTACGCCACAGGGTTTGCAGTTGCTCGGCAAACTCAGTTCGTGCCGAGTGCTCCGTCAGAAATTCCCCAGGTGTCAGTGGCTGATGACTGGAAGGATGAGTCTGGGGAATTGCCATTTTCCATTGCGCCAGATCGGCGGTGAGTTGCTCGAACTCCGCTTTCCAGTGCCTGAGTTGACGGCGCCCGTGCTCGAGGTCGCCGGGCAATCCATAGAAGACATCGCTGGCCTCTTCGCCGTCCAGGGTAGGAAACAGCGCCTGGGTGGCATCGATGTCGGCCTGTTCGGCGAGCACCCCGAAGTCCTGACCGGTTTTTCCGGAGTAACGCTTGATCCTCTCAAGCGTATCGGCGGTCAACGGGTTGCCGGAGAAGTCGAATCCTTCGCTGGCTGCCGCCGGCAGCTCAAAGAACGCCTCGGGCAGTTCGCTGATCCGGTTGTCGCTGATAATGGCCGTTCGCAATGTCGGGTGTCCGATCAATCCGGCAGGAACATCGCTGATACCGGTGCGTGAGAGATCCAGATAGACGAGCGCTGGCAGGCTGCTTGCATCGGGCGCGCTGCCCAGGGGGTTGTTGGGCAGTTCGAGTGATTCAAGCTCGCGCATCGCCGCCAGAGCAATCTGCAGCTCGCCGGTAAATGTCACACCGCAATTGCTGAGAAGCAGTATCTCGAGTGAGGGCAGGGCCGTGAGTGACTGTGGCAGTTGCTCCAGTGCAAAGTCATGCAGGATCAAACGCTTGAGTCGGGGGAAGCTTTGCAGAAATGGCGAGGTGGCTTGAATGTGTTTGTTTCCCTTCAGCGACAGTGCGGTGATATGACTGAAATCTGCCGACAGCTCGGGCATGTCGCCGATGAATGTGGCTTGCGCCGAGAACACGTCCGCTCTGGTCAGCGGATGTGCAGTCGAGCGGTGGCGCCACAGCCTTTCAATTCTTCCGGCGAATATTTCACGCTCGTAAAACTGATTGAAGTGTTCGTTGGGATTGAGCCTTTCACCGGTGGACGGATCACGGTCTGGCGTGTCCCGCGCCCATGTGGCCAGGTCGGCGGTCAGCCGGGTGATTTCGCTCTCCCAGCGATCCAGTTGCAGCCGACCCTGTAACAGCGAGCCAGGCAGGCCGTAGATCAGTTCGCTGGATTGGCGTTCATTCAAGTCGGTAAACAGCGCCTTGACCCGGTTTATATCCGCTTGCTCGGGGCGAACGCCCAGATCGCTGCCGGTCCGGTTGAAATAGATCTTCACCTTTTCACGGGTCGCGGCGGAAAGCGGATTGCCGAAAAAATCGTACCCGGCGGTGGACGCGGCCGGTTGTTCGAACAGGGCGTCCGGCAGCGTGGTGATCTGGTTGTCGGTAAGCCATGCGCTGATGAGGCGCGGATGATCCAGTATGCCTGTGGGGACTTGGGAGATGCCTGTACTGGAAAGGTTCAGATGAGTCAGGTCCGGCATGAGGCCGAAATCGAACGTGGCACCCAGTGGATTGCCCTCCAGATCCAGTGTGCTCAGGGCATTGAGGGTCGACAGGATCGACTGGTTTTGCGGTGTAAGGACGACGCGGCAGTTTTGCAGCGTCAACTGTTTAAGACCCGGAAAATTCGTCAGGCGTGGCGGGAGATTGTGCAGATCGAAGTCGCGCAGTTCCATTCGCACCAGCCCCGAAAAGCTTTCGAGAAAGTCGCTCACCGCGCCTGGCTCGCCACTGCCGATCAGCTCCAGGCTGCTGACGTGGGAGAAGTCGGCCGTCAAGGCGGGGAGGTCACCTGCCAGCGGCTCCGAAAAGCGCATCTGGTAACCGTTCGGGCCTCGAATTTCTCTGCGCCAGCAGCTGCGCAGGTCGCTGGCGAATGTCTGGCGATCACGGATGGCGGCCATCTGCTGCTCCTGTGAGCGTCGGGTGCCGTTTGCCGGGTTGATCTCCGGGAAGTCGAACAGCCATTGATTGAGATGGCTATCAAGTTGGGCGTATTCCAGTTGCAGCCGGGACAGCTCGGCGAGTGCGCCGTCCGGGTGGCTTTCAAGGCGCTGGGCCATGATCAGTCGTTCGTCTTCGGACATTCCCGGATAGACCTGCCTGATCCGGTTGTCCAGGGTGCGGGGCGTTTGCGAGGTCGTTGGCGGGTTGCGGGAGTAGCCGTCCGTGCCGAGCAATCGCAGCGTATCGATGGTGGGAGGCGGCACAGGGTCGGGCATGATCGCCAGTCGCAGTTCGCTGCGTGCCATTGGATTGTCACGGATGGCCTGCCTGAGCTTTTCACCTTCGCCGATCTGCAGCTTCAAGGCTTTTCTCTGCATGTCCGGCAGGGCTTGCAGGACGGCAGTGTAGAAATCGGTGTAGCCGTGCAGTTCCAGACCCTGTTCGTCGTACGGTTGCCAGAGCCCCCCGGATTTGAGAACCAGCACTTTCTGAATGGGGGCCTCGACGGGGCCGGTGCTGTCGATCAATTGCCCTTCCCGGGATTGGGCGCGGACTTCAAGGCGTACGTCAGCCGACCAGCCCGGCAATAGTTGAAGGCTGTGCAGCGCCAGGGTGTCGGTGTCCGGATTGTGCACCGAATCCAGTACCAGCCCTTCGAAGGCACGAGTGACGCGCAGTTCCTGTCTGGCGTGTTCTGTCAGGGCCTGCTGCCGTTCTGGCCATTGTCCTTTGTTGATCGCCACCAGTTCCGAACCGGTGGCCGTGTTCAACAGTTCTTCGGTAATTCTGGCGGGCAATTGCGGTTCATGCAGGGCCGCACGCCTGAACAGGGGCTCCTCGCGATGTTGAAGCGCTTGATAGCGTGCCTCGAACAGTGAGCTGCGCTGCTGCCGGGCGATCTGCGCAAGCCTGGCTCTGAGTTTGCGCGCACGCGCATCAAGGGCGAGCCTCTCACCGAAATCTTCCCCGAGCAGCGTATTGATTTCCGATTCACTGAGGGTCTGGATCAGGGTCTTGAGCAAATCGCCACTGGACAGGCTGTCCTGGCGAATCTCGGTCAGCGCAAGCTCTTGATCGGTTGAGGATTGCCACGCGATCTCGCCTTGCAGATTGATAAAACGCAGTCTTTTAGTGTCGGGCCATAAGTTCTGTTCTTTGAGAATCTGCAGCTGGGTCAAGGGATCTGCGGTCAGATAGACCTCGGGTCTGTCACTGGAGATACGTTCAATGAAGTCTTGCAGGTCCTGATCGATCCTGAAGCGATGAATACTGTCGGCCAGCAGCGGCGGCAAGCGCTCCTGGTTGACGTGCATTTTGCGCAGCGCATCTTCCGGATACCCGCTGACCTTGAGGATCTGCTCGCGTCGGGCGGGGGATATCGATTCGACGTTGTGACCGATCCGTTGCAATGCGGTTGTGGTGTCCCATTCAAGCGGTTGCTCTAACTCGGTGTGGAAGGCGCCTTCGCCGTTATGGCGTACGAAGGGGCGATAGGCATCTGCCCGGCTCGGATGCTCGATGTAAAGCTTGTCGGGATGTTCATGCGGGCTGACGGCGTAATGCGTCTGATCGAGAGTGAGCAGGTTTTCTCCCTGGTGTCGGTACAGTCCCTGCCGGTCGGGCCCGGATCCTTCGGGCGGCTGGACCTGACGCTCGTAAGGTTTCAGATCGGGTTTCCAGTAGAGGGTTTTGCCGTTGCGCAGCTTGACCGGCTGAAAGCGGTCGATGAATGACACGACGCTTGCCGGCAGGACCCCGGGAAGCTCGGCCATCGCGATGCTGCCGCCAATGCCGAACGCCCCCAGCTGAATCAATGACTCAAGCGCCGCGAACAGGTGTTCGCCGGCTTCGGCGGCCGAGCCTTGCGCCCAGTCGACGACCCCCTCGAACACTTCATCAACGAACTGATAGGCCATGTACGCCATCATCATTTCACCCAAAAACGGCACGAACGGCAGCACGACAAACGAAGCGATTTCCAGCAGCGACGACGCGACGTTGACCAACGAGTCCCACAACGCCCAACGGGCATTGCGGTCCACGGTGGCGGTGGCAACGGCGATGACGGCAGCGTCATTGAGGATCTTGTCCAGTTTGCGTTGGTAGAGGTGCTGCCACAGATCACCGGCGATCGGGGAGACGGCCAGCTGCAGATCGGGGCGATCGAGCGGCGTGTCACGCCAGGCAGGCTGCTGGCTACCCCGTTCAGGTTGATGCCACTGCACCCGGCTGAGGCGGTGATTGAGCTGTGAAAAAAAGTAGCCTCGCTGCTCGTGCAGTACGAATCGGCTGAAATAGCGCTGGTAGTCCGGCGAGCGCAATTGCCGGGTCAGTTCTACTGCCATTTCAACCGACGAGGCGTACTGCTTGACGGGGTGCTCGGGATCGTCAGGCAGGTAGGCCACCAATCCCGCCGGCGCGTTGGCCTGTTCGAGATCAGGGGCAAAAATGACAACTCCCGTCAGGGTGGCGGACATCATCGTCAAGTCCTGACATTGCAGCGCCTGACGGTTCATTCGCACTCCCTGCACGCCGTCGATCAGGGCCTCGATCATGCGAAACCAGACCTCGTCGATGTCTCCGTTCATCCGCGCCAGTTGCAGGGCGGCCTTGAGCGCTGATCGCTGACTGGCCTTGATTCTGGGGTGCAGGGTGGTTGCGACGACCTGGTCGGTGACGCCCAGTCTCTGTTCAAGAAAGTTCTTGTAGCCCGCGCCAATATCCAGCTCTCGGCACAGATGGGTGAATGCAGTGATGCTGAGCTTTTCGTTGACGTGCGGCAGCGTCTCGAACTGACCTTGGGAGGACGGTCGGGAGATGAAACATGAACCGCTTTCGTGGGGTTCCTCTTCTTCGAAATTGTGCAGTGCGGCTTCCAGCAGGGAAACGGTCCAGACTCTGGAGCCTGTCCGGATGGAAAGGCCTGGGGGGGTGATCGGGATGTAGAGGCGCAGAAATGTTTCCTGGGTGTCCAGATCCAGGCCAAATCGTGATTTCAGCGCACTTTTGAGCAACGGTTCGGCAAACGCCTTGATGTCTTGCAGGTGCATCAGGTCCCGGTCGATGGCGTTCTGCGTATTCATGTGTTCGGCAATGGCGGTTCGCAGATCGTCGTGCCGGGCTCGCGGTGCAGCCTTGATCCGGTCACTGACCGGCCGCTGAGGGTTGCTCAGTGCCTTGCGTCTGGCCGGGGACGCGAGGGGCAGCCATTCAGGAATGCCCTTGATGAGGGGTTGATAGTGAGCGGGTGGGTTGAGCGGGACAGCGGCTGGGGTTGCCGGCGATTGCCCTTCGTTCAGTGACTGCATGTCGAGTGCGCCTTGATGTTCGGAAAGGGCTCAAGCAAATCAGAATGCTTTCGACGAAGTGCGGTACATAGTTATGACATTGGCCGCTGCGGCAATTGATATCTTCCTGGGCCTGCTGCAATTGCTGTCGACGGTTTAAACTGCGCCTTTGCGACGCTATATGTCGCATTGCCGTAAACCCGGGAAAATCCGGGGTTTGCGCTATAAGAAGTTGTCGCTTGGCGACAAGGCCGGGCTGAAAACTGTCCTTACAATCCCCCCATCGCTCGCCAGTTTCAGGCGGGTGGCCCTCATCAGGAGACTCCGATGTCCGTTGAGCACGCTGCGGTACAACGCGCCGATTTCGACCAGGTTATGGTTCCCAACTACGCGCCTGCCGCTTTCATTCCGGTGCGTGGCGCCGGTTCCCGTGTCTGGGATCAGGCCGGCCGCGAGCTGATCGACTTCGCCGGCGGCATCGCCGTCAACGTATTGGGCCATGCGCACCCGGCGCTGGTCGGTGCCTTGACCGAGCAAGCGAACAAGCTGTGGCACGTGTCCAACGTGTTCACCAACGAGCCGGCCCTGCGCCTGGCGCACAAGCTGATCGACGCCACCTTTGCCGAGCGCGTGTTCTTCTGCAACTCCGGCGCCGAAGCCAACGAGGCCGCTTTCAAGCTGGCCCGTCGCGTCGCGTTCGATCGCTTCGGCACCGAGAAGTACGAAATCATCGCCGCGCTCAACAGCTTCCACGGCCGCACCCTGTTCACCGTGAACGTCGGTGGCCAGTCGAAGTACTCCGACGGTTTCGGTCCGAAAATCACTGGCATCACCCACGTGCCGTACAACGATCTGGCGGCGCTGAAAGCCGCTGTTTCCGACAAGACCTGCGCGGTCGTTCTGGAACCTATCCAGGGTGAGGGCGGCGTGCTGCCGGCCGAGCTGGCTTACCTGCAAGGCGCCCGTGAACTGTGCGACGCGAACAACGCGTTGCTGGTGTTCGACGAAGTGCAGACTGGCATGGGCCGTACCGGCAACCTGTTCGCCTACCAGCATTTCGGTGTGGTTCCGGACATCCTGACCAGCGCCAAGAGCCTGGGTGGCGGTTTCCCGATCGCCGCGATGCTGACCACCGAAGCACTGGCCAAGCATCTGGTCGTCGGCACTCACGGCACCACTTACGGCGGCAACCCGCTGGCGTGCGCCGTGGCTGAAGCGGTGATCGACGTGATCAACACCCCTGAGGTGCTGAACGGCGTCAACGCCAAGCACGACAAGTTCAAGACCCGCCTGCAACAGATCGGCGAGAAGTACGGCCTGTTCACCCAGGTGCGTGGTCTCGGTCTGCTGATCGGTTGCGTGCTGAGCGACGCCTGGAAAGGCAAGGCCAAGGACATCTTCAACGCCGCTGAACAAGAAGGCCTGATGATTCTGCAGGCCGGCCCGGATGTGATCCGTTTCGCCCCGAGCCTGGTGGTTGAAGACGCGGACATCGACGCCGGTCTGGACCGCTTTGAACGTGCTGCCGCGAAACTGACGCAAGCCTGATAGACCCTTCGGCGCCTGACTTGATCAGGCGCTGACCCCAATTTTGATGCCGGGCAAAATCAAATGTGGGAGCGGGCTTGCTCGCGAAAGCGGTGGGTCAGACAGCGAAAATGTTGACTGACAATCCGCTTTCGCGAGCAGGCCCGCTCCCACACTGATCTCTGTGTATGCAGTAGCTGCCCGGTTATTTTTCTGTGAATGAATAAGAGAAAGGAGTGACACCATGCTGGTGATGCGCCCCGCGCAAATGGCTGATCTGGGCGAGGTACAGCGTCTGGCTGCGGACAGCCCGATTGGTGTCACTTCCTTGCCGGATGACGTTGAACGCCTGAGCGACAAGATCGCCGCGAGCGAAGCCTCGTTTGCCGCCGAAGTGAGCTTCAACGGCGAGGAGAGTTACTTCTTCGTCCTGGAAGACACCGCCACCGGCAAACTGGTGGGCTGCTCGGCGATCGTTGCGTCGGCCGGTTATTCCGAGCCGTTCTACAGCTTTCGCAACGAGACCTTCGTGCATGCTTCCCGCGAACTGAAGATCCACAACAAGATCCACGTGCTCTCGCAATGTCACGACCTGACCGGCAACAGCTTGCTGACCAGTTTCTACGTGCAGCGCGAGCTGGTGGGTTCGCCTTGGGCCGAACTCAACTCCCGTGGCCGTCTGCTGTTCGTCGCCAGCCACCCGGAGCGGTTTGCCGATTCGGTGGTGACCGAGATCGTCGGTTACAGCGATGAAAACGGTGACTCGCCATTCTGGGACGCCATCGGTCGCAACTTCTTCGACCTGAACTACGCCGAGGCCGAGCGTCTGTGTGGCCTGAAAAGCCGTACGTTCCTCGCCGAACTGATGCCGCATTACCCGATCTACGTGCCGCTGCTGCCGGATTCCGCCCAGGAAGCGATGGGCCAGGTACACCCGCGTGCGCAGATCACCTTCGACATCCTGATGCGCGAAGGCTTCGAGACCGATCACTACATCGACATTTTCGACGGTGGCCCGACCCTGCATGCGCGCGTTTCGGGGATCCGCTCGATCGCCCAGAGCCGTGTGGTACCGGTGAAGCTCGGCGAGCCGGTCAAAGGTGCCGGTCGCCAGTATCTGGTGGCCAATGCCCAGTTGCAGGATTACCGCGCGGTATTGCTCGAGCTGGATTACGCGCCGGGCAAACCGGTGACCCTGGATCTGGAAGCGGCCGAAGCCCTGGGCGTCGGTGAAGGTGCCAGCGTGCGCCTGGTGGCGGTTTAACGCCTTAGCGAGTTTCACGGGTGGCCACGGCGGCCCGTTTGAGGAGGTAGCATGATTGTTCGTCCCGTACGCAGCAGCGATTTGTCCGCTCTGATCGACCTGGCCCGCAGCACCGGCACCGGCCTGACCACCTTGCCGGCCAACGAAGAGCGCCTGACCCACCGGGTCGGCTGGGCCGAGAAGACCTTTCGCGGTGAAGCCGGCCGTGGCGACGCGGACTACCTGTTCGTGCTCGAAGACGACAACGGTCGCGTGGTGGGGATTTCCGCCATTGCCGGCGCCGTCGGTCTGCGCGAGCCGTGGTACAACTTCCGCGTCGGCCTGACCGTCAGCGCCTCGCAGGAACTGAACATCTATCGCGAGATTCCGACGTTGTTCCTGGCCAACGACCTGACCGGCAACTCCGAGCTGTGCTCGCTGTTCCTGCACGCCGACTACCGCACCGGCCTCAATGGCCGCATGCTGTCCAAGGCGCGGATGCTGTTCATCGCCGAATTCCCGGAGCTGTTCGGCAACAAGATCATTGCCGAGATGCGCGGCGTATCCGATGAAGCCGGTCGTTCGCCGTTCTGGGAAAGTCTGGGCCGTCACTTCTTCAAGATGGAATTCAGCCAGGCCGATTACCTGACGGGTGTGGGCAACAAGGCATTCATTGCCGAACTGATGCCGAAATTCCCGCTGTACACCTGCTTCCTGTCGCCGGACGCGCGCAACGTCATCGGCCAGGTGCACCCGGACACTGAGCCTGCGCTGGCGATGCTCAAGAGCGAAGGCTTCAGTTATCAGGGTTACGTCGACATCTTCGACGCCGGCCCGGCCATCGAGTGCGAGACCAGCAAGATCCGCGCGGTGCGTGACAGCGAAGCGCTGGTGCTGGCCATCGGCACCCCGGGCGACGACGCCACGCCGTTCATCATCCATAACCGCAAACGCGAAGACTGCCGCATCACGGCGGCGCCAGCCCGACTGGCCGCCGGTACGCTGGTGGTCGATCCGCTGACCGCCAAACGTCTTCAACTCAACGCTGGCGATCAGGTTCGCGCCGTGGCGTTGTCCGCTGCCCGGGAGTCCAAACAATGAATTCGCTATACATCGCAGGTGAGTGGCTGGCCGGTCAGGGCGAGGCCTTTCAATCGCTGAACCCGGTGACCCAGCAAGTGCTGTGGTCGGGGGAGGGTGCCACTGCCGCTCAGGTCGAGTCGGCCGTGCAGGCTGCGCGTCAGGCGTTCCCGAGCTGGGCCCGTCGCACCTTGGAAGAACGCATCAGCGTGCTCGAAGCGTTCGCCGCTGCGCTGAAAAAACACGCCGACGAACTGGCCCGCACCATCGGTGAGGAAACCGGTAAACCGTTGTGGGAAGCCGCGACCGAAGTCACCAGCATGGTCAACAAGATTGCGATTTCGGTGCAAAGCTATCGCGAACGCACAGGTGAGAAGAGCGGCCCGCTGGGCGACGCCACCGCCGTGTTGCGCCACAAGCCCCATGGCGTGGTGGCGGTGTTCGGCCCTTACAACTTCCCTGGCCACTTGCCGAACGGCCACATCGTGCCGGCGCTGCTGGCGGGTAACAGCGTGCTGTTCAAACCGAGCGAGCTGACCCCGAAAGTCGCCGAGCTGACGGTCAAGTGCTGGATCGAAGCCGGTCTGCCGGCCGGCGTTCTGAACCTGCTGCAAGGCGCCCGTGAAACCGGGATCGCGCTGGCGGCGAATCCGGGCATCGACGGTCTGTTCTTCACCGGTTCGAGCCGCACCGGTAATCACCTGCACCAGCAGTTCGCCGGGCGTCCGGACAAGATCCTCGCGCTGGAAATGGGCGGCAACAACCCGCTGGTGGTCGATCAGGTCGCGGACCTCGACGCTGCGGTGTACACGATCATTCAATCGGCATTCATTTCCGCCGGTCAGCGTTGCACCTGCGCCCGTCGTCTGCTGGTGCCGCAAGGCGCGTGGGGCGACAGCCTGCTCAAGCGTCTGGTGGAAGTCAGCTCGACCATCGAGGTCGGCGCGTTCGATCAGCAGCCGGCGCCGTTCATGGGCTCGGTGATTTCCCTCGGCGCGGCAAAAGCCTTGATGGATGCCCAGGCACATTTGCTGGCCAACGGCGCAGTGTCGCTGCTGGCAATGACTCAACCGCAGGCGCAGTCGGCGCTGCTGACTCCGGGCATCGTGGATGTGACGGCGGTTGCCGATCGTTCCGACGAAGAACTGTTCGGTCCGTTGCTGCAGGTGATCCGCTACGCCGATTTCGAAGCCGCGATTGCTGAAGCCAACAACACCGCGTTTGGCCTGGCCGCTGGCCTGCTGTCGGATTCCGAAGAGCGCTACCAGCAGTTCTGGCTGGAAAGCCGTGCCGGGATCGTCAACTGGAACAAGCAACTGACGGGGGCTGCGAGCAGCGCGCCGTTCGGCGGTGTCGGCGCCTCGGGCAACCACCGCGCCAGCGCCTATTACGCGGCGGATTACTGCGCGTACCCGGTGGCCTCGCTGGAAACCCCGAGCCTGGTGTTGCCGGCGGCCCTGACGCCTGGCGTGAAGATGGCGTGATGCCCATCGCTGGCAAGCCAGCTCCCACAAGGGCGATGAGGTCCCTGTGGGAGCTGGCTTGCCAGCGATGACCGCGCCGCGGTCTCAAAGAATAGTTACTGAAGCCTATAACAACAGATTCTCGTGGAGCCTCGCT
The DNA here is from genome assembly GCF_012974785.1 of Pseudomonas fluorescens. Taxonomy (GTDB): domain Bacteria; phylum Pseudomonadota; class Gammaproteobacteria; order Pseudomonadales; family Pseudomonadaceae; genus Aquipseudomonas; species Aquipseudomonas fluorescens_BT. The sequence goes on along the minus strand of NZ_CP027561.1, from coordinate 4,716,520 downwards.
GATGAAATCCTATGAAGTCAATTTTGACGGTCTAGTGGGGCCGACCCATAACTACGGTGGTCTGTCCTACGGCAACGTTGCGTCCCAGAGCAACAGCCAGCAGTCTTCGAACCCGAAGGAAGCGGCGCTGCAAGGCCTGGCGAAAATGAAAGCGCTGATGGAAATGGGCTTTCAGCAGGGCGTTCTCGCTCCACAGGAACGTCCGGACGTGGCTGCTCTGCGCCGTCTGGGTTTCAGCGGTACCGACGCTCAGGTGATCGAGCGCGCTGCGAAAGAAGCGATGCCGCTGCTGGTCGCCAGTTGCTCGGCGTCGAGCATGTGGGTGGCCAATGCCGCCACGGTCAGCCCGAGTGCCGACACCGCTGACGGTCGCGTGCACTTCACCGCCGCCAACCTGAACTGCAAATACCACCGCAGCATCGAGCACCCGACCACCAGTCGCGTGCTGGGTGCGATGTTCGCCAATCAGCAGCACTTCGCTCACCACGCCGCGTTGCCGGCGGTGGCGCAGTTCGGTGATGAGGGCGCCGCGAACCACACGCGTTTCTGCCGTGAGTATGGCGAGGCTGGGGTCGAGTTCTTCGTGTTCGGTCGCAGTGCGTTCGACACCCGTTACCCGGCGCCGCAGAAATACCCGGCGCGCCAGACCCTCGAAGCGTCGCAAGCGGTCGCCCGTCTGCATGGTCTGCGTGAAGACGGCGTGGTCTACGCGCAGCAGAATCCGGCGGTGATCGATCAGGGCGTGTTCCATAACGACGTGATCGCGGTGGGCAACGGCGAGGTGCTGTTCTATCACGAGGACGCGTTCCTCGACACCGATCAGATGCTGGCCGAACTGCAAGTCAAACTGGCCAAGGTCGGCGGCAAGTTCCAGTCGGTCTGCGTGCCGCGTTCGGCGGTCACCGTAGACGACGCAGTGCGTTCCTACCTGTTCAACAGCCAGCTGCTGTCGCGTCCTGACGGTTCGATGCTGTTGATCGTGCCGGAAGAGTGTCGTGGTAACGATCGCGTGTGGAACTACCTGCAAGGCCTGACCGGTTCCGGCGGCGTGATCCGTGAAGTGAAAGTCTTCGATCTCAAGCAAAGCATGCAGAACGGCGGTGGCCCGGCGTGCCTGCGTCTGCGCGTCGCGCTCAACGAAACCGAGCTGGCGGCCGTCAACCCAGGGGTTATCATGACCGCCCCGTTGTACGGTTCGTTGACCGCGTGGGTTGAAAAGCACTACCGCGACCGTCTGAGCGAAAGCGACCTGGCGGATCCGCAATTGCTGCTTGAATGCCGGACGGCACTGGATGAACTGACGCAAATCCTTAAACTGGGCGCGGTTTATCCATTCCAGATCAATTGATGACCGATGCGCCGCTTCGGCGCGGCGCACGGTTCCATCTCCCCAAGAGAGCGTTAAAACATGAGCGATTCCCTGCAGCTGATCCTTGAAGACACCGACGGCACGCAACTGCAAACGTCCTGCACCCGCGTCGCGGTCATGTGGCAAGGCAAAGAGCTGTGGATCCAGCAGGATGGCCGCGGCCAACTGTTGATCGGCGTGGACGTCGAAGAGGGCGACGAAGAGTACGCCAACCTGCTGTTGCGCCCATTGGCGACTAATCTGGTAAGTCTGCAACTGGAGATGGAACCGGCTGACCTCGGCGACGATGATGGCCACGTGCACGGCCCGGATTGCAACCACGACCACTAAGGAAACCGCTCTATGCTCGCCCTCGGCAAACTGCTTGAACTGACCCTCGCCGGCCGCGAACCGGCGGAGAAGACTCAACTGACTGTCGAAGGCGTGCGCATGCGCTGGTTGAGCGAGGGTGCGCTGGAAGTCCGGCCACCCGAAGCGCGCGACAATGGCCTGGACCTGCTGCTGTCGGCAGGCATCCACGGCAACGAAACGGCACCGATCGAATTGCTCGACCGGTTGCTGCATGACATCGCCCGCGGCGACTTGAAGCCGCGTGCACGCATTCTGTTCCTGTTCGGCAACCCGGAAGCGATTCGCAAGGGCGAGCGTTTCGTCGAGCAGGACGTCAATCGGCTGTTCAACGGCCGTCACGAACAAAGCAGCGGTTCCGAAGCCCTGCGTGCCTGTGAGCTGGAACGTCTGGCCGCGAGTTTCTTCAGCGTGCCGGATCGTCAGCGTCTGCACTACGACCTGCACACCGCGATTCGCGGTTCGAAGATTGAGCAGTTCGCCCTGTATCCGTGGAAGGAAGGTCGCCAGCATTCGCGTCTTGAACTGGCCCGTCTGCGCGCCGCCGGCATGGAAGCGGTGCTGTTGCAGAACAAACCGTCGATCGTCTTCAGCTCCTACACCTACGACAAGCTGGGGGCCGAGTCCTTCACTCTGGAACTGGGCAAGGCGCGGCCATTCGGGCAGAACGCCGGGGTCAACGTGTCACTGCTGGAAACCCGCCTCAAGCAGATCATCGAAGGCACCGAGCCGGAGATGGCCGAGCAGGGCCTGGACGGTCTGCAGTTGTTCAGTGTGGCGCGGGAAATCATCAAGCACAGCGACTCGTTCCGCCTGAACCTGCCGGCGGACATCGAAAACTTCTCGGAACTGGATGTGGGTTATGTGCTGGCCGAAGACCTGGCCAATACCCGCTGGATCATCGAAGAGCAGGGCGCGCGGATTATCTTCCCCAACCCCAAGGTCAAGAACGGCCTGCGGGCGGGCATTCTGATCGTGCCGACCACTGACGAAAATCTTGCCTGACTCTATTTTCGGTTCGACATAAACCACTGTGGGAGCGGGCTTGCTCGCGAATGCGGTGTGTCAGTGAAACATCTATTACTGACACACCGCATTCGCGAGCAAGCCCGCTCCCACATTTGGATTTGAGTGAGGCTGAGACCTCACTCAGTTCCGGATCGGTTTACACCGCGACAGCACGCGGCTCCGTGCGGCGCAATGCACGCACTTTCTGCAACGTATCGGCGCAGGTCTTCGCCGCTTCCTGACCCTTGTGCACGAAGTGCTCGAAGAAGAACTTCTGGTGTTCTTCGCCGGCATGGAAGTGGTGCGGGGTCAGGGACACCGAGAACACCGGCACTTCGGTTTCCAGCTGAACCTGCATCAGGCCGCTGACCACTGACTGGGCGACGAACTCGTGACGGTAGATCCCGCCGTCCACCACCAGGGCGGCCGCGACGATACCGGCATAACGGCCGGTCTTGGCCAGCAGCTTGGCGTGCAGAGGCATTTCGAAGGCGCCGCCGACTTCGAAGAAGTCGATGTCCGATTCCTGATAGCCCTGAGCGATCATTTCAGCGAGGAAGCCTTTACGGCTCTGGTCGACGATTTCCTTGTGCCAGCAGGCCTGAATGAACGCGACGCGCTCGCCGTGGCTGTGTTTGCTTTTGCTGTCGATAGCGGTGGGTTGCATGTTCTGACTCCTGTTTGTGTGAAAAACAGGGCGTTATGAATCGAAAGGGATTCAAGGGTACGCACGCTCGCGCAAACACGGCGGACGGCCCTTTGGCGTCAATCCCGTTCTCTCTTCATCCGGACTGTGACCGTCGGCCCCGGAATCACACCGGGTCTGCTGACCTTGCCGCCGCTCACGGCTTTTGCCGTGCCCGTCACCAAGCGCTCGCGGGCTATGCGCATTGCGCGCAATTACCGCCGGTGGGGAATTGCACCCCGCCCTGAGAACGTTTCGCCGCCCTTTATCGGGCGGCGCAGCGTTTTTAACACAGATTGCCGGGCTGTGCATTGCGCCTTTGTGATGATTGCCATCGGATTTTTCGAAGCACGAAAACGACTTTTCCTTGCCCGAGGGTTGATTAATCTGCGCCATGCCCGCAGTAATTCGTCTTCGTAAAGGGATTTCCCCTGCTGACCAGAGGCCAGGTTCATGAGCGTTATCGATCTTCGCAGCGACACCGTCACTCAACCGACTCCCGCCATGCTCGATGCGATGACCCGCGCCGACACCGGCGATGATGTGTATGGCGAAGATCCGACGGTCAATCGTCTGGAAGCCGAACTGGCAAAACGGCTGGGTTTTGCTGCCGCGCTGTTCGTCCCGACCGGGACCATGAGCAATTTGCTGGGCCTGATGGCGCACTGCGAGCGCGGTGACGAATACATCGTCGGTCAACAGGCGCACACCTATAAGTACGAGGGCGGTGGCGCAGCGGTGCTCGGTTCGATTCAGCCGCAGCCGCTGGAAGTGCAGGCCGATGGTTCGCTGGACCTGGATCAGGTGGCAGCGGCGATCAAGCCTGATGATTTCCACTTTGCCCGCACCCGTCTGCTGGCGCTGGAAAACACCATGCAAGGCAAAGTGCTGCCGCTGGACTATCTGGCCCGGGCCCGCCAGTTCACACAGAACAACGGCCTGCAACTGCATCTGGACGGCGCGCGGCTTTACAACGCGGCGGTCAAGCTCGGGGTCGATGCCCGGGAAATCACCCAATATTTCGATTCGGTCTCGGTGTGCCTGTCCAAAGGTCTCGGCGCGCCGGTCGGCTCGGTGCTGTGCGGTTCGTCGGCGTTGATTGCAAAGGCCCGGCGCCTGCGCAAAATGGTCGGTGGCGGCATGCGACAGGCCGGATTGCTGGCGGCGGCGGGGCTGTATGCGCTGGATCACAACGTCGAGCGTCTGGCGGATGACCATGCCAACGCGCAGTTTCTTGCCGAAGGCCTGCGCGAGGCCGGTTTCAGTGTCGAGCCGGTGCAGACCAACATGGTTTACGTGCAGATGGGCGACCGTGCCGAGGTAATCAAGGCATTTGCCGCCGAACGCGGGATCAAGTTGAGCGCTGCCGCCCGGTTGCGGATGGTCACGCACATGGACGTCAATCGCTCGCAAATCGAGCAAGTGGTCGCGACATTCGTCGAGTTTTCGCGCAAGTGACAGCGTTAGCGGCCCAATTGACCGTTTCTATCGTATAAACACGCTGTACCCCGCGCGCAGGGCCGATATAATGCGGCCCTTTGCCGTCGTTTCGTCTGTTGACGTTTCGTACAGGCCTTTGGCCGCAGCCTCCGTGGAAGAACCTAATGAAAAGCGCAGAAATCCGTGAAGCCTTCCTTCGCTTCTTCGAAGAGCAAGGCCACACCCGTGTAGCCTCCAGCTCTTTGATTCCGGGCAACGACCCAACCCTGCTGTTCACCAACGCGGGGATGAACCAGTTCAAGGACTGCTTCCTGGGCCAGGAAAAGCGCGCCTACACCCGCGCCGTCTCCAGCCAGAAATGCGTGCGCGCCGGCGGCAAGCACAACGACCTGGAAAACGTCGGTTATACCGCCCGTCACCACACCTTCTTCGAAATGCTGGGCAACTTCAGCTTCGGTGATTACTTCAAGCGTGATGCCATCACCTACGCCTGGAACTTCCTGACCTCCGAGAAGTGGCTGAACCTGCCAAAGGAAAAGCTGTGGGTCACCGTCTACGCCAGCGATGACGAGGCCTACGACATCTGGACCAAGGAAGTCGGTGTGCCGGCCGAGCGCATGGTGCGCATCGGCGACAACAAGGGCGCGCCTTACGCGTCCGACAACTTCTGGACCATGGGCGATACCGGTCCGTGCGGTCCTTGCACCGAGATCTTCTACGATCACGGCGCCGATATCTGGGGTGGCCCACCGGGCTCGCCGGAAGAAGACGGCGACCGTTACATCGAAATCTGGAACAACGTGTTCATGCAGTTCAACCGCACCGCCGATGGCGTGTTGCATCCGCTGCCAGCCCCGTCGGTGGACACCGGCATGGGTCTTGAGCGGATCAGTGCCGTGCTGCAGCACGTTCACTCGAACTATGAAATCGATCTGTTCCAGAGCCTGCTGGCCGCTTCGGCCAAGGCCATCGGTTGCAGCAACGACAATCAGGCGTCCCTGAAAGTCGTGGCTGACCACATCCGTTCCTGCGGCTTCCTGATTGCCGACGGTGTGCTGCCGTCCAACGAAGGCCGCGGTTATGTGCTGCGCCGGATCATTCGCCGCGCTTGCCGTCACGGCAACAAGCTGGGCGCCAAAGGCAGCTTCTTCTACCAGATCGTTGCCGCTCTCGTGGCCGAGATGGGCGAAGCCTTCCCTGAGCTGAAATCCCAGCAGGCGCACATCGAGCGCGTACTGAAAGCCGAAGAAGAGCAATTCGCCAAGACCCTGGAGCAGGGCCTGAAAATCCTTGAGCAGGATCTGGCCGAGCTCAAGGGCGACGTAGTCCCGGGCGACGTGGTGTTCAAACTCTACGACACCTACGGTTTCCCGATGGACCTGACCGCGGACATCGCTCGCGAGCGCAGCCTGACCATCGACGAAGCCGGGTTCGAGCGTGAGATGGAAGCCCAGCGCGTCCGTGCACGTTCCGCCAGCTCGTTCGGTCTGGATTACAACAGCCTGGTCAAGGTCGACGTCGACACCGAGTTCACCGGTTATCACGCCACCAGCGGTTCGGCGAAAGTCGTTGCTCTCTATAAAGATGGCCAGTCTGTGGACGTCTTGAGTGAAGGGCAGGAAGGCGTTGTGGTTCTGAACCAGACCCCGTTCTACGCCGAATCCGGCGGCCAGGTCGGCGATTGCGGTTACCTGCAGGCCGGCAACAGCCGTTTCGACGTGCGCGACACCACCAAGACCGGCGGCGCATTCCTGCACCACGGTGTATTGGCGTCGGGTAGCCTGATCGTTGGCGCGCCAGTAGAAACCCACGTCGAAGCCGACGTGCGTCACGCCACTTCGCTGAACCACTCGGCCACTCACTTGCTGCACGCTGCATTGCGCAAAGTGCTGGGCGACCACGTTCAACAGAAAGGCTCGCTGGTCGACAGTCAGCGCCTGCGTTTCGACTTCAGCCACTTTGAAGCGATCAAGCCTGAGCAGATCAAGGCGCTGGAAGACATCGTCAACGCCGAGATCCGCAAGAACTCGGCGGTGGAAACCGAAGAAACCGACATCGAAACCGCCAAGCAGAAAGGCGCGATGGCGCTGTTCGGCGAGAAGTACGGTGACAACGTGCGCGTGCTGAGCATGGGCGGTGATTTCTCCGTCGAGCTGTGCGGCGGTATCCACGCCAACCGTACCGGCGACATCGGCCTGCTGAAAATCATCAGCGAAGGCGGTGTGGCATCGGGCGTGCGTCGTATCGAAGCAGTCACCGGCGCTGCGGCGCTGGCTTACTTGAACGCTGCTGAAGAACAACTCAAGGAAGCGGCCAGCCTGGTCAAGGGCAGCCGCGACAACCTGATCGACAAGCTGTCGGCTGTGCTGGAGCGCAATCGTGCGCTTGAAAAGCAGCTCGAGCAGTTGCAGGCCAAGGCTGCCGCCGCTGCGGGAGACGATCTGTCGGCTTCGGCTGTGGACGTCAAGGGCGTGAAGGTGCTGGCCGTGCGTCTGGATGGTCAGGACGGCAAGGCGCTGCTGGCGCTGGTCGATCAGCTGAAAAACAAACTCGGCCGCGCAGTGATCCTGCTCGGCAGTGTCCATGAGGAAAAGGTCGTACTGGTTGCAGGCGTGACCAAGGACCTGACTGGCCAACTCAAAGCCGGTGATTTGATGAAGCAGGCTGCTGCGGCAGTGGGCGGGAAGGGCGGTGGTCGTCCGGACATGGCGCAGGGCGGCGGTGTCGACGCCGGCGCACTGGATAGCGCACTGGCGCTGACCGTTCCATTCGTCGAGCAGGGTTTATAAGGCAGCCCGTCGGGTCCGCAGTCTAGTGGCGGGCCCGGCGGCTGTTCGAGTGATTATTGGGCGCCCTTCATGGGCAGAGGCGGCTTTGAAATGGCTTTGATCGTACAGAAATTTGGAGGCACCTCGGTCGGCACTGTCGAGAGAATCGAGCAGGTCGCCGACAAGGTTAAGAAATTCCGCGATGCCGGCGATGACCTGGTGGTTGTGCTGTCTGCAATGAGCGGCGAGACCAACCGTCTGATCGATCTGGCCAAGCAAATCAGTGGTGACGATCAACCGGTTCCGCGCGAGCTGGACGTGATCGTTTCCACCGGTGAGCAGGTGACGATCGCCCTGTTGGCCATGGCGCTGATCAAGCGCGGTGTGCCGGCGGTGTCGTACACCGGCAATCAGGTGCGGATCCTGACGGACAGTGCGCACAATAAAGCGCGTATCTTGCAGATTGATGACCAGAAGATTCGTGGTGACCTGAAAGCCGGTCGCGTGGTTGTGGTCGCCGGTTTCCAGGGCGTCGACGAGCACGGCAACATCACGACCCTGGGGCGTGGCGGTTCCGACACTACTGGCGTAGCGCTGGCCGCTGCGTTGAAGGCTGACGAATGCCAGATCTACACCGACGTCGATGGTGTCTACACCACTGACCCGCGTGTGGTGTCGGTCGCTCAGCGTCTGGACAAGATCACCTTCGAAGAGATGCTGGAAATGGCCAGTCTCGGCTCCAAGGTGCTGCAGATCCGCGCCGTGGAGTTCGCCGGCAAGTACAACGTTCCGCTGCGCGTACTGCACAGCTTCAAGGAGGGTCCGGGCACCCTCATTACTATTGATGAAGAGGAAACCATGGAACAGCCGATCATTTCCGGCATCGCTTTCAACCGCGATGAAGCCAAGCTGACCATCCGTGGCGTGCCAGACACCCCGGGCGTGGCGTTCAAGATTCTCGGCCCGATCAGTGCCGCGAACATCGAAGTCGACATGATCGTGCAGAACGTCGCGCACGATAACACCACCGACTTCACCTTCACCGTGCACCGCAACGACTACCAGTCCGCGCAGACCGTGCTGGAAAACACCGCTCGCGAGATCGGTGCCCGTGAAGTCGTCGGCGACACCAAGATCGCCAAAGTCTCGATCGTCGGCGTCGGCATGCGCTCTCACGCAGGCGTGGCCAGCCGTATGTTCGAATCCCTGGCGAAAGAAAGCATCAACATCCAGATGATCTCGACTTCGGAAATCAAGGTTTCCGTAGTGATCGAGGAGAAATACCTGGAACTGGCCGTGCGCGCCCTGCACACGGCTTTCGAACTGGATGCTCCGGCCCGTCAGGGCGAGTAATCCTGGTCAGTGAAGGGCGCGGTCTGACCGCGCCCTTTATTTTTTGAATGGCGCGAGCCCCTGAACTGTTCTTTTGCTCGCGCTGGTCAATACTCAGGCATGTAGGGCTACGATCGCTCCGGTTGTAGGTCGGGTGCCTTTTTTTTGCAGACTGTTGTCCCTGAAATGATTCGCGTGAGGAGAAAGGTATGCTGATTCTGACTCGTCGGTGCGCAGAAAGCCTGATTATCGGTGATGGCGAAATCACCGTGACCGTGCTCGGCGTCAAAGGAAATCAAGTGCGTATCGGCGTCAACGCCCCGAAAGAGGTGGCCGTGCACCGTGAGGAAATTTACCTGCGTATAAAGAAAGAGAAGGACGAAGAACCAAGCCATTAATTTTTATCGATTTTTATGTTTGCAAACGGGGAAGAAGGTGGTTAATATACGCCCCGTGTTGCGGAGAGCTGGCCGAGTGGCCGAAGGCGCTCCCCTGCTAAGGGAGTACACCTCACAAGGGTGTCGGGGGTTCGAATCCCCCGTTCTCCGCCATTATTTGCTTAGTACGTTGTAATCTGGCTTTTTCTGTAAGTTGTTGAAATTAATAGAAAAAGTGGTTGGAATAGAGATTAGACGGGCTATAATGCGGCGCAACAAATGCACTCGTAGCTCAGCTGGATAGAGTACTCGGCTACGAACCGAGCGGTCACAGGTTCGAATCCTGTCGAGTGCACCATTTAAGAGTTGGTTACAGCAATGTAAATGACTCGGCTTCAACCAGGTGTGATCTGGTCTAACAAACACAAATGCACTCGTAGCTCAGCTGGATAGAGTACTCGGCTACGAACCGAGCGGTCACAGGTTCGAATCCTGTCGAGTGCACCATTTAAGAGTTAGTTGCAGCAATGCAAATAACTTGGTTTCAGTCAGTTGTGGTCTGGCCTAAAAACACAAAATGCACTCGTAGCTCAGCTGGATAGAGTACTCGGCTACGAACCGAGCGGTCACAGGTTCGAATCCTGTCGAGTGCACCATATACCAAAAAGCCCGCGTTTAACGCGGGCTTTTTGCTGTCCGGGATTTGGCTTTTCCCGTCACACATCCTTTCTCATCAAAATCGACTTGAGCACTGCGGCCTCGCTTGAGGTCGTAACGATAGCTCGTTACCGAATTGCGAATGCTGATCTTGTCGGGTTTGCCCAAGGCACTTTCAACATCCTGTTGGCTCATGCCGGCGATGATTCGTTGATTGATGATTGCTTCGCGTTTCTGTCGCGCGTCGATCAGGTCTCCGCATTTGTCCTGGGTGCGCCCGACGACGGCCATTTCTCGTTTTCTGATATTCATACCGGATATTTCTTCGTGTCGGGCTTCGGGTATCAGTGTCACGGTCGAGCCAGGCGAGTAGGGGCGAACTTCCTGCAGTGAAAGGTGCTCATCGTTCGCACAACTCAATGTCGTGAACGTGACGCGACCATCAGAAGCTTCGCAGCGATGAAGTGTCGTTGCGTTCCCGATGGCGGGCAGGCAGAGCAGGGTGGTCAGCATGAATCGAGATGTTTTCGATGGCATTCGGCGTCCTCCTTGACGATCCTCATCAAGCGTAGCCGGCAGTTTTTTCATCGCCGGTGTGTTTTCTTTTCAGGATGAGTCGTCGCAGTGTGGAGAATCAGGACAGCGCTCAGGTTTGTCTCGCAAGCGCTTGTTTCAGGCTGGATTTTTTAACGTTTAAAACCGTCAGGCGGTGTATCATTGCGCCCGTCAGCCCCGCCGGGGCTTATGGAAAACCTCCATGGACTTACCCAGTAGTTACTCAGTACCCCGTTTCACCAATCATGAATTGACTGATTGATCCTTCCGGCGTGCCCCGCTGCTGGGAGTGGAGTTCGCCTATGTCCGAAATCGAAGTAAAGAAAACACAGGAAAGCCTGCAGGATCGCCTGGCTCAGGTCGTTGAGCTGCTGCAGCGCCAGCGGGTCGTCGAGGATCTGACGCACCGCCAGGAAGGCCCGCATCATGACCGGGTCGAGAACCTGGTCCACCGGCAAAATCTCGTCGAGCTGCAACGCAAGCTCGATGATCTGCACTCCGCCGACGTCGCCTATATTCTTGAAGCCCTGCCGCTGGACGACCGTCTGACGCTCTGGCAACTGGTCAAGGCTGATCGCGACGGCGACATTCTTCTTGAAGTATCCGATTCCGTCCGTGAAACGCTGATCGCGGACATGGATGACCACGAGCTCCTGGCTGCGGCCAAGGACATGGATGCCGACGAACTTGCTGACCTGGCCTCCGAGCTGCCGCGAGACGTCGTCCATGAGCTGATGGAGACTCTGGATCAGCAGCAACGCGAGCGTGTGCGTTCGGCTCTCTCCTACGACGAGGAGCAGGTCGGTGCGCTGATGGACTTCGAGATGGTGACCATCCGTGAGGACGTCAGTCTTGAAGTGGTTCTGCGCTACCTGCGTCGCCTGAAAGAGCTGCCGGGCCACACCGACAAACTGTTCGTGGTCGATTACGACGGTGTGCTCAAGGGTGTACTGCCGATCAAGCGTTTGCTGGTCAACGATCCGGAGAAACAGGTTTCCGAGGTGATGGCCAGCGATCCGGTGAGTTTCCACCCGGATGAAGACGCCTACGACGCCGCGCAGGCGTTCGAGCGTTACGACTTGATCTCGGCCCCGGTGGTCGACAAGAACGGCAAGCTGATCGGCCGTCTGACCATCGACGAAATGGTCGACCTGATTCGTGAGGAGAGCGAAAGCGAAGTCCTCAACATGGCGGGTCTGCGTGAAGAGGAAGACATCTTCGCGTCTGTCTGGAAGTCCCTGCGCAACCGTTGGGCGTGGCTGGCGATCAACCTGATCACGGCATTCGTCGCATCCCGGGTGATCGGCCTGTTCGAGGGCTCGATCGAGAAGCTGGTGGCTCTGGCGGCGCTGATGCCGATCGTGGCAGGCATCGGCGGCAACTCCGGCAACCAGACGATCACCATGATCGTTCGCGCCATGGCGCTCGATCAGGTCAGCACCGGTAATACTTCGCGCCTGATGCGCAAAGAGCTGGCTGTGGCGTTGATCAACGGCCTGGTCTGGGGCGGAGTGATTGGTGTGGTGGCTTACATGCTCTATGGCAGCTGGTCACTGGGGGTAGTGATGACTGCCGCCATGACGTTGAACCTGCTGCTGGCAGCGTTGATGGGGGTGTTGATTCCGATGACCCTGGCCAAGATGGGCCGCGATCCGGCGATGGGCGCCAGTGTGATGATCACGGCCATGACCGACAGTGGTGGCTTCTTCATCTTCCTGGGGCTGGCGACGATTTTCCTGCTCTGATTGCCTGTATCGAAACAGCCCGCCAATTGGCGGGCTTTTTTTCGTCCCTGAAAAACTCAAATTGCGGGCAAAAAAAAGCCAGCATTCATGCTGGCTTGAGATGTTCGGCTTGACTCAGGATGCGTCTGCGGCCATTTCGGCGTCGTGGGCGATCAGAGACACCAGCGCGTTCTGCTGGCGATGGGAGAGTTGACGGAAGCGTTGCAGCAACTCGCGTTCGTGCAGCGAAAGCTCCGGGCTGTCGAGGCGCATGCTCAGCTCTTCGCCCAGTGCGCCTTCCTGAATAAGACTCTGCTCAAGGCGCGCAATGATCTCGGAGTTCATGCTGCGATGATGATTGCGAGCCACCTCGGCAATGCGTTCACGCATTCCGTCTGGCAGACGTACGACGAACTTGTCAGCCGTACGGCTGGAATAAATTGCCTGTTTCAATGGGCGCATATATTTAACCGGTTAGTTCAGGGGAGCGGTTCTCGGGATTGGCCGCAGGATGAGTTGTAGGACATGCATCCGGGCCAAATGGTTCAACCTGAATTGTTAAGAGGCTCGCATCATGCCTCAAAATTGCCAGATCATTGGCGTCAATTCTGTGACAAATATTGATCCGGGTAAAGGCGTAATGCCAGCACCAATTATCAGAAATGCGGACTGGTTTGAAAAGAATGCATCGGCCCGTATCGCTGACCGCGTCCTGAAGCGCACGAACTGATGTCTGAAGACTTCGGACCGTGCATGCTATGCGGCTAAAATCCTTGTTCCTTACCTTGTACAGGATAGTGGCAAATGGCCGATTTACTAGGGGCAAATGCCCGTCGGAGGGCGTTTTCAGGATGGATGGCAGGCTGATTTATCTCATGGGGCCTTCCGGCTCCGGCAAGGACAGTCTGATTGAGGCTGCACGCGTGCCACTGCATGCGTTGAGCTGCGAAGTAATACGTCGGGTGATCACGCGTTCGGCTGAATCGGTGGGGGAAGATGCGATCGGTGTGGCGCCGCAAGAGTTCGAACGGCGGCAGCGTGCAGGTGAGTTTTCTCTGGCATGGGAGGCCAATGGCCTGGCCTACGGGATCCCGGTGGAAATGGACCAATGGTTGAAAGCCGGGAAGCATGTGCTGGTGAACGGCTCGCGTGCGAACCTTCGACAAGCGCTGGAAAGCTACCCCACACTGGTGCCAGTGTTGTTGACGGTTCGGGATGATGTCCTGCGCGAGCGCCTGCTTCGGCGCGGTCGGGAGACCCTTGAACAGATCGATGCACGGCTCGCCCGCAATGCGCTGTTCAAGGAAAGGCGTTCAATCGACAGGCCTGTGCACCTGATCGACAACTCGGGCGACCTGGCGGATGCCGTCGGTCATTTGCTGGAACTGGTCAGGCTCAGCGCAGTACCGGATCAAACTTGATTTTGCGCCCGGCAACCAGGGCCAGTACAAACAGGACAGCGAAAACGCCGCAGCCAATCAGGGGCAAAGAGATTTCTGTCTCTTCGAATAGCGAGAAATGCAGAACACCGCTCAAGAAAGCGAGGATCAACAACCCCAGGGCGGATTTGGACATGCGGTACTCCGGAAAATGATTCAAAACACCAGGCGTTCAGGCATCTGTGTCGTCGGTGCCTGATCTGGCTCGCTGACGTCTTGCGCGGTAAAACCATGCTGGTCGTTCAACACCGCCCATTGCGGCGCCTTCTGCACCTGCAGGTAATGGGGCATACGCTGGGCCACGTCCTCGTTGTGCTGGGGGATGAAATGAAAACCCACCAGAACCGTCAGGGCAACTGCGTTTGCGAGCAAGAGGAAGCGGTTCATGAGGCAATGCTCCGTTTGTTCTTTTGCAAGAACCTGAAGCAGCCGTCGTGCCAATAGTCTAACCGCTGTTAAGTCCTTTAAAAACAAGCATTTGGAAGGGTTTCCAGAGAGGCGTGGGTTGCATTCTGCAATGATGGCTTTTTTGCGGTGATGCAAATTGCACGACAAAACGTCCCACGGCTTTGCGAGGCGCCTGCCTACACTTAAAAAGCCCTGCGGACGACATGACAAATCAGGGCCCGGCCGTTAACATGCACGCCGTCTGTCGCACCGGCAGTCCTGTGTCCCAGTAGCTCAATTGGATAGAGCATCCCCCTCCTAAGGGGAAGGTTGGCAGTTCGAACCTGCCCTGGGACACCATATTTTAAAAGGCTTTCAGGCTTTTTCCTCAACCAGGTTTCTGTCGTATGGGTGCAGGGTGGGTGCAGAAAGCTGGAAATGCTACCCGATAACCATTGCTCGAACTGAATGCAAAGGATTGTGTCGTGATTGATTTCTTAATCAGCAACTGGATATCGATCGCTTCCATTTTTATCGGCTTCGGCGGCTCTTACCTTTTTTACCGACTTCAGCAGAACAATTCGGTTTCAGCCTCTTCTGAGAGGACCAAGCACGCGACGGTCGAGCTTCTAGACGTTGTTGAGAGCTACATCATCAACAAGCAAGATCTGTCTCGATCTCTGATAGATAACCTAATCCAAGCTTCAGAGCGCTTCCACACCGTGCTCCTGCGCCCCTCTTGCACACCCGTCACTCTTCTTCAAGACGTGGCTTTGCGGCTCCAGAGAAGCCGTCATCTTAATATTCCTCAAAAAACTGAGTATTCGACCAAGATTGATGAGCTGATCACTAAGGTCAAATCAGAGCTAGAGCCATTAACTTGGGAAAAGATGAAGGCTGATACCGCTCAAATCATCAGTGGTGTTCTCGAGGTTGTGCCGGAAGAGCACAAAGAACAAGTGGAAAAAAGCCTTCATGTCCTTGGTATGATTGGGGAGATTGCCAAGAATGAGGGGCTGTTAGTAAGCATGGCAGATAAGGTAGGACCGTCCAGTTGGATGTCTGTTACGGCCATGGGAGTCGCTGCCTCACTGGCCGTATCTGTAGTTGCCAGCCGTGTATTTTTCGGATCGGGAGATCTGCTGAGCTCGGAGGAGGGGCGCCTTATACTCATTCTGGCGACCGGAACAATTGCCGTTCTTTCCGCCGCTGTCGGTGTTCAAGCGTTCCGCAGCTACTTCCGATATCGCGAAGTAATTAAGGATTTTTAGAGGCTGTCTCTAATCCTTAGCACAGTAGTTGTGGAGCA
The DNA here is from genome assembly GCF_012974785.1 of Pseudomonas fluorescens. Classification (GTDB taxonomy): domain Bacteria; phylum Pseudomonadota; class Gammaproteobacteria; order Pseudomonadales; family Pseudomonadaceae; genus Aquipseudomonas; species Aquipseudomonas fluorescens_BT. Next base: position 4,701,122 of record NZ_CP027561.1, on the reverse strand, counting down.
ATTTGCATGGCGCGCTGTCGCGCGAATGCCTATGCCGGCATTAAGTAGCTCCCTGACCCGTTTGTGTAGATCCATATCGACCGGCCGCCCTTGGTATTTGCCGGCTAGTTTAGCCTTTTCGATCCCCTGGGCTTGGCGTTCGCGACGCTGCTCGTAATCCTTTCGAGCGATCGCCGCCATCATCTCTACCAACATCGAATTGATTGCGCCCAACATCCGGCCGGTGAATTCGTCCCCCTTCGTGTCCTGCATTCCCTGGTGACTAGTCGGTAGGTCGAGCGCGACAATGCGCAAACCCTTTGAGTCGATCGCAGCCTTAAGTTTCTGCCAATCCTCTACAGGAAGACGTGAGAGGCGGTCTATCGACTCCACCAGCAACACGTCACCCTTGCGCGAATCTTTGAGCAGGCGCAATAGCTCAGGCCGATCTGCCGAGGCCCCGCTGGCGTTCTCCAGGTAAATGCTCGCGATCACCTTGTTGTGGTCGGTGGCGAATTGCTCAAGTGAGGCCCGGGCTCGGCCGGCGTCCTGCTCTTCGGTCGATGCTCGGAGGTATGCGCGGATGAACATGATGTGCTGCCCGTATCAGTTAAGGTGTTCTACTAATACTGTTGCACTATGAGTGTCACTTATCAAGCCGAATGCGCAAATAAACGTGAATTTGCGCGTATCAGCTCGGGCATGGCTTTATGCTACGATGAGCCTCGCCCCGTTTTTCAGCTAGATAATGCCAAACGGGTTAAATGTAAAAGGTGTTTCGTTATTATAGGGAGTTAATGATGTATGCCGGTTTTGATTTGAGCGTCGATCTAGGTTTTTGCCAAGATTTTTATACAGACGGAAAAATTTTGCACGATGCGCACAAGAGATTGGTAAAAAATAAGCTAGACTCTTTTAAGAAGCCTGATGGCGGACTTTGGGCTGAAAAAATTGTTGCTGAATGGTTTCCTCCAGTCAAAGCTGATGTTTTTCTTTCTCATTCACATAAGGATGAACCAGCTATTATAGCTTTGTCAGGCTGGCTTCATAAGCAATTTGGATTGAGCTGCTTTATTGACTCGTCAATATGGGGGTATTCGGCTGATCTTTTAAAGATGATTGATGACGAGTATTGCTACGATAAAGAGCGAAAAATCTATAATTACGATGATCGCAATAAATCTACTAGTCACGTCCATATGATGCTGTCCACTGCACTGACAAAGACAATGGACTCTTGCGAGTGCGTGTTCTTCGTTAATACTCCAAACTCAATAAAGATTGATGAGTCTATAAAAGGTTCAGGCACAACTGAGTCGCCTTGGATTTTTTCTGAAATTGCAATGACTAAGCTTCTGAGAAAGAAGGAGCTTCGTGAGCATCGCCGTATGATTGGCGAAGCAATGGATAGCGCCGGTTTGGAGAGCTTCGAGAAGAGCTTGCGCATCCACTATGATGTTGATTTATCTCATTTGCAGCATATAAATAATTCAACACTCTCAAGCTGGCTTGAATATCAACGGCGCGAAGCTCCAAAGTATCCTCTTGATTTCCTTTACGGAGTTAAAAAAGAGGGGGCTATTTATGGATGAGAAAATTGCACACCTCACATTTATACAAGGTGTGGTCAATCGAATGGCTGCAAATTCATTTCTTGTAAAGGGATGGACGATCGCCCTTATTGCGGCGCTATTAGCTATCGCTGCTGATAAAATAACCTTTGCATATATGTTGGTTGTTTTGGTGCCGGTTATGTTGTTCTGGTGGTTGGATAGTTATTATTTGATGCAGGAACGGCTTTATCGTGAGCTTTATAAAGAAGTTTCGCAGAAGGCCTCTGGTTCTATAGATTTTAATATGGATTCTTCAATTTATAAGGGAAGGGTAGAATCTTTTTTTAAAATTGCGAGAAGCTCTTCGGTGGGCCCCTTCTATCTTGTTATCGTAGCTTTGCTGGTAGTGATGTATTTTAGATCGTGCCATTGATTTTTCTATTTAGCCCGCCATTTGGTGGGCTTTTAGGTCATTAATAGTCATTTTTTGGTTGGTATCAGGTTGGCTAGAACCTGTCTTCAGCATGGATCGACGCCGAAATGATGATGCCGCCCCATCGGCGCACGCCGATGCAAATCGGCACCGGGTTGCCGCTGGCCGTGGTGTTCTTGGCGCTGCCGAAGGCGTATGACGGCGCGTTTTCCGGGGATGCGCTCTGCTTCAGGCCGGTGGCTTGTGGGCTGAGCATCTGAATGACGCCGCCGGCGGCGAGTGCAATACCTGGTGCTAAGGTCGCGCCGTTCGTTACAGAGCTCATGGCGATCAGAACCACGCCAAGTACAGTTTGAAATAGACCTGCACGCTTGCTCCCAGCGATTACCGGGACGATCCGGATCTCCTGAGCGCCACCCATCTTCAGCTCGCGCTCGCCGATGTTCTTGCGGTTCCGAAACACTGCGAATTCGAGACCTTTCCGTTTGGCATCTGCGAGGTACTTCGCAAACCCAGGGTGATTGACGTCGATCGCTTTCACAGCTTCCCGCGTGTCGCCGGTGGAGAGTTCGTAAATGTGTTCACGCCCGAACAGCTTGCCGGCCGATCCGCTCAGCAGGATTCGGGTTTTGGTTCCGTAGTTGGTGGTCATAGCCATGGTTTACTCCTTGGCGCCCTGGGCGCTGTTGTTGGGTACCGAAACACCCAGTCGGATGGCGAGCAGCGAGCGCGACATATGTGCCTGGTCGACAGTCACCAGTTCGTGGCGTGGGTCGTAGTTCCAGATCCGGTCATAGATCCCCTGGTAGGCCCTTGCACCGCGGTAGGTGCCGCGCAGAAGATCGGCCGATACCCGGGCTTCATCCTCGGTGAAGAACGGCCCGTCAATGGTCACCTTCTGGCCGTCGCGGACGTGCTGGACATCCCACACCACGTAGCCGGAGTCAGGACCTTGTTTGAGTGGGTAGGACGCAAAGCAAGTTGTCTTGCACGCCTCGGCGAAGCACTGTTGGTAGGTGGTCAAGGTATTTGCTCCTGTTTGACGGCCGCACGCCGAACCGATTACGCGGCTTCGGTTTCTTCTTCTGCGGCTTTTGGCTTGCCTCGAGCTGGGATCTTTTCCAGCCAAGCGCGCAACGCTTCCGAGCCGTCACACCCCGATCGCCATTTTTCGAATCGACCTGCGTAGCCTGTCGAGTTGGCAATCATCCCGCTGAGCGACACCCCGACCTGCGAAGTGGTGGCGAGCACATCGTCGTAGACGGCTAGCATTTGGCGAAGAGCGTCAATATCGTCTGCGCGAGAGGCGGCGATGCCCGCCCGGGAAAGGCTCGCTGCTGCTTCAGAGTTGAGGCCAGAGAGCATCGGATTTGCTCTTAGCACTGCTTCGACGATATCGGGGTGACCACCCTGGCGCGCTTCTGACATGAGGTTGCGGCGTTCTTCCGGACTGAGGCTTCGCACAAGGGCTCTCAGTTCTTGGTCTGCGAGAAAGCCTGCGATATCGCTACTCGCGCGCGGAGTGACAGGAGAGAAGCCTTGGGTGACGGTTTGGGCCAGGGTGAGCATATCCTTCGCGACCGACTGCATCGCGGGAAGGAGGGTGTCTGTCACGCCTGCGATTTTTTCTTTGCTCAAGCGCTCGATCGCGGACGAGTTGAAATCTTTGTTTTCTCGGATCGAGACGATCTCTTCGCCGAAGTCTTTGAAGGTCTCCAGCGCCAGTGTTTGAAGCTGGCGAGCGGACTTCATCAAGCCGCCGGCTTGCCATACTCCTTTGGTCCCGTCCGGACGCTGGATAGAGAACGTGTGAGACTCAATGCGGGAGTGCTCGTATTCGGAGTAGTGGAGGTTGGCCAAGCCGACCTTGAGAACTGAGCGTTTGCCGATTTTCATTGCGTTACCTTTGGATTGTTTGGGATTGGAGTCGGGCGGTAGGAGCACGTAGAGGCGTTGAGAATTTCGAGGAGAGACGTTTCCCCAACAGCGGCGCCGCCGACGGCTTCGGCGCTCAACTCGTCCATCAGCTGACTGATCTGCCGAACGTCGCTACTAAACTGGGAGTCGCCGGCGGTCTGCTTCAGGCGGGCGATTTGGTTACGGATGTTCATTGCGTGCCTCCACGATCCGCTGGTATTGCTCTGCAGCGTGTTGCTCAACAGTGACCCCTTCAGGAGGCCACGTAACGATCCAAGCCCCTTCCTCGGGGGCGACGCGCATATCGAGAATGCCCACTTGAGCTGTCCGGCCGGCGCGCTCAATTTGTCGAGTGTGAAGAATGATGGCTTTCGCCATTTGCTCACCCTGGTCGCTATCCATCTCTGCGAAGGGGAAAAAAAGCGATACGTTCCGCCCCTGAATTCGATAGTCGACTTGGTGCCCAGCGGTTTTCGGGAAGTCTTCTTCCGCTTGGATCTCTCTGGTATTTGCTCGGATCACCGCGAGCACAATCAGCAGCACTGTTTCATCTGCGGCACCGATCTTTTGGGCGATCCTTTGCAGTTCTGCTTTCAATGACTTGATGCTCATTGCTGCATTCCCTCCATTTGCGTTCGGAGTTCTTCGACGGCCTTTTGAAGCTCGGCAACCTCGATCACTCGGGCGACGGCGCCCAAGCCTTCAATGAGTGACTTGCCTTGGTCGGGCGCGAGTTGTCCGCCGGCAACTGCACGCATGATTGATTTGGCTGCGCTCGGTAGGTCCGTATCGTCCAGTTCAAATTGCACCGGCTCGGAGGTCGGTTTGATTGGAGGGACAAGGCGTTCAAGGATCAGTCGGCAGGCTTGCATATCGCCCTTCTTAGCAGCCGCGAGCACCTTCTTTGTAACTGCGTCCGCACCCTCGGCAAGTCGAGCGCGAAGTTCCTGTGTTTGCCCGGAGCGCCCACCTGGGTTGCCTGACTGCCCGGGCTTCCATTTCCCGCTCTTGTCGCGCTCAGTCATGCGGCGGGCGATTCCATGGCTATGACCGGTTTGTTTTCCGCAAGCGCGATGAGTAGGGCGGATGCCTGGATGCTTCCTTCGCTGGCAGCGTCGCGCAGGCGACCCCACGCCGCGGCTACCTCTGAGCGAGTCGGTTTGTGTTGTCGACCTCGAGCGGTCTTGGCTGTGTTCATGGGATGGCCTCGAGTGGATTTGAATAGCTTCAAACCCACATTAGGCATGATCTGATCTTATATCCAGTATTTTTTGGGTGCACCTCAGGTGATACACGGAATGGGACTGAATGGGACTGAAATAGTGGTTTTGCCGGGCGAGAAGGGGAGGGATTTTGTTGCAGTAAGTAGCCGGAATCCAAAGTGATACGCGGCTGAGTTTTCAGCCCAGTCATTCATCCTGCAATGCAGGTTGGGAAATTAGAGTGATGGGACTTTTCCTCAATTTGAGGAACTCTCCCCAATGGGGGGAGTTGACGTATCCAGCCCCCAGTGGGGGCTGGACCTGCCATCCCATTTCGGAATGGCAGGTGTCGCGACACGTTTTGCGAATTATGAAAACGTGTCGCGTACTCGATGCGCTCAGTTTTGAGCACATCTTCCCCCGGCGGGGTTTCGAACTACCGAGAAATCCTCAGCGCTTCATCGCAAAGCGAAGTGAGGCAAAATCACTTCGGCCTGGAGGCTCAAAGGTGAGCTAGGATCACCATTAAATAGGCCTGTTCCGGCCTGCTGTCAGGCGTAGCTTCAGCCATACTTGCAAACTGAATTTGACCACTTTCCGAGTGCCTATGAAGCCTTCCGATAAAGCACAGATTTCGAATGGTGATGATTGGAGACTCCAGCTAATCACCCATCTAACGCAGGATTTCACCTCGCCATGGACCGGTACCTTTTCACCCGCGGGGACACGAGTCACTCTCTCGTCAGTGATTCAAATGACGAAGAAGAAACAACTGACAATCCCTCTACCCAATGCCTCAGCTCTGCTACTCAATTCGGCGGCCACAGCGTTTATTGCCGCACGCGAAATTCGTGAGCGAAGTGGCATTGATAAAACCCTTCATTCAGAGGTCAGTTTCCCCTCAGATGAGGAGGCCTTTGATTACATTGAGAAAATGATTGAGTCGATTGTCTTGTCCTTCACGGCGCTTGAGGCGTTCGTTAACGAAACTATTCCTGCAGATTATTTCTATGCACGTCACCGTCGAAGTGAGGTTGTGCTTGAAGCGGTAAATAAGAAAACTGTTGAGCGTCACACACCCATTGATGAAAAGCTGACTATAGTTTTGCCTGAGGTCCTGAAGTGCTCTTCACCCAAGGGGGCTCGGTGCTGGCAGGGATACAAGCAACTAAAGAGTGTTCGAGATCGCATTATTCACATGAAAACCGAAGATCGACGCTCTTCGGGAGTTGAGATAGACAGCATTTGGAAAGCAATTATCCTAGCTCCTGCGCCTCATTTTGCAGCCAAAGCGGTCATTGATCATTTTGTAAGCACTATGAAAGAGAAACCGGCTTGGCATAGAAGATTTCCTCATTCCACCCCATGAAATTCTAATATCGGTGAAGGGTGGGTTTTCCACTTTCGGATTTGAAATCCAGAAGGGTCAAATTTGAGATCTGAGCAAAGCAGGTTGGCTAGCACTGTGGCGACTCCCTCGAACCTGACCGCGTTAGCCGGATGTGAGCAATTCTGCTCGTATCGCGTTTACGCGCGGTGTGTTCAGATTTGAGGTATGAGGACAGACCCTTAGTCATGGTGTACGGCCTGAGAGTATTGGTTAAACTCCACTACTTTTCGCGCGATGAGTTTTTTGGACAAGGAGCATATGGTAGAAATGGCGATTACATCTGAGCAGGAAGCTTTTGCAGTTATTCTTATTGATGGCACTTTGAGCGTATTTGAGAATGCTGACCGGCTGTTTTATGAGGCAGGCGTTTTGGCTGATGTAAAGGCATTTTCTCGAGGGTATTTGTTACATCAGATATCACTTGAAGAGTGCGGAAAAATAGAGATGTTGTGTGCTGCAGTTTGCTCGTGTTTAGTTGGTAATAGGGTGAATATAAAATCGCTTTCTAAGGCGTTTCGGCGGCACGAGGGGAAAAATAAAATGAATGCGTACTTTCTTCCTCGTTCGGAGGCTGAGAAAGTTGCAGAAGAAAATAATGATGTTGCCGCAGCAGTTGGCGCATTTAAGGTGGTTCAGGAAGAGTTTCATCAAGAGTCAAATCGCTTGAAGAACTCATCTTTGTATGTTGATTTTGATGAGGTGTTTACCTCCCCTCAGGATGTTATATCTAAGGATGACTACGAAAAAATTCGCGCGCAAAATGCTGATTTTATGGCACTGACCAATCATAAGGTGCAGACACTATCCAGGTGGAAAAGCGATCTCGCTTCAGCTGCCGGTGAGATTCAAGAGGTTTATGCATTGGTAACGGAAGATCGGCCGGAGGAAAAGTCGCTAACTGAAGCTCGTGAAGCACTGTGGGAGCGTATAAAGACGACTGTGACGCGGCGTAATGGGTGAGCTAGTACGTCAGACTGACACCCACTCGTCACGCAGAGCTCTAACCTGGGCTTTAATGCACTCAAAGCAGAGTGCATCAAAGCTCAGTTGTTGATCACTGAAGGGTCGTCGCGAGGAAGCGCTCCACGTCATCAATCATGCCCCTCACGTCCGCGGCCGTGAACTCCTCCGGTTTACCATGGGCGGCACTGTTGCGGATTGCAGCCAAAGCGGTGATCCGCTTTTTCTGACTGGCGTTGTATGCGCCGGCCTTTGCCAGATCATCGTTCATTTTGTTAAGGCTACCGTGCTCTAGCTCATGGTTAGTACACAGGTCGCGTAAAGTGGTTTCGAGCACAACTCCAGCAATGACTGCCGCGGCTGTTGCGTAGCCCGACTTGAGGAGTTCCTCCGCTTGCTCAAGCTCATTCGTGAAGACATCTGCCTGCACCAGATTCCGGAGTGAGTTGAGGTAACCGCCTTCATAGTCCTCTTTAGCCGCAAGGAAAACCGCGCTCATACGAGTGAGGCGATCGACATTGGAGTCATAAGAGCTGTGCTCTTCTGCTTTGTTGAATGTCTGGAGATGGCTTGAGTTCTCACCACAGGTGCGCTCTATGAGGGATCTTGCTTTAACGCCCCAATTGAGAACCACGTCCGGGGAGAGGTAAGGCTCCATCCTGTCCGTAAAACCATTTCTCCTCATGACGGTATTTTTTTTGAGCTCAATCCATTGTTGCTCAAGTTCGTTGAAGCGCTTCCCGAACAATGCCGTCATTTGGTTTTCCTTCCGTGAGAGATTGCCGATCTTGGCGCGTGGCCAGTAGAGAGGCAAGACTCAGATCGTCAATCCTGCTCCAGCCGTTTGATCGGTCTGTATCAGCAGGGTCAGTCCGCGTCAGATTGCCAAGCAGATGCGCCTGTAACTCCCACCAGTGGTGGACGTCTGGGCGTTACACCAACGGTGGGGCATCGAGGTTTCCACCATTGGAGTAAACCTCCCATGCTTTTTATGACCGCCTCACGAAAGTGTCGGCGAGCCCGGCAGATAAGGCAAAGCGGGAATTCCCAATTTCAGATCTGTAACGCAGATGTGAGCAGCTTTGCGCGCATCTGCCTGACCAATTGTGGCCACGTGGTGATGCGATATAACGGAAGTTCTCCCGGCATCGCTGATGTGCTCAGTTTTGAGCACACCTACGGTGGTTCAGATCTAGATCACACTCACTTTTTGGATTTTAAACCCAGAAGTGTCCTATTTGAGATAGGACGCTCGACTAGTGCTCAGTCGACAGCTTTTGCACACGGTTCAAATAGTATGTCGCGCGAAAGCGGTTTAACGGATTTACGCTTGCATTAAGTTTTTTGTTAGGCAATTTGGTTTGCGCGCTTTACCACGACCAAGGGTTTTGGTTTTAACTCGTACGACTGCAATAATCGCTTAGCCGACTTTCTATTGAAATGTTTTAATTCTGCTTCGGCTAGTACTTCAGTCGTAGGTGAGGTGGAGCGGTGTAGCAATAATGCAAAAGCCTCCTGTTTCAGATCGTCGCTGGCGATCTCAATCTCATCAATTGTAAGGTAGGATTTTGTTATCTGCTCCCAGATACATATCTCTCGCTCTGGGTCGAGGTCTCGAGTGAAATCTTCAAGCCATTCCTCTACCTTGGATGGGAAGATCTTGGAGAGTAACATTGCAATTATTTTTATTCTGTCTGCTTGCTCTGGAGATATACTGCTTGTTCCAATAGGACTGCTTTTGATTTTTTTTAGTTCGATGCCAATTGTTTCTTGATTGTCTTCAGGGACGGAAATTCGCCGTTCAATCGCATCTATTTCATGCTTTTTGTTTTTAGGTGATCTTACTTTGATAACATATGGCTTTGGAGATGTTAGGCCAAGCGAGTCATTAATCTTCGCACACGTCTCATAGGCTAGCGAGGCCGCCACTGATGGGCTTGTTCGGAAGAATTCACGCCTTCCATTTACTCGAAAAGCTCTAAGCCGCTTGTGAATTTGTGTTTCGGCTTGTTTGCAATCACCGACAGAATAAGCAGTGAGAACATCAAATGGGGTGGGTACTCCTGATGAGCCATTGTAAAGCTGTAACGCTCTAGCATCAGGCTCCAATGTAGTGAGACCAATTTTTACGACGTAAGGTCCAAAGAGCTCGTTTTGAAGAACATATATGTAGCCTGGTGTCATTATTTTCTTCCCTGATGTAGATGAGCGTGAGCTGCAGTAAGTATTTTCTAAATATTCAGTTAGCTTAGAATATTCTCTGGGCTTTCAAGTGCTCTTTGTCGCTTGCCTTGATGTGATCCAAGGATGTGAAGAAAGCTGGATGGGTATCCAGTTTTCCATCAACGATTTTATGGCAATGAATTTGTGCTTTCTTGCCATGAGCTTCAAGATACTGGTGGGCTGCTTTGTGGCCTTCGAGTAGAAGCGAGTCGATATCTATGCCTTCTGTGGTTTTGAGCAATAGACGGATCACTACGGAGGTGTCGATATCTTCAAAGTAAACTATATCTCGGTATTCCAAGTATGCATGATCTGGTAGCTTTACGTTTTTTATTATTGTGTCCACCATCACGCCGACCGGGCGCTTTAGTAGGCGGTCATAGAATTCGTCAAAAATTTTTTTTGCAAAGCAGGTGCCAAGAAATAATATTACCGTACCAGCAACTTCAAGTCCACCGAATGCCTTTGGTCTAAGGTCCAATCTTAGAGAAGGTATGGTTTGAAAAGACTTACTAGAGTATTCCCACTCTTCACCTTCAAGCAGAGGTTCTAATAAGTTTTCGCGGATTGTTGTTACTTCCGAGATAAATCGGCTGTGCCCTTCCAGCGCGAATGTATAAGTGGTTTTCATATCATCCCATTCTTCGTTGTTCTCACGCTCAATGTGCCATATGGCTTCAACAGGCATAAGGCCATCATCGTAGCGCTCGATCCAATGGTTCGCAAATGAGGACATTTTTGCACCCTATCTATTGCGTGACTGCTAACGATGGTCCATTATTGGTTCATTGTGACTGCTAACGGAGGTTTTTATGAAGAAAGAGGAGCCGAAAGGCCCGCTATCTGCGGCCGATCGCCAGAGGATCTACAAAGAACGTCAGCGCGAAGCTGGTTTTAGGCAAACAACGGTATGGATTCACGGTGAAACCGAGGAGGAGGGCAGGCAGGCAGCGCGGGATGGCAAACCACTCAAGCCGATCGGCACAAAAGACCCACTGAGCTGGGCGGCGGGCTGGATCAGCGAGAAGAGCAAGCAGTAACGGGTGAAGCGGTGGCTCAGATTTGAGCCATCAGAGAAGAGGTGCCAAGCCGCTGCGTCAACAGCGGCCTGGCGATCACACGACGTAACTTAAAGGGACACGTCATGCAATTTAAACAGAATACCATCCAAATCCTCGATGCACGTGGGGAAGTCATAGGCTCGATGAATTTGCCGGCCAGCATCAAACTCACTGATCTGGCCTCGCTGAAAATGCTCGGCGCCGTCAGCGTGAGGGTAGTGCCTTGCGTCGGTTCATTCAGCGGGATCGTCGCCGGGGGTGTGCAATGAGTCAGCCAACCGCTCGCATCGCCGACGAAGCCCTAGAGCTTCTGCGCGCCACTCACGAACGCATCAGCAATATGCGGGTGCTGTTCAACGCGATCACGAAGGACCTGAAACACGGCAAGTCGCACGATATCGAAGAGTTGGCCAGCCTCGGCAGCTTTTTAGGGTATGACTGGGCGAATTACGTCGACAGCGAAGTTGAGCAGATGCAGAAGGCGCTCGACGCGGCGGAGGTGGCTCAATGAGTGCTGCTATTCGATCACGGGACGACCTGAGCTTCACACAGCGCGATGATGCCGGTCGACTCATCAATTGGCCGCGGTACAACTATGGCGTGCCTGGAGACTGGGAAAAGGGCATCGCGTGCTTCGATGCCGAGATTGCCGAGCTGGCCACCTACGACGAGACAGAGGCGTTTCATGCGATCCAATTCGCGATCGTGGGAATGGGAGGGCGCTGCACAAGTCTGGAGACGGGATTCATCGATCGCGTAGCCCGGGCGGCGGTGATTGGTCTCCGTTCGCTGCGGGCTGGTGCTGAGCAGTTCGCTCCCACAGACATTGACTGACAAATTACGAAACCTTCGCAGTATCAAGGGCACTACCCCGAAACAGGGTGGTGCCCTTTTTCATTGGCGGGCGGTTGGTGCCATCTTGGCAAAGTAGATCAGGTGGAGCTATATGCCTCCAGCCACTCATCCACACTCTGCTCTTGGGGAGGCTTAGGGGAAGGTAAATCAGTTATGGGGGCTGTCTTGTTATCATCCCTTCTTGTTAACTTGCTTTCGTAGTTTGAAGAACACGTAGTTGAAATTGGCTGTGGCCCACGTTTTTCATGGTCTGCAGCCGTTTCCTTGTGCCCTGACCTTGTGCCCTCCTTGTGACCTAGTTGTGCCCAAGTTGTGCCCAAGTTGTTCCCTAAAAATGCTCGGTGTGCCTGGTCTGCGGTGATGGTCAAAGGCTGAAGCGACTGCACATTAAGTCGATCCTTGCTCAACTCTCCAGCCAGCAAGATGCTGGAGAGCTTTCCCATGCATTTGTGGAATCGCTGCATCCGCTCGGGTAGTGGTAGGCCAGTGCCCCGCCAGAACTTGTAAAAATGGCTTCGCTCGCCGACACGGAACTCACCGGCCGGAAGAGGTGCACCAGCTTTGCCTCCTACCGTTGTGCGTTTGCGGGTCAGGTCAACATTGAAAATGGCGTAGGCAGTTTTGCCAGTCACTACCGATGTGAAGCGCAGGGTGACGCCGGCCGATTTATGCTCTCCGTATCGGCCCGTGCTATAGCCTTCATATCTGAATGCATCGACTCCAATTGCCGCCAGTACCGATCGGCAAATCTCCAGTGCTTTTTGATCCATCCACTCAGGCGGTACGGGCTTGCCGCTCGCCGGTTGAATGGCGAGCTGCCCAAGCTCGATGCTAACCGTGTCCCCACGGCTAAGTAGTTTTGTGGCTAGGCATTCCACTGAATCGACCTCAGCGTAATCCGGCTGGGTAACCAAACCAGTAGTTCACAGGCAGGCGCGGGGGTGTCCTCAAAACTGAGGACACCCCCGCTTTTCTGGTTTACGACGCTTCGCGCATGAGGATGTACTTGGCGACGCGGTGAGGCGGGCGACCAGGCTCAGTGGACTGGTGCGTCCAGTAGGTGCGAATCTCGTGCCCCTTTTTCCTGAGGCGGCGGATGGTGTTGGGTGGCTGGACGATATCCAGATCCTTGGCGGCTTCGATGGTCGATACCGGCCCGTTTCGAAGGGCCTCCATCATTTTGCGATCTTGCTCAGTTGAAGAATGGCGTGTCATAGTTTGCCCCTCACGTTGGTGCTAGCCAGTGTGTTTTCGCTAAGGCGGTGCTCCAACACCGCCTTGGCAATCTGCAGCGCAATCGTGCGCAAAACCTCTCCCTCATTTTTGAGCCTCACCGTGCGCCGGCCTTAGCTGCGCGTTCAATCCAAGCCTTCAGTTCGGCCACAAGAATCAATCGGCGTTTGCCAAGCTTGAACGCCTTCAGATCTCCATTAGCCATGACTTCATAAATTCCGGACCGCGAGTAGCCGGTCATACGTGCTGCTTCCTCAACGCTGACTGAGAGAGGTGGCAGTGCGGCTAGTTGTGACATAACGACTCCTTCTGGCAGGGTTAGGTTGGTGCCAGTTGTTGCTAGTCTATATTCATAAATTATAAATGATCAAGCAATTGCTAAATTCATTCGTACTCAGTCGGATTGACGAGAGAATGCGAGTGCAGCAAGCTATGCACCTGGGGTCGGTTGGGCCGATCTATTGAGGTGGCAGCTATATGGCGACGAAAACGAGCAAGCGGACCGGCGAGACCAGCACTACGGTTGCCGTTGGGATCAGGATTGATCCGAAAATTAAATTCGCATTGGACATAATGGGGAGGCTGCAGAAGCGATCGCTGACGGCTGTGATTGAGTGGGCGATATCTAACGCAATCGCCCAGCAATCTTTGGACTTTGACGGAGGTACGCTGTCGAGTGTGCTCGATAAAGTTTGGTCGACCGATGAATCCGCGCGCTTAGCAAAGCTGGCGATTCATATGCCGGAGGCGCTGACTTATGATGAGCTCAGGATATGGGAAACCATCAAGGCCACTTCATATTTTTGGCTTGAGTACAGTGACGGCTCTTTTGACAATGACCCGAATAGGTTGATGTTAGATCGGGTGAGACGGGCGTGGAAGGAAACCATTGATCACGTTGAAAAGCATAAAATGTCTCCGACAATAGTCCCTATGACTGCCGATGATCTTATGCCGGATATTCCTTTCTAAATCAGCTCCACCGCAGCTGCTTTCGTACCTGGCGCTAGGTGCGCATAGCGAAGCGTCATCTTGATATCGGCGTGCCCCAGCAGATCCCGTACTGTGTTGAGCGGTACGCCGGCCATCACCAGGCGTGACGCGAAGTCGTGCCGCATATCGTGCCAGCGGAAGCCTTCAATCTCGGCGCGCTCTAGCAGCCTGAGCCAGGCGCTTTTAACGTCCTCCAGACGGCCGCCTTCCTGACTCGGGAACACGTATCGAGATTTGCCGGCCAGCTTTTTCCAGTCTTCCAGCACGCGCACCGTTTCCTTGTTCATCGGGATGTGTCGTGTGTCGCTGGTTTTGGTGGTGGCGCCGGCGGCGGTGATCGTCTTCGTATGGAAGTTCACCGCCGACCATTTCAGGTCGAACAGCTCTCCACGTCTCATGCCTGTATTCAGCGATACCAGGATCATAGGCTTTAGGTGGTCGGTGAATGGGACCTGCAGCAAGCTCGGCATCAGTTCCTTGCCGCGATCCGCTCTCCACTTGTTAGCACTCTCGCGCTCCACCCGCGCCTCGTCTTGACGGGCGTCGAGTGCTTCCCGAAGTCGTTTCGTCTCTTCAGCATCTAAGTAGCGGACCAGTCCCATCGAGTCGACCTTTAAGGCTTTGAGCCTGTCCATCGGGTGGGCATCGATGTACTCCCATTCAACGGCTCTGCTGAATACGCCGCTGATAGAGCCCATTTTCCTGTTGACCGTCGACGGCTTATTGCCTGACTGCATCCATCCCGTACGGATCTGGTCCAGGTCGCGGCCAGTGATCGCATCGAGACGCTGGGGCATAATTGCTTCGAAGTTGTGGTCGAGCGTGTGTAGGGTTTTCTCATGCCCTTTGTGGTGCGTCATGAACCAAGGCATGTATATGTCATCGATGAACTCGCGTAAGGTGGGGAGGGTAGCGCCTTTACGTCCTTGGGTAACGGCTAGCGGTTCCCCCAGGGTTCTTGCCTCCGCGAGATATTGAGTAGCCTCCGCTCGCGCTTGCTCCAACGTCAGTATGCCAATGCGACCCAATGTCTTCTTGCGGCCCCTGGCCCAGGTCACTACATAGGACTTGGCGCCAGCGGCAGTGACGCGCACGAACAGACCGCCGACGGTGGTATCGTGGACCTCATATTCCTGGCCGGTTATCTGCAGGGACGCCAGCAGCTTGGCGGTGAGCTTCTCTTTCAATTTGTTCCCATGGGTGCATGGTGGGTGCAAAAAGAACTATACGGCGTCGTTTTCACGGACACAACCGGACTAAAATCCCAATAAATGCGGGGTTTGGCCGCTGTTTGCTGGGGTTTGAATAGCCCTCCTAAGGGGAAGGTTGGCAGTTCGAACCTGCCCTGGGACACCATCTATTAAAAAGCCCCGCGCAGAGTGATCTGGCGGGGCTTTTTTGTGGCTCTCGGCGGCGCAGAATCAACTGCTAGAAAAGCTCGGCTCCGCGAGTACTGATCTCGGAACTGACCTGCGTCACATGTCGACGTCCTTTGACCGAGTAACTCTGCTCCGGATCCGTCGACCCAGGCTTGCGCAACATCAACTTTGCATACAGCCCGTCTTTATCGCCGTAACGCCCATACCAATTGATCAATCTTGCGATGTAGCACTCTTTGCCGATGATCACCGGCATATCGGTCACAGGTTCGTCTACGTAGTAGCCGGCACCATAGCTGTAGTAGGTATCGTCGCCTTCTCCCGATGCAGGAATGGGGCAGAGAGGGCTTTTATGCTCGCTCGGCTGCTGTGGTTTGCCAGCGTTCGATTTGGTCAACGCTTGGCTGAGCGTCTTTTGCAAACCTGGTTGAAGCTTGTAGGCGGTATTGTCGTTCTCGCGGTTTTGGTTGTGGGGCACGGTCAGTTGGTAGTCGTACCGAACCGTAATTGTTGGTATCTGACGATTGATCTTCAGGGGATTGATCAAGTACAGCTCATCAACACCGTATGAGCCATTGCGGAAGGCGAGATACGTTCTCCCGTGAGACTTGATCCAGCTTGCCGATTGTTCGGCTCCGCGTTCACTAACGGAAAACAACGAGCTGCCAGCGCCTGATTCAGGATCATAAGGCGTCAATCGGCGAGTAAACCGCTTTCCATCACGGCGAAAGGTTTCATAGAACGTGAACAGGCCGGTGCCGCCGGTGTAGGTTGCAATGAGTAAGTCGCGTTGACCGTCACCGTCCAGATCCACAAGTGTGTAACTGGCCCGACCTTGCTCTGCATCTGCTTCGAGTCCTGATGCGGTCAGCGCCTTCCATTCATCCTGTGTGACACCCTTGGGAATGGTTTTGGGAAACAGTGTGTGATCCTCGGACGGGTCATCATTTGGATCGCCATCGAATGAGGTTTGACCCTTGCTGATCGTGAGAGAACCCAGCGCCCGTTCCAGGGCGAACTCCGGTTTGACCTTGGTCGCGGCGCGAATGCGTTGTTGCAGATCTTGCATGACCTGTTTGTCGGTGTCGTCAGGTTGATAGGCGACGGCGTCGATCCACTGCGCATGCAATCCTTCTATGCGATGTGAATAGCTCCGATTCAGGCAATCCACATCTTCGCCGCACGCTTCCCTTGTCTTCAGCCACTCGCGCTGGGCAGTCTTGATCCCGGCCTGTCCCGGCGCAATAGCCCTGATTAACCGTCCATAAATCGAGGCCATCTGCGCATCCAGCTCATACAGAGGCTTGTTCGCACAAATGGTGGTTTCCACAACACTCACAGCCTTTGTGCAGTCCATTCCACTCGCCAGTGCCTGCTGGAAAAACAGCAGTGCGCAGGCCGACACGATGTAGCGTCCTTTGATGTACACGATGAAAACCTTGAAGTAGGAGGGTGGGAGCAGGCGCGCAGGGTAATCGCTGTACAACGAATCTTGAACCCCCGCTTCAAGAGAACCATTGATCCGGCCGATAACCCGTTCGGTGCCTTCAGAGTCGCACGAAATTGCTTGATAGCATTTGGCCGCCAGCTATCATCTGCGCGCCTGAAATGTGCCCTCGGTCCATTCTCTTCAATTGCCTGGAAATCCTCGATGTTGTCGTATCACCAAAAGAGTTTTCTGATCGTCGATGATTTCTCGGATTTCCGCAGTTCCGTTCGCTCGATGTTGCGCGAGTTGGGCGTCAAGGACGTGGACACCGCCGACACCGGTGAGCAGGCGCTGAAAATGTGTGCGCAGAAGTCCTACGATTTCATCCTTCAGGACTTTCACCTCGGTGACGGCAAGAAAAACGGCCAGCAGGTGCTGGAAGACCTGATGATGGAGAAGCTGATCAGTCACGAAGCGGTGTTCGTGATGGTCACTGCCGAAACCAGTCAGGCGATGGTGCTCAGTGCTCTTGAGCACGAGCCGGACGCATATCTGACCAAGCCGTTCAACCGGATCGGTCTGGCCCAGCGCCTGGAGCGTCTGGAGCAGCGCAAGACCCTGCTCAAGCCGATTCTGCAAGCCCTTGACCGTGGCAAGCCGGTGGAGGTGCTTAACGCCTGTATCGCCCTGTGCAAGCAGGACATCCGCTATTCGCCGTTGTGCCTGCGTTACCGCGCCGATGCCCTGCGCGACATGAATCAGAACGAAGCGCTGGAGCGGCTGTATGACAGCATCATCGCTGACCGGCCGTTGCCGTGGGCTTTTGCCGGGCTGGGCAAGTTGTTGTTCAAGCGTGGTCAGGTGGCCCAGGCCAAAGGCGTGTATGAAAAAGCCCTGAAAGTATTCCCGATGATGCCGGCGCTGTACGACGGCATGGCCGATGTGTTGGTGGCCGAGGGTGATACCAAGGGAGCGCAGAAGGTGCTGGAAGAAGCGATTCGCCTGTCGCCGCTGGCGGTGCGCCGGCAGGCGCTGCTTGGCAAGCTGGCAATGACCAACGAAGATTTTGACACGGCCTCGAAGGCTTACCGTCAGGCGGTGGCGCAGGGTGCGCAGTCGCGATTCAAGGATCCGGAAAGTAACCTGGGTCTGGCCCACGCTCTGATCAGCAAGGGCAGCGAGAAGGGCCTCGATACTCGCACGCGGCTGGAGATCAACACCACCCTCAGTGCCGTGGCCAAGGAAAACCCGAGCGATCCGGGTCTGCAGATTCGCGCGCGTCTGATGAAGGCCACCAGTCTGCTGCTCAACGACGCCGAGACCGCCGAGAAGCTCACTGAGCAAGCACTGTTGCGCCTCGACGGCATGGAGCAGTTCATGAGTCCCGAGGCCGCGTTGCTCGTTGCCAAGCAATTGCAGATGCTCGGCCAGGCCGAAGCGGGCACGTCGATGCTCAAGAGTTGCGCGGAAATCTACGGCGATGACCCGACGGTGATGAAAGACATCGCCAAGCTCACCGACGACCCGACTATTCTCAGTTCCAGCAACGCTGCCGCCGACCTCAACCGTCAGGGCGTGCGCGTGTACAAGACCGGCAACCTGGTGGAGGCCCGCGAGGTGTTCCGCAAGGCGCTGAAGATGCAACCGAAGAACATCAGCATCGCGCTGAACATGGCGCAGTCGCTGCTGCATGGCACCGATACCAGTGTGCCGTCGGCGGAGCTGGAAGAATGTCGGGCCTGCCTGAAAATGGTCGGCCTGATGCCCGACACCGACGCGCGTTATCCGCGTTATCAGAAGCTGAAAAGCAAGGCGTTTGGCGAATGAATGAAGACGATCAGGCACTGGATTTTTCTACGGTGATTGCCTCCACCGTGCACGATATGAAGAACTCCCTGGCCATGCTGATGCAGGCCCACAGCCGATGGCTGGCGCATCTGCCCGAGGACCAGCGCAAGGTGCCGGAGCAGGGCGTGATCGACTTCGAGTTCGCACACCTCAACGGCATGCTGGTGCAGTTGCTCGGGCTGTACAAGCTTGGGGTCAACCAGATGCCGTTGCAGCCGGCGTATCACGAGCTGGACGATTTCATCGAGGCGCAACTGGCGGCTCATCAAGAGGTTTTCGCCAGTCGCGGCATCATCGCCACTTACGAAGTCGATCCGCTGAGCCCTCTGGGTTTCTTCGACCGTGAGCTGATCGCCTCGGTGCTGGGCAACTGCATCAACAACGCGATCCGCCATGCCCGTGAATCGCTGTTGATCACGGTCAGCGACGAGGCCGGGCAACTGGTGTTGAGCATCAACGATGACGGCGATGGTTACCCGGTCGAGATGCTCGAGCGCCAGGCCGATTATGTGCAGGGCATCAATCACAGCAGTGGCAGTACCGGGCTGGGTCTGTACTTCGCCGGACGCATTGCCGCGCTGCACCAGCGCAACGGTGTCGGTGGTCGAACCGAGCTTCGCAATGGCGGGCCGTTGGGCGGTGGCGTGTTCAGTATTTACTTGCCCTGAAGCACAGATTCGCCGTACTGACGTCTTTTTGTTGGCCGCTGCTTGAAATTCCGAACAGGCGAAGCCTATTTTGTCCGGGTCGCCGTTCGCGGCTCGCACAATAACAAGGATTGCGTCATGACAACCGATGGCCAGCGTTCACT
The DNA here is from genome assembly GCF_012974785.1 of Pseudomonas fluorescens. Taxonomy (GTDB): domain Bacteria; phylum Pseudomonadota; class Gammaproteobacteria; order Pseudomonadales; family Pseudomonadaceae; genus Aquipseudomonas; species Aquipseudomonas fluorescens_BT. The sequence goes on along the minus strand of NZ_CP027561.1, from coordinate 4,681,856 downwards.
CGCGCAGCGATTGACGGGCATTGATGAGATTGAATGTGTCACGCCGGATTTGAACGGCGTACCACGAGGCAAGGTAATGACCGCCGAGGGTTTCCTCGAAGGGCGGCGTTTGCAGATGGCCCGGGGGGTGCTGCTGCAATGCATCATGGGCGGTTATCCCGCTGCGCGGTTCTACGGCAGCGATGACGGCGACCTGGCGCTGGTGGCCGATCCGGCGCAGATCCATCCCCTGCCGTGGAGTCAGGAGCCGCGCGCTCTGGCCATCTGTGATGCCGACGAGCTGAGCGGCGAGAGCTCCAACCTGTCGACCCGTGGCCAGCTCAAGAAAGTCATCGCCCGTTATGCGGCCCGTGGCCTGGCTCCGGTGGTGGCGACCGAGCTTGAGTTCTTCGTGTTCGCACCGAACACCGATCCGAACCAGCCGTTCCAGCCGCCAGTCGGTCTCGACGGTCGTCGCGAGGACGGTCACTCGGCGTTCAGCGTCAGCTCCAACAACGGTCTGCGACCGTTCTTCAGTGAAGTCTACAAATGCATGGCGGCCCTCGGCCTGCCTCGCGATACCTTCATGCACGAAATGGGCGTCAGCCAGTTCGAGATCAACTTGCTGCACGGCGATCCGCTGTTGCTGGCCGACCAGACCTTCCTGTTCAAGCACCTGCTCAAGGAAGTTGCGCTCAAGCATGGCCTGACCGTGGTCTGCATGGCCAAGCCGCTGGCGCACACGCCGGGCAGTTCGATGCACATTCACCAGAGCATCGTCGAGATTGGCAGTGGCAAGAATGTGTTCAGCGACGCCGACGGTCAGCCGACCGCGATGTTCCGCCATTTCATCGGCGGGCAGCAGGCAGGCATGGCTGACTTCACCGCACTGTTTGCGCCGAACGTCAATTCGTACCAGCGTCTTTGCCATCCGTTTGCATCGCCGAACAATGCCTGCTGGTCCCACGACAACCGCGCTGCCGGCCTGCGTATTCCGGCCAGTTCGCCGGTTGCGCGTCGGGTCGAGAACCGTTTGCCGGGTGCCGATGCCAACCCTTATCTGGCGATTGCCGCGAGTCTGGCGGCCGGTCTGCACGGTATCGAGCATGAGCTGGAACCGAGCGCGCCGATTCAGGGTGAATTCGAAGTGCCGGACAATCTTTCGCTGCCGTGCACCCTGCACGCTGCGCTCGAGCGTTTGAAGCGCAGCCAGTTGGCCCGGGAACTGTTCGGCAACGAGTTCATCGAAGGCTACATCGCTTCGAAGACCATGGAGCTGACCAGTTTCTTTGATGAGATCACTCCCTGGGAACGGCGCGTTCTGGCAGCCCAGGCCTGACGAAATGTCGTCATCGGGCTATCGTTCGATAGCCCGACACTCACCGCAAGGAGCCGCTCGGAACGCCGATGCGCCAAATCTGGAAATCCTTTCGAGCGCTGTATTTCGCCTCGCTGATGATGTTGATCGGCTCGGGCCTTCTTTCTACTTATCTGGCCTTGCGCCTGGCAGCCGACCATGTCGACGGACTGTGGGTCGGTGCGCTGATGGCGGCCAACTATTTCGGTCTGGTGCTGGGTGGCAAGATCGGTCACCGCCTGATCGCCCGGGTCGGACATATTCGTGCGTACTCCGCGTGTGCAGGGATCGTCGGCGCGGCGGTGCTCGGTCATGGTCTGGTGGACTGGCTGCCGGCCTGGCTGGTGCTGCGGACGATCGTCGGCCTCGGCATGATGTGCCAATACATGGTGATCGAGAGCTGGCTGAACGAGCAGGCCGACGCGAACCAGCGCGGGGTGGTGTTCAGCGGCTACATGATTGCTTCGTATCTGGGGCTGGTGCTTGGTCAGCTGATTCTGGTCATGCACCCGGGGCTGGGTCTGGAACTGCTGATGCTGGTCGCCCTGTGTTTTGCCCTGTGTCTGGTGCCGGTGGCACTGACCCGGCGGATTCACCCGGCGCCGTTGCACCCGGCACCGATGGAGCCGCGCTTCTTCATCAAGCGTGTGCCGCAGTCATTGAGTACGGTGCTCGGTGCCGGTCTGATCATCGGCTCGTTCTACGGTCTGGCACCGCTGTATGCGTCGCAGCAGGGGCTATCGACCGAGCAGGTCGGTCTGTTCATGGGTACGTGCATTTTTGCCGGGTTGTTGGTGCAGTGGCCACTGGGCTGGCTCTCTGATCGTTATGACCGGGCCTTGCTGATTCGCTGCTTTGCCGGGTTTCTGGCGGTGGCTTCTCTGCCGTTGGCGATCATGCCGCAGGTGCCGCTGGAGATCTTGTTCGTCGTCGGCTTCCTGTGCTCGCTGGTGCAGTTCTGCCTGTACCCGCTGGCCGTGGCGTTTTCCAACGACCATGTCGAAGGGGATCGACGCGTGTCGCTGACGGCGATGCTGCTGGTGACCTACGGGGTTGGCGCCAGTATCGGGCCGTTGCTCGCCGGGGTGCTGATGAAAATGTTCGGTAGTCAGAGCCTGTATGCGTTCTTCACCTTTTTCGCGCTGGTGCTGGTATGGCGCATCCGGCCGAAAGCCGTGACCAATCTGCATCAGGTCGACGACGCACCGCTGCATCATGTGGCGATGCCGGACAGTATGTCCAGTTCGCCGCTGGTGGCGGCGCTCGATCCACGGGTCGACGAGCAAGTGGTGCAGGAGCAGATGCAGACTACGGTTGCGCCGGAGCCAGCACCTGAGCCCGTCACCGAGCCTGAATCGCCTGTGGCGCCCGAGACCGGCAACGACAGCCCGGCCCCGGACATCAGTGGTGCCAGGCCTTGATGCTGAAAAAACATCGGGCATAAAAAAACGGGCAGTCGCTGCAAGCGACTGCCCGTTTTTTTATGGCGCGTACGAATCAGAGATCGTCTTTGTCGAAGCGCCGTGCTTCACGTTGTAACTGATAGACGAAACGCTCGACGTTGCGCGCTGCCGGGCCGCTGATGTTGTGAAAGCGCAGGCCGGCGAAGGTGATGTTGAGTTTTTCTTCGAAGTGCAGGTAACGCAGCTCGACCGAGGTCGGTTGGTTGCCGAACAGCGGCGCGGCGATCAGGCGATCGTAGACCTGGCCCAGTTGCAGGCGGTCGGTGATGTCGCCTTCGAAGCGCAGCTTGCAGCCGGTGGCAGAGATATCCAGCAGTTTGCCGCCGATCGGTGCCTTGAGCTTTTCGCCACCCAGTTCGACGCTAACCAGATCGGTCAGCTTCAGGGCTGCGCGGAAGGCATTGCGGCGCTGGTGATAAACCACTTCGGTGGGCAGGTCGCCGGTGTAGAAGCGATCGCCACTGGATTCTTCGATGTTCAGCGTGCCGTTGCATTCCCAGGCAATGCGCACGCCGTCATGAAAGCCTTCGACCTTGAACGGCTCGCCGGCGAGCAGGAAGCGCTCGCCATCGCGCGGGATCATTTCGTCCAGGGCAATGCTGGCGTTTTCCCGGTCGACCTTGATCAGGTAGCTCTGGAAGCGCTGGCTGCGTTCGTGGAAGGTGATGATCAGCGGATCGTGGCTCTCTTGCAGCTGGCGCAGATTGCTGGAGATCTCCAGGGGCGTGGTAAGCACCTTTGGGGGCTGCGGAGCGTCATCATTGGACACGTTAAATCAATCTCCAGACAAAATTTGACTACGGCTGGCCAGTATTTTGCCAGCATGTATCGCGCGTTGATAGGGCGCAAGAATAGAAGAAAGAATCACGCCTGACTGAGCGCGCGCGGTTTCTGCAGTTTGGAGAAGGTGCCGCTGGCGTCGTAGAGCGCAGGAGGCTCGCCGCCGGTAAGGATTTTCAGCTGATTGGCCGTGGCGGCCTGCTGCATCACGATCGATTGGCCGTTTCTGGCGTTGGCCGCCTGGCACTGGGCGATCAGGTCGGTCAGTACATCGCTCTGGCTCAGCAATTGCTCGCCGATGCTCGACTGGCTGGCCAGTTGTTCGAGACCCTGGCGGTCGAGCGACAGGTTGAGACTGGCGAGGATTTCGCTGCGTTTGCGGCCATGCTGTTCGAGCAGAATGATCAATGCCTGTTTGCGTGCCAGAATTTCTTCCAGCAGTGGCATGTCGCGACCGTGCAAGGCGAGGGACTCGGTATGCAGTAACTCCAGCAGTTGTTGAGCTGGAGCAAAGTCGTCGGTGATCAGTTGCAATAAATTAGTGTCGTGCATGGCTGGCCTTGGGTTTTAAGCGTCCAAAAGCCTGGCGCAGGCCGAGGCCTAGCGCTGGGCTTCGAAGTTGAGCAGTTTGCTGGCTACACGGTTGCTGTCGACTTTATAGCTGCCATCGGCAATCGCTGCTTTCAACTCGGCCACGCGGGCTTTGTCGACTGCAGGCTGATCGCGCAGCTTGTCAGTGACCTTCTGCAACTGTTGAGCCTCATTGCTGAGGTGTACCGATTCCCCGCTTTTTGCGGTACTGGCCTGTTCGGCCGGGGTATTCAGCGGCGCGGAAGTGCCGGTTTCGGCGGTTTCCTTGGGCGCGCTGGTACGTGTACTGCCCGTAAGTGACGAGGAGCTGTTCAAACGGCTGAAATCGATGACCATGTTAAAAACCTCTGGGAATTTGGACGCTTGCCATGTTCTCGGCCATCCCCTGGAAAACTTTAGGCTCTTTTACCAATGAGCCTGCATGCGCCGCACAGATCCTGCTGCGGCACAGTTTAGGGAACAGCCGGGGTCGGCGCCAGTTTTCTCCTTGCCTGTTTTACATGGCCACTTCCACCTGGCCCGGCGCCATGACCTGCGCCTTGATGACCCGCTGGGAGTTGAGGTTTTTCACGCGAATCTGTTCTTTCAGGCCGCCGTTGGACAGGGCTTCTCCGGGCATGCGCACGGCGAGCGTGCCGCTGCGGGCAGTAATCACCACCTGATCGCCTTTGCGAACGACTTCTGCCTGTTCCATGTGCACCAGGGTCAGCACCTGGTCGGCGACCGTTGGTCGGGTCAGTTTTTGCCCGATGGCTTCGTCTACCGACGTCAGGAAACCCTGATTGATCTGGCTGACGTCATGCTCGCGCAGCGTCACGTCCTGAGGCTCGATTATCCCCGCGCGCTTGAGGGGGCGAGTGGTGGTCACGACCTCGCGAAACAGGCGGACTTGAGCGGGCACGAACACTGTCCAGGGAGACGCGCCTTCACAGCGGACCTTGACGGTCACACGACCCAAAGGACGCCCCGGACTCTCCAGGGAGGCTGTCAATTCCTTGTCGCACATAGGCATGCGCATGCGCGGATCGAGCTGCTTGACCTCGATTTCGTAACGGCCTTCCGTTTGACTGGTAGCCAGATAGTCTTCTACGGTGAATTCAAGAAAGCCCTGAGTGACGCCGATAAGCATGTCAGGCAAGGTAACCGCATCAGCACTGGCAGGGCTGCCCGCAAAAAACAGGCAAACGGCGGACGCCGCGCAAAGTCCTCTGCGGATAGGGGATGTCAGGCGTCGGAAAAATGTCGTTTGAATGTTCATACGAGTTAAAAAGCAAGCGCCGTGCCGTTTAGCAATGAATGTGCGTCGCAACAACACTTGGCGTTGGTGTAGGAGTCTGGGCATGGCTGGTGTAATGGATTCGGTGAACCAGCGCACGCAACTGGTAGGGCAGAATCGCCTGGAGCTGCTGTTGTTCCGTCTCGACGGCCAGCAGCTCTACGGGATCAACGTGTTCAAGGTTCGGGAAGTGCTGCAATGCCCGCAACTGACGCTGATGCCCAAGTCCAGTCCTGTCGTGTGCGGGGTGGCGAATATCCGGGGGGCGACCATTCCGATCCTTGATCTGGCAATGGCGACCGGCTCCGGGGCGTTGAAAGACAAGAACAGTCCGTTCGTGATCATCACGGAATACAACACCAAGACCCAGGGTTTCCTGGTGCGCTCGGTGGAACGTATCGTCAACATGAACTGGGAAGAGATCCATCCGCCACCCAAGGGGACCGGTCGCGATCATTACCTGACCGCTGTGACTCGGGTGGACAATCAGTTAGTCGAAATCATCGACGTCGAAAAGGTGCTGGCGGAAGTCGCACCGACACCGGAAGCGATTTCGGTCGGCGTGGTGGATGTCGAGACCCAGAGCAAGGCGCTGTCGCTGCGGGTACTGACGGTCGATGACTCGTCGGTGGCGCGCAAGCAGGTGACGCGTTGCCTGCAGACGGTCGGTGTCGAAGTGGTGGCGTTGAACGACGGCAAGCAGGCGCTGGATTACCTGCGCAAGCTGGTCGATGAGGGCAAGAAGCCGGAAGAAGAGTTCCTGATGATGATTTCCGACATCGAAATGCCGGAGATGGACGGGTACACCCTGACGGCGGAAATCCGCGGCGATCCTCGCATGCAAAAGCTTCATATCATCCTGCATACTTCGTTGTCGGGTGTGTTCAACCAGGCGATGGTCAAGAAGGTCGGTGCCGATGACTTCCTGGCCAAATTCCGTCCTGATGACCTGGCATCCCGGGTAGTCGACCGGATCAAAGCAGCAGATATCAGCTAGGGGCCTTTTGCCCCTGGCGTTCAACACGATTTAAGAGGCGGCATCATTTGTCTACGGGTAATTTGGATTTCGAACAGTTCCGGGTCTTCCTGGAAAAAGCCTGTGGCATTTTGCTCGGTGAAAACAAGCAGTACCTGGTGTCGAGCCGTCTCAACAAACTGATGGAGCAGCAAGGCATCAAGTCCCTGGGTGAGCTGGTACAGCGCATCCAGACACAGCCGCGCAGCGGTTTGCGCGAGCAGGTGGTCGATGCCATGACGACCAACGAAACCCTGTGGTTTCGCGACACCTATCCGTTTGAAGTCTTGAAGAACAAGGTGCTGCCCGAGGCAATCAAGGCGGCTCCCAACCAGCGTCTGCGGATCTGGTCGGCGGCCTGCTCGTCGGGTCAGGAACCCTATTCGCTGTCGATGTCGATCGACGAGTTCGAGCGGACCAACATCGGTCAGTTGAAGATGGGCGTGCAGATCGTCGCCACCGATCTGTCCGGCAGCATGCTGACCAACTGCAAGACCGGCGAGTACGACAGCCTGGCGATCGGTCGCGGCTTGTCCGCCGATCGTCTGCAGCGCTACTTCGACCCGAAAGGGCCCGGACGCTGGGTGATCAAGGCGCCGATCAAGAACCGGGTGGAATTCCGCTCGTTCAACCTGCTCGACAGCTACGCAAGCCTGGGCAAGTTCGACATCGTGTTCTGCCGCAACGTGCTGATCTACTTCTCCGCCGAGGTGAAGAAAGACATCCTGTTGCGCATTCACAGCACGCTGAAGCCGGGCGGCTATCTGTTCCTTGGCGCTTCCGAAGCGCTGAACGGTTTGCCGGATCATTACCAGATGGTCCAGTGCAGCCCGGGAATCATCTACCAGGCGAAGTGATCAAGACCGGCAACACAAGAAACGGGAGTCCTCAGGGCTTCCGTTTTTTTATGCCTGAAGGTTTTGCCGGTGGCGGCAGGCGGCAGAAAAGCGGCAGCCGGCGGAAACCGGTTGCCGCTTTTCTGGCATTGCCGCGTCGTCTGTTCAGTGCAAAGCCCCGTAATCCGGGGCTTTCTAAAGCTGGCACGACGCTTGCTATAACCCTGTTACGAAAAATCCGGTCACCTGAAGGTTCCCGACATGAGCATCAGCTTCGATAAAGCGCTCGGCATTCACGAAAAGGCTCTGGGCTTCCGCGCCCAGCGTGCCGAAGTGCTGGCCAACAACATCGCCAACGCCGACACCCCGAACTACAAGGCTCGGGATCTGGACTTCTCCAAAGTGCTCGAAGCACAGAGCCAGAAGAACGCCAATGGCACCATCGCCCTGAACATGACCAACAGCCGTCACATTGAGGCTGAGGGCCTGGGCAATGGCGACGAGTCGCTGATGTATCGCACGCCGATGCAGCCGTCGATCGACCAGAACACCGTGGATGCCCAACTGGAACAGTCGAACTACGCGCAAAACGCCGTCGGCTTCCAGGCCAGCTTCACGCTGCTCAACAGCAAATTCAAAGGGCTGGTGTCAGCCCTGCGCGGAGAGTAATCCATGTCCCTGTCCAGCGTTTTCAACATTGCCGGCAGCGGCATGAGCGCCCAGACCACGCGTTTGAACACCGTGGCCTCGAACATCGCCAACGCCGAGACCGTCTCGTCGAGCATCGACCAGACCTACCGTGCCCGTCACCCGGTATTCGCCACCATGTTCCAGGGTGGTCAGAGCGGTGGCAGCAATTCGCTGTTCCAGAACCAGGACGCGGCAGGTCAAGGCGTGCAGGTCCTGGGCGTGGTCGAAGACCAGAGCAACCTCGAAGCGCGCTACGAGCCGAATCATCCGGCAGCCGACGCCAAGGGCTACGTCTACTACCCGAACGTCAACGTGGTGGAAGAAATGGCTGACATGATTTCCGCGAGCCGGTCGTTCCAGACCAACGCCGAAATGATGAACACCGCCAAAACCATGATGCAGAAGGTACTGACCCTCGGTCAGTAATAAGGGGCGACTGCCATGAGCGTTACCGATACCACCAGCAGCCTGACGATGAAGGACATACTGGCCAACTCTTCGAAGAAGACCAGTAGCACCACCACCGGCGGCATTGCTTCGGCCACCAACAGTGCGACCGGCGGCCAGGCCCTGGGCAAGGATGCGTTTCTGCAACTGCTGGTGACCCAGCTGAAGAACCAGAACCCGCTCGACCCGCAGGACAACAGTGCATTCGTTGCGCAGTTGGCGCAGTTCAGCAGCCTCGAGGGCATCACTACCCTCAACAGTACCGTCAGTTCGCTGGCCGGCAACTACAACTCCTCGCAAGCGTTGCAGGCGTCGTCGCTGGTCGGCCGTAATGTGATCGTGCAGACCAACACGGTTCAACTGGACGATCCGAGCAAAGGCATGACCGGTTCGGTCACCGTCCCGTCGTCGATTGCCGGCGGCACCGTCACCATCACCGACAGCAGTGGCACGGCGATTCGCACCATCGATCTGGGCAGTCGCGCCGCAGGTGCCGCGAGCTTCACATGGGACGGCAAGGACAAGGACGGCAACCTGGTGAAAACCGGTAACTACACCGTCAAGGCCAACGCCTCGATCAATGGCACCGCGACCGACCTGGCGACCTACCTGCCAGCCACGGTCACCAGCGTGACCATCAGCCAGACCGGCGGTGAGCTGATGCTCAACCTGTCCGGCAAGGGCACCGTTGCTCTGTCCAAAGTACAAACCATTGGTATATAGAGCCGACTAACCGGCACAAAGGAGTGGAATATGTCTTTCAATATCGGCCTTAGCGGTCTCTATGCAGCCAACAAACAACTGGACGTGACCGGCAACAACATCGCCAACGTCGCGACCGCCGGTTTCAAATCCTCCCGCGCGGAATTCGAAGACGTATATTCGTCGACTCGTCTGGGCAGCGGCAGCAAGGTCATCGGTAACGGTGTGCGCCTGGCCAACGTTTCCCAGCAGTTCACCCAGGGTGACATCAACAACACCGGCAACGTGCTGGACATGGGCATCAACGGCTCCGGCTTCTTCACCATGAGCAACAACGGCTCGATTTCCTACACCCGTGCCGGTACGTTCAAAGTTGATAACAACGGCTACATCACCAACACCGACTACACCTCGCGCCTGCAAGGTTACGGTGTGGATTCCAACGGCAAGATCCTCAACGGCGTACTGACCGACCTCAAGATCGACACCTCGAACCTGGCGCCGAAGTCCACTTCGCTGGTGACGTCGACGATCAACCTGGACTCGTCCGCGCCGAAGATCATTGATACCGGCGCCAGTGCTGTCGTGTTCGATCCGACCAAGATCGAGACTTACACCAAGCAATTCAGCACCCCGATCTATGACAGCCAGGGCAACTCGCACGTCATGGATCAGTACGTGGTGAAAACCGGTGACAACATCTGGAAGGTATACACCCTGGTGGACGGTCGTAACCCGGATGCTACCGGCAGCGATCCGAAAACCACCCCGCCAGTCGCATCCACCATGACGTTTGACTCGAGTGGCAAACTGACTCAGATCAGCACGCCTGACCCGGCGAACCCGGGGACCCCGATCATCAGCAGTGATCTGGTCCTGAGAAACTGGAAGCCAGGCACCGTGACCAACGGCACCTTTACGCCGAACGGCGCGGCCGCCAACCCGAATGGCGTGACCATTTCCATGGCCAAGACCACTCAGTACAACGCTGACACCGCCCGTTCGATCCCGACTCAGGATGGCTACGCCACCGGCCAGATCACCAACCTGACCATCGACGGTACCGGCACGCTGTTCGCCAACTTCAGCAACAACCAGAGCAAGGCCATCGGCCAGGTCGCACTGGCCAGTTTCACCAACGAGCAGGGCCTTCAGGCGATCGGCGGCACCAGTTGGAAAGAAACCTACGCTTCGGGTATCCCGGGCTACGACGCGCCGAAAACCGGTACGTTGGGTGAGGTGGTATCCAACTCGCTGGAAGAGTCGAACGTCAACCTGACCAACGAGCTGGTGGACCTGATCAAGGGCCAGAGCAACTATCAGGCGAACGCCAAGACCATTTCCACCCAGAGCACCATCATGCAGACCATCATTCAGATGACCTGATTCCGGTTTCTGGCTGTACAAGGAGCCCCTCTTTGAGGGGCTTTTTTGTGTCCGGGTATCGGGTGGCTATCGGTATCACTTGAACGGGCGACTCGGTCGTTCCTCGTTCTCCCTGGCAGGGCCGGGCTGGGGCTTTTTCTTGCGGGCAAAAGAAAACCCCCGACAAACCGGAGGTCTGTCGGGGGCTTCTCGAATCGGGCGTTTCGCAACGCCCGATTCAGCTCAGCTTACTGGCAAGCTTCGCAATCCGGCTCGTCGATGGCGCACGCCTTCGGCACTGGAGCAGGGCCGGCAGGCGCTGCCAGGACCGAATCGTCACCGTGGTTGCCGCCGCTGGAAACAGCGTTCAGCTTGCCGGTGTTGATGGTCGACTTCTCGGTGCTGGTCGCGGCCAGGGCACGGAGGTAGTAGGTGGTTTTCAGACCACGGTACCAGGCCATGCGGTAGGTCACATCGAGTTTCTTGCCCGATGCACCAGCGATGTACAGGTTCAGCGACTGGGCCTGGTCGATCCACTTCTGACGACGGCTGGCGGCGTCAACGATCCACTTGGTGTCCACTTCGAACGCGGTCGCGTAGAGCTCTTTGAGTTCCTGCGGGATGCGCTCGATCTGCTGAACCGAACCGTCGTAGTACTTCAGGTCGTTGATCATGACCGAGTCCCACAGACCGCGAGCCTTCAGGTCGCGAACCAGGTACGGGTTGATCACGGTGAATTCGCCCGACAGGTTCGATTTCACATACAGGTTCTGGTAGGTCGGTTCGATCGACTGCGAGACGCCGGTGATGTTGGCGATGGTCGCGGTCGGTGCGATGGCCATGATGTTCGAGTTACGGATGCCTTTCTGTACACGGGCGCGAACCGGTGCCCAGTCCAGGGACTCGGTCAGGTCGACGTCGATGTACTTCTGGCCACGTGCTTCGATCAGGATCTGTTGCGAATCCAGCGGCAGAACGCCTTTGGACCACAGCGAACCCTGGAACGTCTCGTACGAGCCGCGCTCGTCAGCCAGGTCGCAGGAAGCCTGGATCGCGTAGTAGCTGACCGCTTCCATCGACTTGTCGGCGAACTCGACAGCAGCGTCGGAACCGTAAGGGATGTGCTGCAGGTACAGCGCGTCCTGGAAGCCCATGATGCCCAGGCCGACCGGACGGTGGCGGAAGTTGGAGTTCTTCGCCTGCGGTACCGAGTAGTAGTTGATGTCGATCACGTTGTCGAGCATGCGCACGGCGACGTCGATGGTGCGCTTGAGCTTGGCGGTGTCCAGCTTGCCGTCGACGATGTGGTTCGGCAGGTTGATCGAGCCCAGGTTGCAGACCGCGATCTCGTCCTTGTTGGTGTTCAAGGTGATCTCGGTGCACAGGTTCGAGCTGTGAACGACGCCGACGTGCTGCTGCGGGCTGCGCAGGTTGCACGGGTCCTTGAAGGTCAGCCATGGGTGGCCGGTTTCGAACAGCATCGACAGCATCTTGCGCCACAGGTCTTTGGCCTGGATGGTCTTGAACAGCTTGATCTTGCCCGGGTACTCGGTCAGGGCTTCGTAGTACTCGTAGCGCTCTTCGAAGGCCTTGCCGGTCAGGTCGTGCAGGTCCGGTACTTCGGATGGCGAGAACAGGGTCCACTTGCCGTCATCGAAGACACGCTTCATGAACAGGTCAGGGATCCAGTTGGCGGTGTTCATGTCGTGGGTACGACGACGATCATCACCGGTGTTCTTGCGCAGCTCGATGAACTCTTCGATGTCCATGTGCCAGGTTTCCAGGTAGGCACACACAGCGCCTTTGCGCTTGCCACCCTGGTTGACGGCGACGGCGGTGTCGTTCACCACTTTCAGGAACGGAACCACGCCTTGCGACTTGCCGTTGGTGCCCTTGATGTACGAACCCAGTGCACGAACCGGCGTCCAGTCGTTGCCCAGGCCGCCGGCGAATTTCGACAGCATGGCGTTGTCGTGGATCGCGTGGTAGATGCCCGACAGGTCATCCGGCACGGTGGTCAGGTAGCAGCTCGACAGCTGTGGACGCAGGGTACCGGCGTTGAACAGGGTCGGAGTCGATGCCATGTAGTCGAAGGACGACAGCAGGTTGTAGAACTCGATCGCACGGTCTTCTTTCTGCTTCTCTTCGATCGCCAGGCCCATGGCCACGCGCATGAAGAAGATCTGCGGCAGTTCGAAGCGCACGCCATCCTTGTGGATGAAGTAACGGTCGTACAGGGTCTGCAGGCCCAGGTAGGTGAATTGCTGGTCGCGCTCGTGGTTGATCGCCTTGCCCAGTTTTTCCAGGTCGAAGGAGGCCAGCACAGGGTTCAGCAGTTCGAATTCGATACCTTTGGCAACGTAGGCCGGCAGCGCCTTGGCGTAGAGGTCGGCCATCTCGTGGTGAGTGGCGCTCTCGGCCACGCCCAGGAAGCCCAGGCCTTCGGCGCGCAGGGTGTCCATCAGCAGACGGGCGGTCACGAACGAGTAGTTCGGCTCGCGCTCGACCAGGGTGCGCGCGGTCATTACCAGCGCAGTGTTGACGTCGTTCAGGGCCACGCCGTCGTACAGGTTCTTCAGGGTTTCGCGCTGGATCAGGTCGCCGTCGACTTCGGCCAGACCTTCGCAGGCCTCGGTCACGATGGTGTTCAGGCGGCCCATGTCCAGTGGCGCGAGGCTGCCGTCGGCGCGGGTGATGCGGATCGACGGGTGCGCCTGAACCGGAGCATCGGCGGTGGTGCGGGTGGCGCGCTCTTTGGAGCGGGCATCGCGGTAGATCACGTAGTCGCGAGCCACTTTCTGCTCGCCGGCACGCATCAGGGCCAGTTCGACCTGGTCCTGGATTTCTTCGATGTGGATGGTGCCGCCCGACGGCATGCGACGCTTGAAGGTCGCGGTGACCTGTTCGGTCAGGCGGGCAACGGTGTCGTGGATTCGCGACGAAGCGGCAGCGGTGCCGCCCTCAACTGCGAGAAACGCTTTGGTGATAGCGACGGTGATCTTGTCATCGGTGTAAGGAACGACAGTGCCATTACGCTTGATCACGCGCAGTTGACCAGGCGCGGTGGCAGCCAGATCCGAATTCGAATCGGCGGCCTGCGGCAAGGTGCCCTGCGGGTTCTCGCGAGTTGTGTCGGTTTGCATGGGTGTCTCCACGTTCTCTATGTTTGTTTGGGCACCATCACGGTGCCCACCGTTCCGTCCTGAAGCACTACGACCGGCCAGCGCCGGGTAACGACTTCGGGACAGTTCAGGAAGGGGGCCTTGTGGGCGCCGCTTCCATGCCGAAGTCTTCGGTTCGCGCGATACGCGTGAAACCGCATTCCTTTCGGGGAGCAGTTTGGAACTGCAACACCCGTACCGTTTACGCCGTGATCGGCTGAAAAACGGTAGCCATCCGCAGGCGCGGTTTGGGCTTCTCAAAATACGTTTGGTTCAACCCGACAATGGCAATAAAAAGCCTTGAATTCACTGTCCGGTTTGTGTTTGGTTTTTTGCGTCAAACCCTATATGTAGGGTTTTTTTGAGCGCGGGCTACAAGATAATGCGTTTTGGGGGGCGATTGCAATGGACAGCCTGTGGATAACCCTGTGCGTAAATTGTGTGCGAAACAGGGAAAACCTTTGTAGGCCGTGAACCTGCTGAGCTAGACCGTTTGTCACTGTTTTTCAGTCGGGAAAAACGCTTCAGCGGATTTTTAAGGGCGCGAACCCTATCACAAAAATCCGCCTTGTCCGAACGCATTTACCGACTTGTGTTCTGGCTGTACGCCGTTTATACAATCGGCCCGTGCGCACGCATTCTTATCCTCCTTAAAGATGACAAAAAGACGGGAGGATCCTTCCTTTATAAGCAGCATCGGCAAGCAGAGGTCACCCGTGGAGCATGAAGCCTGGCAGGTATTGATAGTCGAGGACGACCAGCGTCTGGCCGAACTGACCCGCGAATACCTGCAAGCCAACGGATTGCATGTGGAGATCGAGGGCAACGGAGCCCACGCGGCGGCGCGGATCATCAAGGAACAGCCGGATCTGGTGATCCTCGACCTGATGCTCCCCGGCGAAGACGGCCTGAGCATCTGCCGCAAGGTGCGCGACCAGTACGACGGACCGATCCTCATGCTGACCGCGCGCACCGACGATGCCGACCAGATCCTCGGCCTCGACATCGGCGCCGATGATTATGTGTGCAAACCGGTGCGTCCGCGGCTGTTGCTGGCGCGTATCCAGGCGTTGTTGCGACGCAGTGACGCACCGGAGCCGGCGTCGGGCAAACCTCGTCGTCTGCAGTTCGGCCCTTTGGTGGTCGACAACGCCTTGCGCGAAGCCTGGCTGAGCGACAGCGGCATCGAGTTGACCAGCGCCGAATTCGACCTGTTGTGGCTGCTGGTATCCAACGCCGGAAGGATTCTGTCGCGGGAAGAAATCTTCACCGCGCTGCGCGGCATCGGTTACGACGGCCAGGACCGCTCGATCGATGTGCGCATCTCGCGCATCCGCCCGAAGATCGGCGACGACCCCGATCACCCGCGCCTGATCAAGACCGTGCGCAGCAAAGGCTATCTGTTCGTGCCTGAAGCCTGCGTAGAACTGCCACTGTGAACTCGATCTTCCTGCGCATCTACGGCGGCATGTGCGCGGCGCTGATTCTGGTGGCGGTGCTCGGCGTACTGGCGCTGCACCTGCTCAATCAGGTGCGCAGCGAGCAATACCGCGAGCGCCTGGCCCACGGCACGTTTTCCCTGATGGCGGACAACCTGCAGCCGATGAACGAGACCGAGCGTCACCGTGCCTTGCTGGTCTGGGAGCGGCTGCTGGGAATTCCGCTGGCATTGAAAACCTTTGCCCAGACCGATCTCGATCTCACCCAGCGCACCCGCGTGCAGCGCGGCCAGGCACTGGTCGAACAGACCGGGCCGCACGCGGCAAAGGTCTACCGGATGGTCAGCGACAAGGAGCAGCTTGTGCTGGTGGGCGAGGTGCAGCAGATCAGCGAGCAACTGGCCCGGGCGACGATCTACCTGCTGGCCGATGAACTGGTGCGGGTGCCGGTGGGTGAACAACCCAGACGCCTGGCGCAATTAAAGGAAGAGAAAGGGTTCGGCTTCGACCTGCGACTGGTCACCGTGGACGAAGCCGACATGGACGAAGACCAGAGCCGTCGTGTATCGGAGGGCGATACGGTGATGGCGCTGGGCAAGGGCGGTGATTCGATCCGTGTGTTCGCCGGGATGGTCGGCACGCCGTGGGTGCTGGAAATCGGCCCGCTCTATCAGATGAATCCGTACCCGCCGCAATGGCTGGTGCTGATTGCGGCATTGGGTCTGACCCTGATCGGTCTCATCGTCTATTTACTGGTGCGTCAGCTCGAACGGCGCTTGCGTGGTCTCGAAGCGGCGGCCACGCGTATCGCCAAGGGCAGCCTGGAAACTCGCGTGCCGGCGCGCGGTGCCGACTCGGTGGGAAAACTGGCGGCCGCGTTCAACGGCATGGCCGAGCATCTGCAGCAATTGCTGGCGATCCAGCGTGAGCTGGTGCGCGCGGTGTCCCATGAGTTGCGCACGCCGGTGGCGCGCCTGCGGTTCGGTCTGGAAATGATCGGCTCGGCCACCACCCCGCAGGCCCTGGAGAAATACCGTGAAGGCATGGACCACGATATCGAGGACCTCGATAAGCTGGTGGACGAAATGCTCACCTATGCGCGGCTGGAGCAGGGCTCGCCGGCCTTGACGTTCCAGCGTCTGGACCTCGATGCGCTGGTCAATCAGGTGATCGAGGAACTGGCGCCGTTACGTGCGGATGTCATCGTGCAGCGCGGTCTGTGCCTGTCGGCGGCCGATTGTGATGGCGCCTGGGTCGAGGCCGAACCGCGCTTCCTGCACCGTGCCTTGCAGAATCTGGTGAGCAACGCCATGCGCCATGCGCGCTCGAAGGTCACGGTGAGTTATCAGGTCGGACAGATGCGTTGCCGGGTGGATGTCGAGGACGACGGTCCCGGTGTGCCGGAAAGTGCCTGGGAGAAAATCTTCACGCCGTTTCTGCGGCTGGACGACAGCCGTACCCGGGCGTCCGGTGGGCACGGGTTGGGGCTGTCGATCGTGCGGCGGATCATCCACTGGCATGACGGCCGGGCGCTGATCGGCAAGAGCAAGAGTCTGGGCGGGGCGTGTTTCAGCCTGAGCTGGCCGCGAAATCAGGAGCGACGCTGAAGGTGCTCAAGCCTGGATGCTGACCAGACTCAACAACTGCCCGTCGTGTACCCCGAACTGTGCGTCCAGTTCGGTCCCGTTGCACCATTCGCTAGACAGGTCCGTCAGCAGTCGCAGCCGTACCTGACCCTGTTCGGTCCATTCGAGCATTTCGGCGTGCTCGAAATAGAAACGCTTCTGGACAATCGGGTACAGCGCCTTGAAGAGGCTTTCCTTCACCGAAAACGTCAGGGTCACCCACAGCGCCAGTTGATCGCGGGCGCCGGCGGCCATGCGCTGCATTTCTGGCGGGGTGAGAATTTCTCCGGCCAGCCGCTCGGCCCGTTCGGCGTTGAGCAGGTTTTCCAGGTCCATGCCCAGCCCGCGCCAGTGTTGCTTGTTGGCGACAATCGCCGCCGCCCGGCCGGTGCTGTGGGTGATCGAGCCGCAGATGTGTGCCGGCCACACCGGTGCGCGATCCTCGCCAATCGCCGGAACATTGCTTGAACCTTCCAGTTGTTGCAGCGCGGCCCGGGCGCAAATCCGCCCTGCCAGAAACTCCGCCTGACGCTTGGCCACCGAACGCTGGATACTCGGCGGCGGTTCGATGGCACTGCGGCGGAAGTCATCGCCGAGCAGTTGTGACGGGTCGAAGTGGGTGCTCAGCAGCACGGTGTCCGGCAGCACGATCGGCAATGGCCAGTGGGCATCGAGCGGGGTGCAGCAAGCGGGGAGGAGAGGGCTGGAATTCATGGCGGGCATTTTGCCGGGTTGCTTTGAGGCTGGATAGTGCGCAGGTGTGGAACGTTCCCGCGCAGGGCGCGGGAACGAGTGGGCTCAGCCAAAGATTTTCTTGAAGAAGGCCTGCATGTCCGCCCAGGACTTTTCATCCGCGGCCTTGTTGTAACCGATATCCGGGCCACCGTGATCGCCATGGCTCAGGCGATCCGCGTCGGGGTTGGTGAAGCCATGCTTGGCGCCGTCGAGGCTGACGAATTGATAGTCGGCGCCGGCCTTGTCCATTTCAGACTTGAACGCCGTGACGTTGTCGGCAGTCACCATGCTGTCCAGTGCGCCGTGCTCGACGAGGATCTTCGACTTAACGCTGCCCGGTGTCGCCGGGGTCTTGGTGGCCAGTGCGCCGTGGAAACTCACTACGCCGGCCAATGGCACCCCCTGGCGCGCCGCATTCAACACCACGCCTCCACCGAAGCAGTAACCGATGGCGGCCAGCTTGCCGGTGTCGGTCTGTGGCTGCTTCTTCAGCAGGTCGAGGCCGGCCTCGAAGCGTTTGCTGGCAGCATCGGCGTTCTGCGTGGCCGCCTGCATGAACGCCATCGCATCTTTCGGGTGCTCGGTGTTCTTGCCGTCACCGTACATGTCGATAGCCAGCGCGCTGTAGCCGAGCCCGGCGAGATCCCGGGCGCGGCGCTTGGCGTAGTCATTCAGCCCCCACCATTCATGGACCACTACCACGCCGGGACGAGGGCCCTTGATCGCGTCGTCATAGGCGTAATAACCGATCAGTTTCGTGCCATCGGCGCTCTGATAAGGTATTTCCTGAGTCTTGATCGCCGCCGCGCTGAGGCTGCTGAAGGCGAGCAGGGTGAGGGCAAGGAACAGGCGCATGATCGGGTCTCCTGACAGTAAAAGGTCAAGACAGCCTAGTTCATTTGATTGCGCCCGGGTTCAGGGTGCGTTCAGGGCAGGTACAGGCCGGGTTCAGTAATCTTGAGCCACGTGCGAGGGATGAAATGAACAGAACCCTCAAAAGCGGCAGTACACCGTTGTCGCAGGTATGCTGTTGCAGATGCTGATTGGCCCGGGAGAGTGTCATGAAACTGTTGGTCGTCGAAGATGAAGCGCTGTTGCGCCATCACCTGCAAACCCGCCTGACGGAAAGCGGTCACGTGGTCGAGTCCGTGGCCAATGCCGAAGAGGCGCTGTATCAGACCGGGCAATTCAATTTTGACCTGGCGGTGATCGACCTTGGCCTGCCGGGCATGGGCGGGCTCGATCTGATCCGCCAGCTGCGCCAGGACGGCAAAAGCTTTCCGATCCTGATCCTCACCGCCCGTGGCAACTGGCAGGACAAGGTCGAAGGCCTGGCTGCCGGTGCCGACGATTACCTGGTCAAGCCGTTTCAGTTCGAAGAGCTGGAAGCGCGGCTCAATGCGCTGTTGCGTCGTTCCAGCGGCTTTACCCAGTCGACCATTGTCGCCGGTCCGTTGTTGCTCGACCTCAATCGCAAGCAGGCGACCCTCGATGAGCAGCCATTGGCCCTGACCGCCTACGAATACCGGATTCTGGAATACCTGATGCGCCATCACCAGCAAGTGGTGCCCAAGGATCGCCTGATGGAGCAGCTCTACCCGGACGACGACGAGCGTGATCCGAACGTGATCGAAGTGCTGGTCGGGCGTCTGCGGCGCAAGCTCGAAGGCACGGCCGGGTTCAAGCCGATCGACACGGTGCGCGGGCTCGGCTATCTGTTCAATGAGCGCTGCACTTGATCCGTTCGCTTCGCGTTCGCTTGATGCTGGCCGCCACGACGTTGGCGGTGTTGTTCATGCTCGCCCTGCTTCCGGCGATGCAAGGGGCGTTCAGTCTGGCGCTGCAGGATTCCATCGAGCAGCGCCTGGCATCGGACGTCACCACACTGATTTCCGCGGCACGGATTGAAAACGGTCGGCTGGTGATGCCGATGCAGTTGCCGGACGAGCGATTCAACCTCGCCGACTTCCGTCTGCTCGGCTACATCTACGACCGCGAAGGTCATCTGGTCTGGCGCTCGAAAGCGACCCAGGAAGAGCAGATCAACTACAAACCGCGTTACGACGGGATGGGCAGCGAGTTTGCGCGGATTCGCGAAGCCAGCGGTCAGGAGTTCTTCGTCTACGACGTCGAGGTCAAACTGCTCGGTGGCAAGAATGCGGCGTTCAGCATCGTCGCGCTGCAACCGGTGCGTGAGTACGAAACCACCCTCGAAGGCCTGCGGGAAAACCTCTACCTCGGTTTCGGCGCGGCGCTGCTGGTCTTGCTTTCGTTGCTGTGGATCGGCCTGACCTGGGGCCTCAAGGCGTTGCGCCGGCTCAGCCAGGAGCTGGACGAAATCGAAAGCGGCACCCGCGAAAGCCTCACCGAACAGCACCCCCGTGAGCTGTTGCGTCTGACCGGCTCGCTCAACCGCTTGCTGCACAGCGAGCGCCAGCAACGCAGCCGTTACCGCGACTCCCTCGACGATCTGGCCCACAGCCTGAAAACCCCGCTGGCGGTCTTGCAGGGGGTCAGTGAAGACATGGCCCAGCGTCCCGAAGATCGCGATCAGGCCTGGGTGCTGCAAACCCAGATTGAACGCATGAGTCAGCAAATCAGCTACCAGTTGCAGCGCGCGAGCCTGCGCAAAAGTGGTCTGGTGCGCCATCAGGTACGCTTGCGCCCGGTACTCAAAAGCCTGTGCGATACCCTGGACAAGGTCTACCGCGATAAACACGTACGGGTGGCGTTCGACCTGCCGGAGCACTGCTATGTGCCGATCGAGCAGGGCGCCTTGCTGGAGATGATGGGCAACCTGCTGGAAAATGCCTATCGCCTGTGCCTGGGCGAAGTGCGTATCAGCGTGCGCGAAACCCTGGCCGGGATCGAGTTGTGCATCGAAGACGACGGCCCCGGTGTTCCGCAGCATCAGCGGGCGCGGATACTTGAGCGGGGAGAGCGTCTGGATCGCCAGCACCCGGGGCAGGGGATCGGCCTGGCGGTGGTCAAGGACATCATCGAGAGCTACAACGCGAAACTGACATTGGGCGATTCGCCGATGGGCGGGGCGGCGTTCAGGATTCATTTCCCGGCGATGTGACCGCCTACTGTTCCTGCGCCCGATAAGCCCCCGGCGTCAGCCCCGTCCACTTCTTGAACGCCCGATGAAACGCCGACGGTTCGGAAAACCCGAGCTGTTCGGCGATCTGTTGCAACGACAGATCGGCCCGCCCCAGGTGATAAATCGCGATGTCCCGCCGCAGTTGATCCTTCAATTCCTGAAAACTGGTGCCTTCCTCGCGCAAATGCCGGCGCAGGGTTTGCGGGCTGATGTGCAGGTGCGCGGCCACCGCTTCGAGGTCCGGCCAGCGTGCGCTGTCATGGCTGAGCAGGCGGCGCAATCGGCTGCTCAGGCTATTGCCGTCATCCGGGCGGGACAGCAGGTCGGCGGGGGAGCGTTCGAGGAAATGCTTGAGGGTGCGTTCGTCCTGCAGCAGCGGCATGTGCAGATAGCGACTGTGAAACACCAGGCTGCTCTGGGAGGCGGAAAACGCCAGCGGGCAGGAGAACAGCAAATCGTATTCAGCCCCGTGCGCCGGTTTCGGGTAGCTGAAACCGGCCTGTTCCAGGCGAATCCGCTGGCCGATCAGCCAGCTGCCGAGGCGGTGCCAGATCACCAGCAGGCTCTCGCTGAGAAAGTGATCCGGGTCCCACCATTGCGCATCGTCGAGGCTCAGGCGTACCCATTCGTCTTCATGGGTCAGCGTCAGGCGCGGGGCTTCGGGGAATAGGCTATAAAACAATAAGCCGCGTTGCAGAGCCTTTTCCAGGCTGCGGCAATGAATGATGGCGTGGCACATCATGGCGAAGCTGCCGGGTTTGCTCGGCGCGTTGCCGAAGCCCAGGTATTCGTCGTCCAGGGCCAGCCACAGGTTCTGGATCAGTTGAGTGAATTGCTCCGGGGCGATCCGCGCGCGCGGTTCGTCGAGCAGTTCGGGGCTGATGCCCAGTTGCTGCAGCAGGTCCGAATAGTCGTAACCCGAGCGCCGCGCGCCACCGAGGGCGGCGCGGGCAAAGTGACTGGCGATGGTGCGTTCGCGCATGGGCGGCAGATCCTTCCTCTGGCCGATCGATGGTAGCGGCTGCCTTTGATCGGTAACAAGGCGGATTTCCGCCAAATTGTAGGACGAGGTCGGGCGAGTTGGCGGAAATCCGCCACACTTGAGTAACCGAACGGTGACACAGAAAAACCCGTATCCCCTGATATCAAAAGGCTTGCAGCGATTTGCACCAAAGTGGCACGACGTTTGCGATAAGAGCAACAGAAGCGTGCGCCGAGCCGGTCCGGAACAGCGCCGTTCGACACAACAAATCCCTCCAGTGCAGGAGGGTTCGCAATTCAAGTGTCGCGTACAACAGATGGATGTTGCCGCGCGGGACTCTTGAGGAACTTTGCAATGACGACTCGTCAGCCACTGTACAAATCCCTGTATTTTCAGGTGATCGTCGCAATTTGTATCGGTATCGCGCTCGGTCACTACTACCCGCAGTTCGGTGTGGCCGTAAAGCCGCTGGGTGACGGGTTCATCAAACTGATCAAAATGATCATCGCCCCGATCATCTTCTGCACCGTAGTCAGCGGCATCGCCGGCATGCAGAACATGAAATCGGTCGGCAAGACCGGCGGTTACGCACTCCTGTACTTCGAAATCGTTTCGACCATTGCCCTGCTGGTCGGCCTGATCGTGGTCAACATCGTGCAACCGGGCAACGGCATGCACATCGACGTCAGCACCCTCGACGCCTCGAAAGTCGCCACCTACGTACAGCAAGGTGCTGACCAGAGCGTCGTCGGCTTCCTGCTCAACGTGATCCCGACCACCATCGTCGGCGCGTTCGCCACCGGTGACATCCTGCAAGTGCTGATGTTCTCGGTGATCTTCGGTTTCGCCCTGCACCGCCTGGGTGCCTACGGCAAGCCGATCCTGGACTTCATCGATCGCTTCGCCCACGTGATGTTCAACATCATCAACATGATCATGAAGCTCGCGCCAATCGGTGCCTTCGGTGCGATGGCCTTCACCATCGGTGCCTACGGCGTCGGCTCGCTGGTGCAACTGGGTCAACTGATGGCGTGCTTCTACATTACTTGCCTGGCGTTCATCCTGATCGTGCTCGGCGGTATCGCCCGCATGCACGGCTTCAGCGTGCTGAAGATGATCCGCTACATCCGTGAAGAACTGCTGATCGTGCTGGGTACTTCCTCGTCGGAATCGGTACTGCCACGCATGCTGATCAAGATGGAGCGTCTGGGCGCGAAGAAATCGGTAGTGGGTCTGGTGATTCCGACCGGTTACTCGTTCAACCTTGACGGTACCGCGATCTACCTGACCATGGCGGCCGTGTTCATCGCTCAGGCGACCGATACCCACATGGACATCACTCACCAGATCACTCTGTTGGTGGTGTTGCTGCTGTCCTCCAAAGGCGCCGCCGGTGTGACCGGTTCGGGCTTCATCGTGCTGGCCGCCACCCTGTCGGCGGTAGGTCACCTGCCGGTGGCCGGTCTGGCGCTGATCCTGGGTATCGACCGCTTCATGTCCGAAGCCCGCGCCCTGACCAACCTGGTCGGCAACGCCGTTGCCACCATCGTTGTGGCCAAGTGGGTCAAGGAACTGGATACCGACGTGCTGCAAACCGAGCTGGCCTCGGGCGGTCGCGGTATCGTTGACCAGCGTCACGAAGATGACCTGGGTGTGGCCGAAGGCCCAACCCCGAGCAATGTGAAGTAAGCATCGCTTGAATGGAAAAACCCGCTTCGGCGGGTTTTTTCTTGCCTGCGATTTGAGCGCAACGGTCAGTGCAACTGATGCATCCGGTAATTGCCCCATCGCCGACGGCTGCCTAGGCTGCATGCATCGTTGATGGAGATCGCCCATGTCTGCACCGCTGGCCTCACTGAAGATTCTCGATTTCTCGACCCTGCTGCCGGGACCGTTCGCCTCACTGCTGCTGGCGGACATGGGCGCCGAAGTGCTGCGCATCGAATCGCCGACCCGACTCGATCTGCTGAGGGTGTTGCCGCCCCACGATCACGGGATCTCGGCCAGCCACGCTTATCTCAACCGCAACAAGCGCAGTCTGGCACTGGACCTCAAACAGCCCGAGGCGCAGGAGCTGGTCAAGCGGTTGCTGGCGGACTACGACATCGTGCTGGAGCAGTTTCGTCCCGGCGTGATGGAGCGGCTGGGGCTGGGTTACGAGGCGCTGAAGGCGATCAATCCGAAGCTGATTTATGTCTCGATCACCGGTTACGGCCAGACCGGGCCGTTCAGGGACCGCGCCGGCCACGACATCAACTATCTGGCGCTGGCCGGGCTCTCCAGCTACACCGGGCGCGCCGACAGCGGGCCGTTGCCGCTGGGCATGCAGGTGGCGGATATCGCGGGTGGCTCGCTGCACGGGGTGATCGGTCTGCTGGCAGCGGTAATCTCTCGCCAACAGACCGGGCAGGGCACGCACCTGGACGTGAGCATGACCGACTGTGCGTTCAGCCTGAACGCCATGGCCGGCGCCGGGTATCTGGCCTGCGGCGAGGAACCGGGCCGGGAGGATCAGATGCTCAATGGCGGCAGTTTCTATGA
This sequence comes from Pseudomonas fluorescens, assembly GCF_012974785.1. Lineage (GTDB taxonomy): Bacteria > Pseudomonadota > Gammaproteobacteria > Pseudomonadales > Pseudomonadaceae > Aquipseudomonas > Aquipseudomonas fluorescens_BT. The sequence goes on along the minus strand of NZ_CP027561.1, from coordinate 4,657,769 downwards.
CTATTACCGTTCCCGGGACGGGCGCTGGATGTCGGTGGGCAGTCTGGAACCGGCCTTCATGCAGCCATTGTGTGCGGCGCTGGGCCGGCCGGAACTGGCGGCGCAGGGTTTGTCACCCAAGCCCGAGCAACAGCGCGCGCTCAAGGACGCCTTGAAGATCGAGTTCGAGAAGCACGACTTTGCTGAACTGTGCGAGCTGTTCGCCGGGATCGACGCCTGTGTCGAACCGGTGTTGAACCTGGGCGAGGCGGTGCAGCATCCGCAATTGCAGGCCCGGGAACTGGTGACGCAGGTGCCCCGTGGCGATGGCTCTGTGCAGGCGCAGATGGCGTGTCCGCTGAAGTTTTCCCAAGCGTTGCCGGCGCCTCGATATGTCGGTGCGGCGCTGGGGCAGCATACGGATCAGGTGTTGGGGGAGTTGGGTTTAAGTCCTGAGCGGATTGCCGAACTGCGTGCCGCGAAAGTGGTTTTATAGATCGTTCCCACGCTCTGCGTGGGAACGAGGTGGGGCTTACTCGACCCGCGTTTCGCCACTGAACACCAGCGTGTTGCGACAGCGTCGGCACAAATACCGCCGCCCCTGTCTGACGAGGCTATGGCGCTGCGCCGAAAACGGAAAATCGCTGTCCGCACACGGGCATTTGTAGATGTAGCGGGTCACGCTTCGGCGTTTGATTTCATAGGTGTGGCAGCGGTCCGGCGGCAGCTCGTAAACGCCGCGCATGATCAGTTGCCACTCCTCGCCGTGGGGCTGGACGCGATCGCCGAACAGTTGATGGGCGATCAGGTGCGCGACTTCATGGGCCACGGTCTGCTTGAGGAAGTGTTCGGCGTTTTCCCGGTACAGCTGCGGATTGAAGCGCAGCAGGTTCTCGTGCAGATGCGCGACCCCGGCTTTTTGCCCGCGCAGCTTGAGGCTCACCACGGGGCGTTTGAAAGGACGTTTGAAAAAGGATTCAGCGAGTTGGAAACAGTCTTCGACGCGGGTATTGAGTTGCTCGGGCATGCTTGATGGATCTCCAGAGGTTTGGAGTATGCCGCAACCGTCCATTCTTGCGAATCACCCGTCTGCCGAATGGTCGCGACGTCTGTTTCAGGCATGAGAAGGCCGCCTTGCGGCGGCCTGTGTTGGCGGATCTTGTTCTTCTCGGAAGGAGCCGGTTGCTAATTGGTGTAGACGGGCCCCACGCCCAGTCCCCAGACAATCACGGTAAACGCCATGATGGCCACCAGCACCACCAGACCCACCGCCAGCACCGAACTGGAGAACAGGAAACCCTCATCGGACGGAATGTTCATGAAGGTCGGCAGCCCCACGTACAACAGGTACACCGTGTAGCAAATGGCCGCCGTGCCGACGATCATCCCCAGCCACATGTGCGGATAGAGCGCCGCCAGGCCGCCGACGAACAACGGCGTCGCGGTGTAGGTGGCAAACGCGACGCAACGGGCCAGGCTCGGGTTGGCGTCATAGGTGCGGGCCATCCAGTGCACGAAGGCACCCATGACCGCGACCCCGCCGAGCATTGCCAGGTACGACATGACCGTCATCCAGATTGCGCTTTCGACGGTGAGCATGACCGGCGCGCGGTTGCCGATCACCCAGCCGACCTGGGTGGTGCCGATAAACGCCGAAACAGCGGGGATCGCCGCCAGAATCAGCGTGTGCGTCAGGTACATGTGGCTGATGCTTTCTTCCTGGTCGCCACGGATTTCCTTCCATTCCTGATCGGGGTGGGTAAAAAGTCCCACTACGTGATGGATCATGCCAGTCACTCCTCTCGTTATTGCCATCGCCCCCCAGCGGAGCGCCTACGGGCCAATGTGGCCGAGCAAATACAGGTCTTCAGATTGTGTGCGACCTTATGTCGCAGTATAGAAAGGTCTTAACCGCACAGGTATTAGGGTCTTAGAGCAAATCGCGCTGTAAACCGGCGGGGTAATCGCGTCGGGGTCTGTGCAAGCGGGCATTCGAGGGGGCGACAACCTGTGGCCACAAGCCAGGTGTTTTTGCGTAAAATGCCCGCCTTTCGTCACACCTCACGGATTTCGCGTCATGGGCACTCTTACGGTCAACCAGAACAAACTGCAAAAGCGCCTGCGCCGCCTGGCCGGCGAAGCGGTCGCCGACTTCAACATGATCGAAGACGGCGACAAGGTCATGGTCTGCCTGTCCGGGGGCAAGGACAGCTACACCATGCTCGACGTGCTGATGCACCTGCAGAAGGTTGCGCCGATCAAGTTCGATATCGTCGCCGTGAACATGGACCAGAAGCAGCCGGGTTTCCCCGAGCACGTGCTGCCGGCCTACCTCAAAGAGCTGGGCATCGAGTACCACATCGTCGAGAAGGACACCTACTCGGTGGTCAAGGAGCTGATCCCGGAAGGCAAGACCACCTGCTCGCTGTGCTCGCGCCTGCGTCGCGGCACGCTGTACACCTTCGCCGACGAAATCGGTGCGACCAAAATGGCCCTCGGTCATCACCGCGACGACATCGTCGAGACGTTTTTCCTCAACATGTTCTTCAACGGCAGCCTCAAGGCCATGCCGCCGAAGCTGCGCGCCGATGACGGGCGCAACGTGGTGATCCGTCCACTGGCCTACTGCAACGAGAAAGACATTCAGGCCTACTCGGACTTCAAGCAATTCCCGATCATTCCGTGCAACCTCTGCGGTTCTCAGGAAAATCTGCAACGTCAGGTGGTCAAGGAAATGCTCCAGGACTGGGAGCGCAAGACCCCGGGCCGTACCGAGAGCATTTTCCGCAGCCTGCAGAACGTGATCCCGTCGCAACTGGCTGACCGTAACCTGTTTGACTTCACCAGCCTGAAGATCGACGAGACGGCGGCTTCGCGATTCGTCAACGTGGTGAACCTGTAAGCGATCTGATCGCTCGAAAGAAACGGCGCTCGCGGGCGCCGTTTTCAATTCATTTTTTAGGAGAGGGCATGCGCGACTACAAGTGGCTGCACGAATACTGTCTGAACCGCTTCGGTTCGGCGGCTGAACTGGAAGCCCATCTGCCCGTTCCCAAGACCCCGGCGCAATTGCGCAAGATCAGCGACGACCGTTACCTCTCGACCATGGCCCTGCGGGTGTTTCGCGCCGGCCTCAAGCACAGTCTGGTGGACGCCAAGTGGCCAGCCTTTGAAGAAGTGTTCTTCAAGTTCGACCCGGAAAAGGTCGTGCTGATGAGCGCCGAACACCTTGAGCGGTTGATGCAGGATGCGCGGATCATCCGTCACCTGGGCAAGCTCAAAAGCGTGCCGCGCAATGCGCAGTTCATTCTGGACGTCGAGAAAGAGAAGGGCAGCTTCGGCGCGTTGCTGGCCGACTGGCCGGTGACCGACATCGTCGGTTTGTGGACGTACCTGAAAAAGCACGGCCATCAATTGGGCGGGCTGTCGGCGCCACGCTTCTTGCGCATGGTCGGCAAGGATACGTTTGTGCCGAGCTACGACGTGGTCGCGGCGCTGAATGCGCAAAAGATTGTCGACAAGGTGCCGAGCAGTCTGCGGGATCTGGCGACGGTGCAGAATGCGTTCAACCAGTGGCATGAAGAGAGCGGTGGACGGCCGATGAGCCAGATATCGATGATGTTGGCCTATACCGTCAACCATTGAGACTGAGTCGCCCGCATCGCTAGCAGGCTAGCTCCCACAGAAGATTTGTGAATGACGCAAATCCAGTGTGGGAGCCAGCCTGCTGGCGATAGCGGTCTGTCAGGCGACGGAGACTTCGCCTTCGCCGGCCAGCTTGCGATTCAACTGATACCGCCACCGCACATACAGCAGCGCCGAGCAGAACACCGCCAGACTGGCGATCATCTCCAGCACGCCAAACAGCTGACGGCTCGGGTCATACGCCGCCAGCGCGCCCTTGATGAAATACAGATTCACCACAAAGCACATCCACGAATGCCCGCGTGCGCTGCCCATGATCATGCCCGGTGCGAGCACAATCCACGGGATCAGTTCGATCAGCAGAATCACCCACGGCCGCGCGCCATGCAGGTCGGCGAACACCAGGTAATAAGCGGCGAGCAATCCGGCCAGGCCGAAAAAGCACAGCAGACTGATCACCCGCATCGCCCGTACCCGTGGCTCCAGCCATTCGACGGCGGGCAGGACTTTCGGCTTTCTGGCCATCTCAGTTCCCCAGCTTCTGGGCCGTCTTGGCCAGACGTGCGCCGAGGGCGCGGCACAGCGCCACTTCGTGCTGATCGAGACCGCTTTTGCCGTCGGCTCCGGCGTGATGGCTGGCGCCGTAAGGGGTGCCGCCACCCTGGGTTTCCAGCAGCGCCGATTCGCTGTAGGGCAGGCCGGTGATCAGCATGCCGTGGTGCAACAGCGGCAGCATCATCGACAGCAGCGTGGTTTCCTGACCGCCGTGCAGGCTGGCGGTGGAGGTGAATACCCCGGCCGGTTTGCCGACCAGCGCGCCGGTCAGCCACAGGTTGCTGGTGCCGTCGAGGAAATACTTGAGCGGCGCGGCCATGTTGCCGAAACGGGTCGGGCTGCCGAGGGCCAGGCCGGCGCAGTTTTTCAGGTCATCCAGCGTGGCGTACAGCGCGCCTTCATCCGGAATGTCCGGCGATACGGCTTCGCACTCGGTGGAGATCGCCGGCACGGTGCGCAGACGCGCTTCGAGGCCGGCTTGCTCGACACCGCGGGCAATCTGCCGGGCCATCTCGTTGGTCGAGCCGCTGCGGCTGTAATACAGAACCAGAATGTACGGCGCACTCACGGCAGCAGCTCCAGGATCTGCTCCGGCGGACGGCCGATGACGGCTTTGTCGCCGGCTTCGAGAATCGGTCGCTCCATCAGCTTGGGATGCGCCGCGATGGCGTCGATCAATTGTTTCTCGGTGAGACTGGCATCGGCCAGGTTCAGGGTCTTGTATTCGTCTTCGCCGGTGCGCAGCAGTTGCCGGGCGCTGATTCCCAGCTTGCCGAGCAAGGCCTTGATCTGCGCGGCGTCCAGCGGGGTTTCGAGGTAGCGCACCACGTTCGGCGTCAGGCCACGGGCTTCGAGCAGTTCGAGCGCACCGCGGGATTTCGAGCAGCGCGGGTTGTGATAAAGCGTCAGATCGGTCATGGGCGGGTCGCTTCTTGCGTAGAGTGGCGGCTATTCTAACTGTGCAGCGCGCAATCCAGAACCTTGGGAGGCGATGGGTCGCAGGCGCATTCAATTTTTCACAAGGAACACGACATGACACGGGCACTGGCAGCGGCATTGACGATCATCGGGGCGTTGATGCTGGGGGGCTGCGGTAACGACTACGGCATCGATCAGAACGGGCAGAAAGTCGCGTCCGAGCGCCTGGACAAGCAATGGGTGGTACTCAATTACTGGGCCGAATGGTGCGGTCCGTGCCGCACGGAAATCCCGGAACTCAATCATCTGGCCGACGAGCTCAAGGGCAAGAAGATCGGTGTGTTCGGGGTCAATTTCGACAACGTGCAGGGTGAAGAGCTGAAGAGCGCCAGCGAAAAACTGGGCATCAAGTTCACCGTGCTGGCGCAGGATCCGGCGGAACTGTTCGAGCTGCCGCGCAGTGAAGCCTTGCCGGTGACCTACATCATCGACAACAAGGGCAAGGTGCGGGAACAGCTGATGGGCGAGCAGACGGCGGCGGGGGTGATGGCGAAGCTTGAGGCGTTGCAGGCGACCAACTGAGGGATCGTTCCCACGCTCCGCGTGGTAACGCCGCCCCGGACGCTCCGCGTCCGCTGTGACGCAGAGCGTGGGAACGATCATTCAGTGCAGCAGGCTCAGCCTTCTTCCAGCCACCAGCGCAACGGCTTGCCTTCAGCCGGCCAGAAACGCATCTGCTCGATGGGCGAAACGTCCCAGCGCTCCACTTTCTCCAGAGCCTGGAGGAAGCGTTGCTCTTGCTCCATCAGCGCCGGAGCACACAGTTTGCGGGTCTTGCCGATCTTGCCGAAGCTGAGCTTGTCGCCATCGAGGGTGTAGGGCGCAAACCAGTGGTTGCAGCCGCCGTTGCCGTATGCCCGGCCATCATCGCCGAGGGTCACGGTCAGGTGGCTGTAGTCCATCAGCGGCCGTTCACCGATCCATTCCAGAATGTAGCTGCGGTCCTGTTGCAGTTGCACAGGCTCCGCGGCGCAGCCCATCAGGCCGGCGCCGACAGCGGCGGTCAGGGCCAGGTGTTTCATCATGCAGGCTCCTGGCAGTTCGGGCACAGGTGCTTGTCACCGACGGCTTTCCAGCCCAATTCGGCAATGCGTGCCGTGGCGGCCGGTTTCTCTGCCGATTTGCCGAGCTTGGCGTCTACTGCGAATTCGAAGCTCAGTTCCTTGGCGCAACTGTCACAGTTGACCTGCCAGGTATGGATCGCCAGCTCGCCGAACACCGGGCCGGTGGTCATCGCGGTCCATTGTCCCGGCGGGTTGATCAGGTGACGCACGGTGTCGACGGTCAGGCGCATGGACAAGTCCTTGCTGCCCTTGAGGGTCACGACCAGCACGTCACCGATACGGATCGAGCCACCGTTGCCAGTGACCTGATAACGGCCCGGCACGAGGGCGCGGCATTCGGTGAGGGTGTGTTGCGGGTTCATCAGGGTGTAGCGGAAATCGTGTTCGACCATGGGTCCTCCAAATATGCGCGACATGCTAGCACGGGCTTGATTGCAGAATGACGCGGGCGTGCGACCTTCGATCAGGTTCAAATCGACAGCACAGTCGTGGCAAACTGCCGCCTTCATCTCTAAGGAACGGAACATGGCGCTGATCGAATGTTATGAATGCAAGCGGAGCATCAGTTCCGAAGCCAGGACGTGCATTCATTGCGGGGCTCCGATAGCGGAGGGACAGGCACAGGCTGCACGACCGGCCAGCGCCGCATCGACGATTTCCTTCGGCAGTCTGCCCCGCAACAGGGCTGTCCCCGAAGCCTTCGTCGCTACGCCTGCCGCGCAGCCTGAACCGAAAGTGCTGCCGGCCGCCGCCGGCCGCAGGCGCCGTGCGCAGGCGGCCCGGCCGGTTGAGCCCGCGTGGGATCAGCAGGGCGTGCGCCCGGTGGAAGGCTGGCTGAAGATCATGGCGTTTCTGATGCCGATGGTTTTTGTCTGGTTCCTGCTGCGCCGGGGTCACTCTTTCCAACAGCGACTGATCGGCTTCGGCTGGCTCGGTCTGTTGATTCTGTGTGTGGCGATTTCTCCAGAGTCGCCACCTGCCTGACGCCTGATCGTTCAGCCTTGGACCTGGTTCTGCGGTGATCCCGCCGCCCAGGTCGCGATGTTGTGCAGGGTGGTCGCGGCAATCGCCCCCAGCGCCTCGCGGGTCAGGAATGCCTGGTGCGCCGTGACGATCACGTTGGGAAAGGTCAGTAATCGCGCCAGCACATCGTCCTGCAACGGCAGGTCGGAACGGTCTTCGAAAAACAGCTGCGCCTCTTCTTCGTAGACATCGAGCCCCAGATAACCCAGCTGACCGTCCTTCAGGGCATCGATCAGTGCCGGTGTGTCCACCAGACCGCCGCGGCCGGTGTTGATCAACATCGCCCCCGGCCGCATGTGCGCCAGCGAATCACGATTGATCAGGTGTTTACTCTGTTCGTTGAGCGGGCAGTGCAGGCTGATGATCTGCGATTGTTCGAGCAGTTGCGCCAGGCTCAGGTAGCGTGCGCCCAGCGCTTCGACCGCCGGGTTCGGATACGGATCGAAGGCCAGCAGCTCACAGCCGAAACCGTGCATGATTTTGGCGAATGTCGCGCCGATCTGGCCGGTGCCGACAATCCCGACGGTCTTGCCCACCAGATCGAAACCGGTGAGGCCGTGCAGGCTGAAATCGCCTTCGCGGGTGCGGTTGTAGGCGCGGTGCAGGCGCCTGTTGAGCGCGAGAATCAATGCCACGGCATGCTCGGCCACCGCGTGGGGCGAGTAGGCCGGAACACGCACGACCATCAGCCCCAGGCGTTTGGCCGCGTTCAGGTCGACATGGTTGTAACCGGCCGAGCGCAGGGCGATCAGTCGGGTGCCGCCGGCCGCCAGGCGCTCCAGCACGGGAGCGCTGAGGTCGTCATTGATGAAGGCGCAGACCACCTCGTGCCGCTCGGCCAGTGGTGCCGTGTCGAGACTGAGCCGGGCCGGCTGAAAATGCAGTTCGATGCCGGCCGGGCAATCGGCTGCTAGGAAACTGTCGCGGTCGTAGGTCTGGCTGCTGAAAACGATCGTGCGCATGCAATCCTCCTGAAGCATCGACGCGGGCGCAAATCACCCGCGCCCACTTTAGCCGTGTCGGCACGGGTCGGCATTGCCGTGGATCAGGCGCTGATCTTCGCCTGCGCCGCCAGACGATTGATCGCCCGCTCCAGTTCATCAAGGGCGGTGGCAGCCTTGGGGTCTTCCTGTTTGAGCAGGGTTTCGCTGCGCTGGCAGGCTGCGCGCAATTGTGGAACGCCACAGTAGCGGGTCGCGCCGTGCAAGCGATGGACCCGTTCGAGCAGACCGTTCTGGTCCTGGTTGTCACGGGCTGTGCGAATGGCTTCGCGGTCGGCCTCGAGCGAGGCCAGCAGCATCGCGAGCATGTCCGCCGCCAGATCGGCCTTGCCGGCAGCCAGACGCAAGCCTTCTTCATGATCGAGTACCGGCAGGTCCTGATGCCCCGTCGCGTTTTCACCACCACGGTCCGGTGCCTGATTGCGCAGCGCAAGGCCGGTCCACTTCAGCACCACTTGCGCCAGTTGCCGCTCACTGATCGGCTTGGTCAGGTAGTCGTCCATGCCGCTTTGCAGCAGTGCACGTTTTTCGTTGGCCATGGCGTGGGCGGTGAGGGCGACGATCGGCAGCGGCGTGCAATGGCGCTCGCTTTCCCACTGGCGGATGGTCTCGGTGCTTTGACGTCCGTCCATGCCAGGCATCTGCACGTCCATCAGCACCAGGTCGAAGGATTCGTTCTGTACGGCCTTGACCGCCGCATACCCGCTTTCCACGGCCAGCACCTTGGCGCCCATGTCTTCAAGCAGCGTCTGTACCAGCAGCAGGTTGGCCGGGTTGTCGTCGACACACAGCACTTTCGGTGCACGGCTCGACAGCGGTTCACCGGGCTCGCTGCGTATTTGCCGCGGGTTGACCATGTCCGACAATGCCCGGCGCAACTTGCGGGTACAGGCCGGTTTGGACTGGAGCTGGCTGTGGGGGTTGGGCACCGAAAGATGGAACAGCGTCAGTTCGGTGGTCGGGCACAGCACCAGTACCCGGCAACCGAGGTGTTCGAGATCCCAGATGTGCTGGTTGAGTCGTTCCGGCGGCATGTCGTTGCTGGTGATGCCGAGCACCGCGAGGTCGATTGCCTGATCGGTCTGATGGGCGCCGGTGATGCCATTGGTCAGGCTTTCCAGGGTATTGAACGGGGTGACGTCCAGACCGCAGTCTTCCAGTTGATGCTGCAATGCCTGACGCGCCAGTTCGTGGTTTTCCAGTACCGCGACCCGGCGCCCGAGCAATGGTGCGACGGGCAGGTCTTCGGCATCGTCGCGGGTCTTGGGCAGGCTCAGGCTGATCCAGAATTCCGAGCCTTCGCCCGGGGTGCTGTCGACGCCGATTTCGCCGCCCATCTGTTCGATCAGGCGCTTGGAAATCACCAGCCCCAGACCGGTGCCGCCAGGCTGGCGCGACAGCGAATTGTCGGCCTGGCTGAACGCCTGGAACAACGCCCGCACGTCCTGGTTCGACAGACCGATGCCGGTGTCCTGAATGCTGATGCGCAGTTGCACGCTGTCTTCGTGTTCTTCTTCGAGCATGGCGCGGGCGACGATGGTGCCCTCGCGGGTGAACTTGATGGCGTTGCTCACCAGATTGGTGAGGATCTGCTTGAGTCGCAGCGGATCTCCGACCAGCGACAGCGGCGTGTCGCGGTACACCAGACTCACCAGTTCCAGCTGCTTGGCATGGGCAGCGGGGGCGAGGATGGTCAGGGTGTCCTGCAACAGGTCGCGCAGATTGAACGGGATGTGATCAAGCACCAGTTTGCCGGCCTCGATCTTCGAGAAGTCGAGGATTTCGTTGATGATCCCCAGCAGGCTGTCGGCGGACTTTTCGATGGTACCCAGGTAGTCGAGCTGGCGCGGGGTCAGCTCGCTTTTCTGCAGCAGGTGGGTGAAGCCGAGAATGCCGTTGAGCGGTGTGCGGATCTCATGGCTCATGTTGGCGAGGAACTCGGACTTGATCCGGCTCGCTTCCAGGGCTTCCTTGCGGGCCAGGTCCAGTTCGATGTTCTGGATCTCGATGGTCTCCAGGTTCTGGCGCACGTCTTCGGTGGCCTGGTCGACGCTGTGCTGCAGTTCTTCCCGGGCGTTCTGCAGGGTGCCGGCCATGCGGTTGATGCCGGACGCCAGTTCATCCAGCTCCTGACTGCCGAGGGGTGGCAGGCGGGTTTCCAGATGACCGTCCTTGAGCTGCGCGACCGCTTGTTTGATCTGGCTGATCGGGCGGTTGATCGTGCGCCCCATGCGCAGGGCCAGCAATGCGGCGCCGGCCAGTCCTGCGGCAATCAGCAACAGGCTGGCGAACAGGCTGCGGTAACCGCGCAGCAACATGCCGTTGTGCGAGAGTTCCAGCTCGACCCAGCCGAGCAACCGTTCGGACTCGTCAGGGATCATCTCGCCGGCCAGATTGCGGTGCTTGCCGAATACCGGCAGCAGATAGCGAGTGGCATCGTTGCCGCTGCGACGCAGCAAATGCGTACTGTCGCCGCTCGGCGCCTGATTGAGCATGGTCGGGCCGGCGTGGGCCAGTGGCGAACGGTCCGGGCCGAGGAAGGTCACCGCACGGACATCCGGTTGTTCAAGCGACTGGGTGGCGATGCGTTCGAGCAGCTCGGCATCGCCGTGGCCCATGGCTCGCGCCACCAATGGGGCCAGTTGTTCGGCGATCATTTCGCCGCGCTGCATGAGTTGGGCCTGCAGGTCCGATTGCTGCGTCCAGGTGAAATAGCCGCCCAGCACCAGTGCCATCAGGCTGGTCGGCAACAGGGTCAGCAACAATACGCGACCTTTGATCCCCAGTTTCTTGAGCACGCCTTTCTCCTGCATCCCGCCGATCGTTGACTCACACGTGCTTCCAGCACGCGACATGGGCGCAGTGTAGCGATTTGCTTGCGGGCATTCCCGGGAAAAATGATGTCGTGGTTCGTCCTTCCTGACATCGGTCATTTGTCCGACGGGTCAACCTGGGGTTGCCCGGCAGCGGGCAATCTTGAATAATCGCTCAACTGAGAATTATTTGCAGATAGTCATGACTCCTGTCTCTGTTGGCCAGCCACGCATTCTTTCCATCGAAGACGATCCTGTGCTCGGTGCCTATGTTCACGAACAACTGGGACGCAGCGGTTTTCAGGTCACCTGGTGCCAGAACGGCAGCGAAGGCCTGAGCATCGCCCGTCGCCAGCCGTTCGATGTGGTGTTGATGGACATTCTGCTGCCGGGCCTCGACGGTCTGAACGTGCTGACTCAACTGCGCCAGAGCCATTCGACGCCGGTGCTGCTGATGTCGGCGCTGGGGGCCGAGGCCGATCGCATCAGCGGATTTCGCCTCGGTGCCGACGACTACCTGCCCAAACCCTTCAGCATGGCCGAGCTGCATGTGCGGATCGAAGCGATCCTGCGCCGGGTCGCCCTCGACCGTCGTCCGACGGCCGTCGCCCCGGTGGTGCCGGTCGGCGGGCTGCGTTTCGACGACGAGCAGTGCGACGTTTTCTACCTCGACCAGCCCGCCGGCCTGACCCGCAGCGAATTCCGTCTGCTGGAAACCCTCAATCGCAATGATGAAGAGGTGCTGAGCAAGGCTTTCCTTTATCAGCACGTTCTCCAGCGTGGCTACGCGGCTCACGACCGCAGCCTCGACATGCACATCAGCCAGATCCGGCGCAAACTCAAATCGATCGGCTACACCGAACGGGAAGTGCGCACGGTGTGGGGCAAGGGCTACGTGCTGAGCGCCGTCGATGAAGGTGTCTGACCTGCCGGGACGGCATTCACTGTTCTGGAAACTGGCGTGTCTGCTGGTGGCGTTCTGTCTGCTGATGATCTGGCTGAGCTGGTCCTGGGGCCGGTACATGGAGGAGCGCAACCAGTTCCTCTCCGACGAGGCGCGGGGCACGCTGACGCGTTATGCCGCCGAAGCCGAGCGCGCCTGGCAGCAGAACGAGCGCGATGGCATCGATAGCTGGTTGCAAAGCATGGAGCTGCGCGAAGCCGGCTGGGTCGGGGTGATCGGTGGCAATCTGCAGTCGCTGGGCAGCCAGCCGTTGAACGCTCAAGAGCTTCAGCGCCTGACCTTCCTGCGCGGCCTTGAGTGGCCGATTCACAAAAAGGGCCGGCCGTGGCTGCGGGTTCCATTTCCCACTGACCCGACCGCCGGCAGTCTGGTCATCGAGTTGCCGGAGCGATTTCTGCCGGGCAAATACCGGGTGTTCTGGCGGGTCATCACCAACGGTGTGATTCCCGGTCTGTTCACCCTGCTGCTGTGCGTCGGCCTGTATCGCCTGCTGGTGGTGCCGCTGAACAATCTGCGCGAGCAGGCCAATGCGTGGCGCGCCGATCAACTGAATGTGCGGTTGTCGAGCGGCATCACCGAGCGCCAGGATGAGCTTGGCGAACTGGCCCGTGCTTTCGACTCGATGTCCGAACGCCTGCAATCCACCGTGGCCCTGCAACAGCAACTGTTGCGCGACCTGTCCCACGAGCTGCGCACACCCCTGAGCCGGTTGCGAGTCGCCAGCGAAAGCGAGCAGCAGTTGCAATCGTTGCGCGAACGTATCGGTCGTGAAGTTGACGTGATGCAGCGACTGGTGGAGGACACCCTGCAACTGGCCTGGCTCGACACCGAACGCGCACCGTTGCCGGACGAAGCGATCCAGATCCAGGCACTGTGGGAAATGCTCACCGAAAACGCCTGCTACGAAAGCTGCTGTCCGGTGGGGCAGTTGCAGTGTGGGGTAGAAGCTTGCTGCTGGGTGCGCGGCAATCTCAACACCCTGGCCCAGGCCTTGGAAAACATCCTGCGCAACGCCATTCGTCATTCGCCACCGGGCGGTATCGTGCGGCTCGACGGGCGACGGGACGGCGATTACTGGCACTTGTGGCTGGAGGACGAGGGTGGCGGTGTGGCGGAAGCGGATCTGGAGCGGATCTTCTCGCCGTTCATCCGACTCGACGGCTCGCGGCCGGGGGACGGTGGATTTGGTCTGGGGCTGAGCATCGCGAGGAACGCGGTGCAACGCCAGGGCGGAACTCTTTGGGCCGAGAACGGCCCGTCGGGATTGCGCTTGAATCTGCGCTTGGTGGCGGATGACAGTGCTGTCAGTCCCGAAGCGTTTGCTGGTACACCGGTGCCCGCTGTGGACATGGGGCGCCCGCAGATTGTGTGAGCGGCACAACAGTCGCACCACTGGCGCGACTTTTACTGCTTATTCCAAGAAACCATAAGCACCACACTTTGCGTGATATGGCCTGCGCAGGTTTGCCGGTATGATAGGCGCCCCCGCTGTCCGGATTGCGAAAAACGCCATGACCTTGCAGTACCCAACCATCGCCGATTGCGTCGGCAACACGCCGCTGGTGCGTTTGCAGCGCCTGCCCGGTGTCACCAGCAACACCCTATTGCTCAAGCTCGAAGGGAACAATCCTGCGGGTTCGGTGAAGGATCGTCCGGCGCTGTCGATGATCACCCGTGCCGAGTTGCGCGGGCAGATCCACGCCGGCGATACGCTGATCGAAGCGACCTCGGGCAATACGGGGATCGCGCTGGCCATGGCTGCCGCGATCAAGGGTTACAAGATGATCCTGATCATGCCGGACAACTCCAGCGCCGAGCGCAAGGCGGCGATGACCGCTTATGGCGCGCAGCTGATTCTGGTCAGCCAGGAAGAGGGCATGGAAGGTGCTCGCGATCTGGCTCAGCGAATGGAAGCCGAAGGCCGTGGCAAGGTGCTGGATCAGTTCGCCAACGGGGACAACCCCGAAGCGCACTACACCACCACCGGCCCGGAAATCTGGCGTCAGACCCAGGGCTCCATCACCCATTTCGTCAGCTCCATGGGGACCACCGGGACCATCATGGGCGTGTCGCGCTACCTGAAAGAGCAGAACGACAACGTACAGATCATCGGCCTGCAACCGATGGAAGGCTCGGCCATTCCCGGCATTCGCCGCTGGCCGCAGGAATACCTGCCGAAGATCTATCAGGCCGACCGCGTCGACCGCATCGTCGACATGGCGCAAAGCGAAGCCGAGGACGTCACCCGGCGTCTGGCCCGCGAAGAAGGCATCTTTTGTGGCGTGTCCTCGGGCGGTGCAGTGGCAGCAATGCTGCGCCTGTCCAAAGAAGTTGAAAACGCGGTGATCGTCGCGATCATTTGCGACCGTGGCGACCGTTACCTGTCGACCGGCATTTTCGACGCGCCCAACTGATGGCCAAGCATGAGAGAGGCCTGCGCTTTCAGCCCACCGGTGGCAGCAAGGCCCCGCAAATCCCGACCGGCAAAAAGCAGCGCCTGAGCATCGAGCGCCTGGCCAATGACGGTCGCGGTATCGCGTTTTTTGAAGGCAAAACCTGGTTCGTCCTCGGCGCTCTCGCCGGCGAAGAGGTCGAAGCGCGGGTGCTCGGCGCCCACGGCAAAGTGGTCGAGGCGCGTACCGAACGCGTGTTCAGCGCCAGTGAGTTGCGTCGTCCCGCACCGTGCCAGCACGCCGGCCGCTGTGGCGGTTGCAGTGTTCAGCATCTGCCCCACAACGAACAGCTTGCCCTGAAACAGCGCATGCTCGCCGAGCAGTTGTCGCGAGTCGCCGGTGTTGAACCCGAGGAATGGGCCGCACCCTTGACCGGTCCGGAATTCGGCTACCGTCGTCGCGCCCGGATCGCTGTGCGCTGGGACAGCAAAGCCAGGAAGCTCGAAGTGGGTTTCCGTGCCGCCGGGAGCCAGGACATCGTCGCGATCAACGAATGCCCGGTGCTGGTACAGCCCTTGCAGCCGATCATGACCCGCTTGCCGGAGATGCTCCGTCGCCTGAGCAAACCGCAGGCGCTGGGGCATGTGGAATTATTCAGTGGCTCGTCCCTGGCCGTTCTGCTGCGTCACATGGCGCCGTTGTCCGAGGCCGACCTGACGATCCTCAAGGATTTCTGCGTGTTCCATGAAGCGCAGTTGTGGCTGCACGGCGAAAACGGGCCGCAACCAGTTGATGCCACGCAGTCGCTGGGCTATCGCCTGGAACAGTGGGATCTGGAGCTGGCCTGGCGACCGGGGGATTTCATCCAGGTCAATGCCGGCGTCAACGAAGGCATGGTTGCCCAGGCGCTGCAGTGGTTGAAACCAACCGCCGATGAGCGCGTGCTCGATCTGTTCTGTGGTCTGGGCAACTTTGCCCTGCCGCTGGCCAAAATCGTGCGCGAAGTGGTGGCGGTCGAGGGCGTGCAGACGATGGTCGATCGCGCCGCAGCCAATGCCGCTAGTAACAATTTGCATAACACAAAGTTTTTTCAAGCCGATTTATCCCAGCCTTTGACCGATGCCGAGTGGATCGGAAACGGCTTTTCTGCGGTACTCTTGGACCCACCGCGTGACGGTGCTTTCGAGGTGGTGCGCAAGCTAGCGACACTGGGTGCCGAGCGGTTGGTGTATGTGTCGTGCAACCCTGCAACTCTGGCGCGCGATACGGTCGAATTGATCAAGCAGGGCTACCGGTTAAAACGTGCCGGGATTCTCGATATGTTTCCTCAGACGGCACATGTCGAGGCCATGGCGTTATTTGAAGCGAGCCAGGATGGCTCGTCTGATCCGACTGATCGGCCCGTGCAGCACTTGTCTTAGCCCCACGAGTGCGAACGGGCAATCAAGGTCAGTGATTTGACGCATTGAGTCTGCGTCGTAGGGAAGGTAAAGCAAGATGGTACAGGTGAGAGCACACCAGCCGATCAACACCGACGGCAGTATCAATCTCGAGGCTTGGCTCGATCATGCGGTCAGTGTCGATCTGGCACTGGATCGCGAAGCCTTGAAGGAGGCCTGCGAGTACGCTCGCCAGGCCGAGCAACAGTCCAACGCGGCGAAGAATCTCTGGTCCGAAGGCAGCGGCAGTTTCAGCACCGGCCTCGAGATCGCAGAGATTCTCGCCGACCTCAAGCTCGATCAGGATTCGCTGGTCGCGGCGGTGCTTTACCGTGGCGTACGCGAAGGTCAGATCGAACTGTCGGCGGTCAGCCAGCGCTTCGGGCCGGTGGTTGCCAAGCTGATTGACGGCGTGCAGCGCATGGCCGCCATCAGCGCCAGTCTCAGCCCGCGCCAGTCGATGGTGATGGGCACTCAGGGGCAGGTGGAAAACCTGCGCAAGATGCTGGTGGCGATGGTCGACGACGTGCGCGTCGCGCTGATCAAGCTTGCCGAACGTACCTGTGCGATCCGTGCGGTGAAGACCGCCGATGACGAAAAGCGCAACCGGGTCGCCCGGGAGGTCTTCGACATTTATGCGCCACTGGCCCACCGTCTCGGCATCGGCCATATCAAATGGGAACTGGAGGACCTGTCCTTCCGTTACCTTGAGCCCGATCAATACAAACAGATCGCCAAGCTGCTGCACGAGCGGCGGCTCGACCGTGAGCGTTTCATCGCCGACGTGATGACCCAGCTCAAGGACGAATTGCAGGCTACCGGCGTCGACGCCGACATCAGCGGCCGGGCCAAACACATCTATTCGATCTGGCGCAAAATGCAGCGCAAGGGACTGGAGTTCAGCCAGATCTACGACGTGCGTGCGGTGCGCGTGCTGGTGCCGGAAATGCGCGACTGCTACACCGCGCTCGGTATCGTCCACACCCTGTGGCGGCACATTCCGAAAGAGTTCGACGACTACATCGCCAACCCGAAAGAGAACGGCTACCGCTCGTTGCACACGGCGGTGATCGGCCCCGAAGGCAAGGTGCTGGAAGTCCAGATCCGTACGCATTCGATGCACGAAGAGGCCGAACTCGGCGTCTGCGCGCACTGGCGCTACAAGGGTACCGACGTCAAATCCGGCTCGAATCACTACGAAGAGAAAATCTCCTGGCTGCGTCAGGTGCTCGAGTGGCACGAAGAGCTGGGCGACATCGGTGGTCTCGCCGAACAGCTGCGGGTCGACATCGAACCGGACCGGGTCTACATCTTCACCCCGGACGGTCACGCCATCGACTTGCCGAAGGGCGCGACGCCGCTGGACTTCGCCTACCGCGTGCACACCGAAATCGGTCACAACTGCCGCGGCGCGAAGATCAACGGGCGCATCGTGCCGCTCAACTACAGCCTGCAGACCGGCGAGCAGGTCGAGATCATCACCAGCAAGCACGGTACGCCGAGCCGTGACTGGCTGAACCCGAACCTGGGGTACGTCACCACGTCCCGGGCGCGGGCGAAGATCGTTCACTGGTTCAAGCTGCAGGCTCGCGACCAGAACGTCGCAGCGGGCAAGACCCTGATCGAGCGCGAGCTCAATCGCCTCGGTCTGCCGGCGGTGGATTTCGACAAGCTGGCCGACAAGGCCAATATGAAAACCGCCGAAGACATGTTCGCCGCCCTCGGGGCCGGCGACCTGCGTCTGGCGCAACTGGTCAATCTGGCCCAGCAACTGGTCGAGCCGGAGCGCGGCAACGAACAACTGGAGCTGATTCCACGCAAGGCCACCGGCTACAAGCCGGGCAAGCGCGGCGACATCCAGATCCAGGGCGTCGGCAACCTGATGACCCAGATGGCCGGCTGCTGCCAGCCGTTGCCGGGCGACGCGATTGTCGGTTACATCACCCAGGGCCGCGGCGTGAGCATTCACCGTCAGGACTGCGCCTCGGTGCTGCAATTGGCCGGGCGCGAGCCGGAGCGAATCATCCAGGTCAGCTGGGGGCCGGTTCCGGTGCTCACCTATCCGGTGGACATCGTCATTCGCGCCTATGACCGTTCCGGTCTGCTGCGTGATGTCTCGCAGGTGCTGCTCAACGAGCGGATCAACGTGCTGGCGGTCAACACCCGCTCGAACAAGGAGGACAACACGGCGCTGATGTCCCTGACCATCGAGATTCCGGGGCTGGACGCGCTGGGCCGGTTGCTGGGGCGGATTTCCCAGTTGCCGAACATCATCGAGACACGGCGTAACCGGACTCCATGAAACCGACCTACAGCCTTGAAGACCTGCTGCACCTGATGAACCGTCTGCGCGACCCGCAGTTCGGCTGCCCATGGGACATCAAGCAGACTTACGCGACCATCGTCCCGCACACCCTTGAAGAGGCCTACGAAGTCGCCGATGCCATCGAGCGCGGCGATTTCGACCACTTGCAGGGCGAGTTGGGCGATCTGCTGTTTCAGGTGGTGTATTACAGTCAGCTGGCGCGGGAGGAGGGACGGTTCGAATTCGCCGGAGTGGTCGACAGCATCACCCGCAAGCTGATCCGTCGCCATCCGCACGTGTTTCCCACTGGCGATCTGTATGCGCCGCTGGACGTGCCGCGTCTGAACGAAGAGCAGGTCAAGCAGCGCTGGGAGGAGATCAAGGCCGAAGAACGCGCCGAGAAATCCGCCGAGCCGCAGCAACTGTCACTGCTCGACGATGTGCCGGCCGCATTGCCGGCACTGTCCCGCTCGGCCAAGTTGCAGAAGCGCGCGGGGCAGGTCGGTTTCGATTGGCCGGATGCCTTGCCGGTGCTGGACAAGGTGCGCGAAGAGCTCGATGAAGTGCTCGAAGCCATGTCCGAGAATGACCCGCAAGCGGTGGCGGACGAGATCGGCGATCTGCTGTTTTCCGTGGTCAATCTGGCCCGGCATCTGAAGGTCGATCCGGAAACCGCATTGCGTGGCGCCAACGGCAAGTTCGAGCGGCGCTTCCGTTTTATTGAACAGGCATTGCGCGACACCCACCGACCCATGGAAGATTGCACCCTCGAAGAGTTGGACGCCCTGTGGGGCGAAGCCAAACGTCAGGAAAAGAATTTGCCCAGCTGCGGCTGAGCCGTTGCCCAAGTGAGTAAGCATCAATGAGCCTTTCCCTTCGCGACCAGTTGCTCAAGGCAGGACTGGTCAACCAAAAGCAGGCCAAGCAGGTCAGCAAAGACAAACAGAAGCAACAGCGCCTGGCCCACAAAGGCCAGATCGAACTGGATGACTCCCAGCAGCGCGCCGCCCAGGAAGCCATGGCCGAGAAGGTCAAGCGCGATCAGGAACTGAACCGTCAGCAGCAGGAGAAGGCGGAAGCCAAGGCCCGCGCTGCCCAGGTCAAGCAGTTGATCGAAGTCTCGCGGTTGCCGAAGCTGACCACCGAGGACTACTACAACTTCGTTGACGACAAGAAGGTCAAGCGCATCTCCGTCAACACGCTGATGCGCAACAAGCTCAGCAGCGGCTCGCTGGCGATCGTGCACCATGCCGGCGGCTACGAAGTGATTCCTCGTGAGGCGGCCCTGAAGATTCAGGAACGCGATCCACAGCGCATCGTGCAGCTCAACGAGAAGGTCGAAGAGGTCAATGCCGAGGACGATCCGTACGCGGCCTATGTGATCCCTGATGATCTGATGTGGTAAGCGGCTTGCGGCCAGCTGCGAAGCGGCCCTGAAACCCGAAAACGACAAACCCCGCTCATGGCGGGGTTTGTCGTTTTCAATGCTGTGGTTTTCGGTTCAAGCGGATTTCAGATCCCGCTGCCGCTCTTGCAGTTCCAGTTCGGCCTTGTAGTTGTGGGCGTCTGTCTCGTTGTGGAACATGCCGACCAGCAAGTCTTGTTGATGCACATCCCAGATCCGTACACCGGCGGCTACGCCTTCATGGGACATGTGTGAATCGTCGCGTTCAGTTACTTTTACAGTCATCTGCTAGCTCCAATCTCTGTTATCTGCAGCAAGGCGTGTGCAGGGCTCTTTTATAGAATTTGTTAGCCTGCTAAGTAAACGCTTGATTTGTGCAACGTATCCTTGCGAAATCTGCAACAGTCCTGGAGCCCGCAGAAACCGCGACATTCAGTCGCAGGGCATTGAGTTCCATGACAAAAGCTTCATCTTTGTCGCGCACCGAATCCCTTGTGGGAGCGAGCCTGCTCGCGATAGCGGTATTCCGGTTAGCGTCTCGGGCGGCTGACACTCCGCCATCGCGAGCAGGCTCGCTCCCACAGGTTTTGCGTTTGTCCGGAGAGTTTTGTGCAGGTGAAAAAAAACGCCCCGAACCAGTCGGGGCGTTTTCATGTGCGGCTCAACGGAAGGGAATTACTTGCCTTCCCAGCGTTTCAGCACGAGGGTGGCGTTGGTGCCACCGAAGCCGAAGCTGTTGCTCATCACGGTGTTGATGGTGGCGTTTTCGCGGGTCTTGGTCAGCACCGGCAGATCGGCCACTTCAGGGTCCAGTTCGTCGATGTTGGCGGAACCGGCAATGAAGTTGCCTTCCATCATCAGCATGCAGTAGATCGCTTCGTGAACGCCGGCAGCGCCCAGGGAGTGACCCGACAGGCTCTTGGTGGAGCTGATGGCCGGCGCCTTGTCGCCGAACACTTCACGCACACCTTTCATTTCCGCGACGTCGCCGACCGGAGTCGAAGTGCCGTGGGTGTTGAGGTAGTCGATCGGGGTGTCGACGGTGGACATTGCCATCTGCATGCAGCGGATGGCGCCTTCGCCGCTTGGGGCCACCATGTCGTAGCCGTCGGAGGTCGCGCCGTAGCCAACGATTTCCGCGTAGATCTTCGCGCCACGGGCCAGAGCGTGCTCCAGCTCCTCGACCACGACCATGCCGCCACCGCCTGCGATGACGAAACCGTCACGGTCGGCGTCGTAGGCACGGGAGGCTTTTTCCGGGGTGTCGTTGCGCTTGCTGGACAAGGCGCCCATTGCGTCGAACAGGAACGACTGGCTCCAGTGCTCCTCTTCACCGCCACCGGCGAACACGATGTCCTGCTTGCCCATCTGGATCTGTTCCATGGCGGTACCGATGCAGTGAGCACTGGTGGCGCAGGCAGAAGCGATGGAGTAGTTCAGGCCCTTGATCTTGAACGGAGTGGCCAGGCATGCCGAAACGGTGCTGCTCATGGTCCGCGTTACACGGTATGGGCCGACGCGCTTGACGCCTTTCTCGCGCAGGACATCCAGCGCTTCCATCTGGTTCAGGGTCGACGCACCACCGGAACCTGCGATCAGGCCGGTACGCGGGTTGGACACCTGCTCTTCGGTCAGACCGGAGTCGGCGATGGCGTCTTTCATGGCCAGGTAGGCGTAAGCCGCTGCGTGGCCGACGAAACGATAGATCTTGCGATCGATCAGTTCTTCAAGGTTGAGGTCGATGGAGCCGGAAACCTGGCTACGCAGACCCATTTCGGCATATTCCGGGTTGAACCGGATGCCAGGGCGGCTTGCACGCAGGTTAGCGGAGACGGTCTCTTTGTCATTGCCCAGGCAAGAAACAATGCCCAGACCAGTGATAACGACGCGGCGCATGCGGATAACCCTTAGAAGTTGTCAGTGGAGGTGAACACGCCGACCCGGAGGCCTTCGGCGGTGTAGATTTCGCGACCGTCGACAGTCACCGAACCGTCGGCGATGGCCAGGTTCAGCTTGCCCTTGAGGACGCGTTTGATATGAATGTTGTAGGTGACTTTCTTGGCGGTCGGCAGGACCTGGCCGAAGAATTTCACTTCGCCCGAACCCAGCGCACGGCCACGGCCCGGCAGGCCTTGCCAGCCCAGGAAGAAGCCGACCAGTTGCCACATGGCATCCAGACCCAGGCAGCCCGGCATCACCGGATCGCCTTCGAAGTGACAGGCGAAGAACCACAGGTCAGGGTTGATATCCAGCTCGGCGACCAATTCACCTTTGCCGTACTTGCCGCCTTCTTCGCTGATCAGGGTGATGCGATCCACCATCAGCATGTTCGGGGCGGGCAGTTGCGCGTTACCTGGGCCGAACAGCTCACCGCGACTGCAGCGCAGCAGGTCTTCCCGAGTAAAGGCGTTTTGTTTGGTCATGCGAGCTCCTCAATAATCCCATGCGGCAGGTGGGGCAAATCTTCCCGACCGATCGACGCGTTCATGCCTCGAACCGGCAGCCTACTCATAGACTATTGCGTTGTGGTGAAAGTCACAGCACCAAGGACATGAATGTACACTTGTGCACTGAAATTTTTATTCAAGCCCCTTTTGAGGCCCGATTGGGTGCCTAAGACTGCCGCACTTTCGCTTTTCACGCCAGTCGCAGATGCTCGAAAGGGCCTTCCTACTGCACCCAGCGCTGCAGAATCTGCTGCAGGTCATTACGTTTGAACGGCTTGGCCAGGTAATCGTTCATGCCTGCCGACAGGCAGTTTTCCCGGTCGCCCTGCAAGGCGTTGGCGGTCAGGGCGATGATCGGAACCTGGCCGCAGCCGGGCAGACGACGAATCTGTCGGGTCGCCTCGTAACCGTCGATGATCGGCAAACGGCAGTCCATCAGGATCGCCTCGAACCGATTGCCCCCGGCGCTGTGCACGGCCTGCATGCCATCGGTGGCAACGCTGACAGTAAAGCCCAGGCTGCGCAGCATGGCTTCGATCACAGTCTGGTTGACCGGGTTGTCTTCCACCAACAGCACGTTGCGACCTTCGCCGTGACCGTCGCCATTCGCCGCTCGTGGCGCGGCCAGTGTCGGCAAGGCCTGTTTATATAGAGCCAGCGGAATTTCCAGGGTAAACACCGAGCCGCGACCTTCTTCGCTTTGCGCGCGCAAGGTGCCGCCCATGCGTTCGGCCAGGGTACGGGCGATCGGCAGGCCCAGGCCGGTGCCGCCATAACGGCGCGAAATCGAGCTGTCGGCCTGCTGGAACGCGTTGAACATCAATTCCAGGCTTTGCGAAGAAATCCCGATGCCGCTGTCGCGCACCGAGCAGGTGAACCACAGCAACTCGTGATCCAGAGACTGCCACTGCGCCTCGATGCTGACGCGACCCTGTTCGGTGAACTTCAACGCGTTGCCCACCAGATTGACCAGAATCTGTCGGATCCGCGTCGGGTCGCCCTGCACCTGCAAGCCGCGCAGGTCTTCGGGAATCCGCAGTTGCAGGGCCAGGCCACGCTGTGCCGCGCTGTGCTGGAAAGACTGAGCGCAGGCGCCGATCAGGTCGGCGAGGTTGAACGGAATATGTTCCAGCTCCAGCTCCGAACGCTCGATACGCGAGAAATCCAGAATGTCGTTGATCACTTTGAGCAAATGCTCGGTGGACTCGGAAGCCAGCGCCGCGTATTCGATCTGCTCCTCGGTCATGTCGGTGGTTTCGAGCAGTTGCAGCATGCCCAGGACACCGTTCATCGGGGTGCGCAGTTCATGGCTCATCATTGCCAGGAAATCCGATTTGGCGTTGTTGGCCTTCTCCGCCTCTTCGCGGGTCTGGATCAGTTGCGCCATGGCTTGATGCTGTTCACGACTGGCCTGTTCCAGCGCCTGGGCCAGATTGTTGATGTGCTGCGACAAGGCCCCCAATTCGGTGTCATCGACAATCGGCAACGGGGTCTTGTAGTCGCCGTCCTGAATCGCCTTGACCGCATCGCCGATATCGCGGATCGGCTGCGACAGGCTGCCGGCCAGACGTCGTGCGAGGACAAAGGTGAAGAGCAGGGCGAACAGTGCCAGGATCCCGGCCTTGAGCAGGATCTCCTGTTGGCGCTGACTGAACGCATCGTTGGACAGGCCGACGATCACCCGCCCCAGATAATCCTCGGCGGCACCGCCGTTGGTGCTTTTGCCGTCCTGAAAGAAATCATTGTGCAAGGCAATCCGTTGCAGCCGCACCGGCGCCTGGAACACTTCGACCTGATGCGGGCGCTTGTGGGTGTCCGACGGTTGTTCGACATACGCCAGAATCCGGTTGGCGCTGTCCTGGATTTCGAGGAACCGCACATTGGGCGTGGCCAGTGTGGCTTTGAGCAGGCCTTCCAATACTTCGTTGTTGCCGGAAATCACCCCGTACTCGGTAGCGGGCGCGAGCTGGTTGGCGATCAGTTGGCCAGTATGGTTCAGCTCCTGGCGCAAATCCTGGATGCGCACGAAGGTGAAAAAGCTGATCAGTAGCAAGGTCAGCAATAGCGCAGGGCCCAGGCTGATCAACTGGGTGCGGGTATTGATGTCCCAACGGCGGAAAATCATGGGCGGCGCTCTCCTTCGGCCAGCTCTGCGGCGACAGACGCTTCATTTATCGGCTCTATCCCTAATGAACGAGCCACCTGCGCATTGCTTGAGACTTTGAAGCGCCCGGGGTAGAGCGATCGCGGCCAGGCGGTCGGTGGGCGGTCGAGCAGTTCGTCGAGTACTGCCAGCCAATCGCTCTGATCGCTGTAGGTACTGGCGAGGCTGCCGGCGCGCACGAACGAGACGTTGGGGCCGACCAGCGCCAGTTGCCGTGAATAGCTGCTCAGCAGCAGGTTCTTTGCTGTTTTCGGGTTGTACAGGTCAGGGTCGTCCAGGCCCAGCAGCACATCACTGTTTTTCAGCACGGTCTGCAAGGGACGGTTGTCGTGGGTGTTGTCCCAGCGTTGCGGGACCACGTGCAGGTTCATTGGTTGTGCAGCGGCGAGCAGCTCCTTGAGCAGGAACTCGCTGTGCTGGTCGAACAGCACACCGACACGCCGGGCCTGAGGCAGGATCCGTCGGATCAGCTGCAACTGGCGACTCAGCGGCGGATCGCTCCACAGCAGGCTCAAGTGCGGCGGTTGCGCGGTACCAAAGCGTTGCCGGGCCTGCAATCGGCTGATGCGCAGAACCAGAGTCGCCGGGCCCTGGCTTTCCTGCATGCGCCAGTCGAGGCTCGGCAGGTCGAGCAGAATCAGGCGCAGGCTGGACGGCAACTTGCCCGGCGCCGGCAGGCTCGCCAGCGGCTGGAAATGCACGCGGTCGGTGGGGCGCAGTTCGCTCAGGGCCTGGACGAAGGACTGCACGCCGGGGCTTTCCTCGGCGCCGGTCAGCAGAATGTCGGCCGCCTGCACCGCCACGCCGTGCAGCCAGGCCGTCACGAACAGACACAGCCCGGCCAGCCATTGGCCGGCCGTTGGCATCTTCCGTGACAGGGCGTAACGCATCTAGAACTCCAGCTCTGCGCTGAAATACATCACCCGGCGTTCGTCGTAATTGTTGTCGACGAAGGTGGTCGGCTCATTGTCCAGACGCTGTTGCAGCACCCCGGCCAGTTGCAGTTGGGCCTTGCCCAACGGGATGCGTTTGGCGATGCGCGTGTCGACCCGCTCGAAGCGATAGCCATTGAGTGCGTTGTCGCCGTAATAGAAGAGGGCACTGTTCCAGCCGTGGCCCCAATCGCGCAGCCAACCGGCCGATCCGCTGTTGCGCGCGGTGAATTGCTGGTCCAGCGGGTTGCTTGCTTCGGCGTCGACGTAGGCGTAAGTCAGGCGCAGTCGATCGGCTGCACTCACGCGCCAGTCAACCTGGGTTTCGGTGCCGCGAAAGCGCGAGTCGTTGGCGTTGCTGGCGATGTACTGATTGTTGCGCAGCGGCTCACTGATCATCCCGGTGATTTCGTCGTAGAACAGCTTCACGTCCAGCGCCAGGCCCCATTCCGGAAAAAAGCCGTTGTAGCCCAGTTCTCGCGAGCGCATGTGTTCCTGGTCCAGATCGCCGGGGCCCCGGGTCTTGACGAAGTAGCGGGCCGATGTCTGGCCATAGGCGGAGGGGCGCAGGTTGGTTACCTGATAACTCCAGTTGACGTTGTTTTCGAACATGTCCGGAGAACGGATGGCTTCCGAGTACACCGCGCGCAGGCTGTGTCGCGGGTTGATCAGGTAATTGACGGCAAACCTGGGCGTCAGCGAGCTGCCGATCAGTTGAGTGTTTTCAAACATGGCGCCGCCCTGCAACAGCCAGTGTTCGCTGGCGC
Source organism: Pseudomonas fluorescens (assembly GCF_012974785.1). GTDB lineage: Bacteria > Pseudomonadota > Gammaproteobacteria > Pseudomonadales > Pseudomonadaceae > Aquipseudomonas > Aquipseudomonas fluorescens_BT. The sequence goes on along the minus strand of NZ_CP027561.1, from coordinate 4,631,895 downwards.
GCCACTCCAGTTGGCCGAATGCGCGCCATGTGGTGTCGTCCAGCATTCCGTTGAAATAGGTCTCGGAGTCGGCCCGGTCGTAACGATAGTTCAAACCGCTGACCAGACGCAGGCTGTCGGACAGGCTGAGAGTGTCCTGTAATTCCAGGTCATAGCGCGATTCCCGGGTGCTCTGGTCGATGTCCCCGCACAGGGTACGGCTGGCGCCATTGCGCCATTGATCGAGCACCTGATTGGCCAGGGCCATTTCCGCGGGTGTGCCGGGCGCAGCACCGGGTCCGGTGAAGCGGGTGATGTTGCGCGCCAGTTGCTCGGTGTAATTGGGGTTGAGTTGCCACAGCTCCGTCAGTTGCGGGCTGAACGAGACCTCGGCGTCGCAGGCGCGCCAGGTCTGCTGACGATCCCAGTGTTGCGCCGAGCCTTGTACATAAAGGCTGTGATCGGGGTTGATGTCCAGGTTCCAGCGCACCGAGCCGGCGTAGTCCTTGGCGATCACGTCGGAATTGTTTCCGGCAGCGGTAATCCCGGAGAACACCGGGCGGTAGGTGTAGGGCCGCTGGTTGGTCCCGTCCTTGGCATTGAGCTGCCAGTCCACGCTCTGGTTGTCGCTCAGCGTCTGGCTGACTGCAAGGCTGAAGCGGTTCAAACGGCGGCTGTCGCGGTAATCGGCGCCGGTGCGATCGCTGTCGAAGCCGTCGTCCTCCTGGCCCGACAGCGACAGGCGCAGGTCGCCGCCATTCCAGCCTGTTCCCTGACTGGCATAGAAATCGTTGATGCCACGCTGGCCACGGGTGATTTTCAGCCGTGTGCCGTGGCTGTCGGCGGGGTTGCGGGTGATGATGTTGACCACCGCCATCAGCGCGTTGGCGCCATAGCTGACGGTGTTCGGGCCGCGAAAGACTTCGATGCGCTCGATGTCTTCCATGGCCACCGGGATGTCGCTCCAGTCCACCGTGGCCAGGCCGGCGCGGTACACCGAGCGGCCATCGATCAGCACTTGCATGCGCCGCGCTTCGGTGGCGTTGGTGCCGTGATAGTTCACCACCGCCTGATTGCCGCTGATGTTGCCGACCATCATCCCCGGCACCAGGCGCAGCAGTTCGCTGATGTCCCTGGCGCCGCTGGCGTTGATCAGTTCGCTGTCGAGTACGGTCATGCTGCCGGGGACCTCCGCCGGCGATTGTTTCAGGCGCGTGGCCGTGAGGATCTGGGGCAAGGCCTCGCTGTCGACAAACAGGTCGTCCGCCAGCAGCATCGGGCTGAACACCAGCGCCAGCAGCAGGGACGAACGCGGGGAGGGAATGCCAGAAAACACGACGCAGCCTTGATAGCAAAGAATTGGCGCGCATGTTAACCGAGGACAGTGACTTTTCCAGTCACGTTGCGGGCATTTTCCTCGGTTTTATTGGTCTTCTTCCTACAAGTGCGGGTAATTGACGCCGGGGCTGTCCGAGAAGGGGCCGCTCCGTATAATGCCCGCATCGCCACTGGTATGGATTAACGGATTACATATGACTGAACAGCGCCCGATTGCGGTCCTGGGAGGCGGAAGTTTCGGTACCGCCGTGGCCAATCTGTTGGCCGAGAACGGCCATCAAGTCCGGCAGTGGATGCGTGACCCCGAGCAGGCCGAGGCCATCCGGGTCAATCGCGAGAACCCGCGTTATCTCAAGGGCATCAAGATTCTGCCGGGCGTGACTGCCGTCACCGACCTGCAGGAAACCCTCGATGCCTGCGATTTGTGTTTCGTGGCGTTGCCGTCCAGCGCGCTGCGCACGGTTTTGGCGCCTCATGCCGAGCGCCTGAGCGGCAAGATGTTGGTCAGCCTGACCAAGGGCATCGAAGCCCATACCTTCAAACTGATGAGCCAGATTCTCGAAGAGATCGCCCCCCAGGCGCGCATCGGCGTGCTTTCCGGGCCGAACCTGGCACGGGAAATCGCCGAGCACGCGCTGACCGCCACGGTGGTTGCCAGCGAAGACGAAGAACTCTGCAAGGCCGTGCAGGCCGCGCTGCATGGCCGTACCTTCCGCGTTTACGCCAGCGCCGACCGCTTCGGCGTGGAGCTGGGCGGCGCACTGAAAAACGTTTACGCGATCATCGCCGGCATGGCGGTGGCACTGAATATGGGCGAAAACACCAAGAGCATGCTGATCACCCGCGCCCTGGCCGAGATGACCCGGTTTGCGGTGAATCAGGGTGCCAACCCGATGACGTTCCTCGGTCTGGCCGGTGTCGGCGATCTGATCGTCACCTGCTCGTCGCCCAAGAGCCGCAACTACCAGGTCGGTTTCGCCCTCGGTCAGGGCTTGAGTCTCGACGAAGCGGTGTCGCGCCTGGGTGAAGTGGCCGAAGGCGTCAACACCCTGAAAGTGCTCAAGGCCAAGGCTCAGGAGGTTGGCGTGTACATGCCGCTGGTCGCCGGACTGCATGCGATCCTGTTCGAAGGGCGCACGCTTGAGCAGGTGATCGGTCTGCTGATGCGTGCCGAGCCGAAAACCGATGTCGACTTTATTTCCACCAGTGGTTTCAACTGATTCAGCAGGGAACAGGCCATGAACGATCCGAAAACCGAAGCCAAATATGAATCCATCCTCCTGCGGGTGTTGTGGATGATTGTCTACATCCTGGTCTGGCAGGTGGCGCAGTTCATCCTCGGCGCGTTGGTGCTGGTGCAGTTGATCTATCGTTTGATCTATGGCGCCCCGAGCGCCGGTCTGATGAATTTCGGCGACAGCCTGAGCCAGTTCCTGGCCCAGATCGGCCGGTTCGGCAGTTTCCACAGCGACCAGAAGCCTTGGCCGTTCGCCGACTGGCCGGCGCCGCGTACCCCGGAAGGTGAAGCGCCACACGTTGTCGCGCCAGCACCGCATCCGGCCCGCGATGAGGAACCCAAGCTATGAAACTCTGGGTATTGCGTCACGGCGAGGCCGAGCCCTATGGCTCACGACCCGATTCGGAGCGGGAACTGACCGCTCACGGTCGCAAGGAAGTGCTCAGCAGCGCCGCCCGGTTGATGGGCCAGCCACTGACGGCGATCTACGCCAGCCCGTACTTGCGGGCGCAGCAGACCGCACAGCTGGTGCGCGAGGCGCTGGGCTTCGAACCGGAGATCCGCACGGTCGAATGGCTGACACCGGAAGTCGATCCGGACCGCGTCGCCGAGCAACTGGTGTCGGTAAGCAATGTGCTGCTGGTCAGCCACAATCCGCTGGTCGGGCATCTGCTCAGCTACCTGCAACACGGCGCCGGCTATCCGCCGGAAAAGGTCAGCACCGCCGGGCTCGCCGAGCTCGAACACAGCGAGTTGCTGATCGGGTCGATGACGCTCAACAGCCTCAAGCATCCGTGAAATTTTTTGTATGAAATAGTCAACCAAGCACTTGCTTGGTTGACTACGCTTGCTCCATCCCAAAAAGAAAGGAGCGAGTCGCATGTCTGCTGCTTTTCGATTGCCGCTGGACGTGTTCTACGAACGCGAGGCCCGGCACCCGCGCCAACGCTTTCTGGTGCAACCCGTCGGCGGCGGGCAGGTCGAGACGCTGACCTGGGCCGACGTCGGTCATCAGGCCCGTTGTGCCGCACACTGGCTGCGCTCCCGGGAGTTGCCACAGGGCAGCCACATCGCGCTGATCTCGAAAAACTGCGCCCACTGGATCATCGCCGACCTGGCCATCTGGATGGCCGGGCATGTTTCGGTGCCGCTCTATCCCAATCTCACGGCCGACTCGGTCAATCAGGTACTCACTCACTCGCAAAGCGTACTGGCGTTTATCGGCAAACTGGATGACTGGCCGGGGATGTCGACCGGTGTTCCGGCTGATCTGCCGACCATCAGCCTGCCGCTGCACCCGCCGGGCGACTTCGATTTCAACTGGGGCGACCTGCAACGCTATTCCCCGATCCAGGACGATCCACGTCCCGCCGCCGATCAACTGGCGACGATCATCTACACCTCCGGCACCACCGGCCTGCCTAAAGGCGTGATGCACAGCTTCGCCAATCTCGGTTTCGCCACCACCCGCGGCACGCAGTTGTTCGGCCTCAATGAAAACGACCGGCTGCTGTCCTATCTGCCGTTGTGTCATGTCGCCGAGCGCATGTTCGTCGAACTGGCGTCGATCTATACCGGGCAGACGGTGTTCTTTGCCGAGAGCCTCGATACCTTTCTCACCGATCTGAAGCGCGCGCGGCCCACGGCGATGTTTGGCGTGCCGCGGATCTGGACCAAATTCCAGATGGGCGTCTACAGCAAGATCCCGGCGAAACGTCTGGATTTCCTCCTGGGTCTGCCCTTTATCGGCAAACGGATCGGCCACAAAGTGTTGGTCGGATTGGGGCTGGATGCCTTGCGCGTGGCGTTGTCCGGTGCCGCGCCGGTGCCGCTGACCTTGTTGCGCTGGTATCAGAAGCTCGGGCTCGACGTGCTGGAGGTCTACGGCATGACCGAGAGCTGCGGCTATTCGCATATCTGCCTGCCGGGGCAATACAAGGAAGGCTGGATCGGCCGGCCATGTCCTGACGTCGAGGTGCGAATCGACGAATCCGGCGAAGTGCAGGTGCGCAGCCAGGCCAACATGCTTGGCTATTTCAAGGAACCGCAGAAAACCGCCGAAACCCTGACCGCCGACGGTTTCCTGCGCACGGGTGACAAGGGCGAGCAGGACGCCGAAGGCCGTTTGCGCCTGACCGGGCGGCTCAAGGAAATCTTCAAGACCAGCAAAGGCAAGTACGTCGCCCCGGCGCCGATCGAAAACCGCCTCGCCGTACACACCCGGATCGAGCAGGTCTGTGTGGTCGGCGATGGTCTGAGTGCACCGCTGGGGCTGTGTGTGATCTCGGCAGCCGGGCATGAAGACGCACGACCGCAACTGCATTCGAGCCTGGAAAAGCTGCTGGAGGAGGTCAACGCCGCGCTCGACAAGCATGAGCGGCTGCGCCGTCTGGTGGTGGTCAAGGACAGTTGGGCGGTGGAGAACGGTTTCCTCACGCCGACCCTGAAAATCAAGCGCAACGTCATCGAAGACACCTACGGCGCGCGCTTCGAAGAATGGAGCGAGCGCAGCGAGGCGGTGCTGTGGCAGGATTGAGTGACGATCAAAACAACAAAGGAAAGCCTGCGATGACCTTGTGGCGCACCACTCCCGACATCGAGCAGTTGAACGCAATCCAGAAAAACACCATCGGCGAAGTGCTGGACATCCGTTTCGAGTCCTTCGACGAAGAGTCCCTGACGGCCAGCATGGTGATCGACCATCGCACCCACCAGCCTTATGGCTTGCTGCACGGCGGCGCCTCGGTGGTGCTGGCCGAGACGGTCGGCTCGATGGCCAGTTACCTGTGCATCGACGCCAGCAAGTTCTATTGCGTGGGTCTGGAGATCAACGCCAACCACCTGCGGGGCCTGCGCAGTGGGCGGGTGACGGCGGTGGCCAAGCCGATTCACATCGGCCGCACCACTCACGTCTGGGACATCCGCCTGACCAGCGATGAAGGCAAGGCCAGTTGCGTGTCGCGGCTGACCATGGCGGTGGTGCCGTTGGGCGAACAGCCACCCGCACGCTGACCGATCCGTCATGGCCCTGACCGGACTGTCATCATTCCTGGCAGTTACGGTCATTGCTGTGCAACGCGGTCTTGCGGACAATCAACGCCTGTTTACCGCTCATGGATTTACCGGTATGTCGCAACCGATCTTTTTCGCTCATGCCAACGGTTTCCCGTCGGGCACCTACGGCAAGCTGTTCTCGGCGCTGGCGCCCGAGTTCCGGGTGACGCATCTGGAGCAACATGCCCACGATCCGCGTTTCCCGGCGGGTGACAACTGGTACCACCTGGTCGACGAGCTGATTCATCACCTGCAGCAGCAGGAGGAGCCGGTGTGGGGCGTTGGCCATTCCTTCGGCGGGATGCTGCATCTGCACGCCGCACTGCGTTGCCCGGAGCTGTATCGCGGGGTGGTGATGCTCGATTCGCCAGTGCTGACCCGCACCGATCAATGGGTGATCCGCGCTGCCAAACGCTTTGGTTTCATCGACAAACTCACCCCGGCCGGTCGCACCCTGGGGCGGCGTGAAGAGTTCGCCGACCTTGACAGTGCCCGCAGCTACTTTGCCGGCAAGACCCTGTTCCGCGGCTTCGATCCCGAGTGCTTCGACGCCTACCTGCAACACGGTTTGCACAAGGTCGGTGACAAGTTGCGCCTGCGCTTCGATCCGGCCACCGAGATCAGCATCTATCGAGGCGTGCCGCACACCAGTCCCGGGCGTACCCGGCAGCTTAAGGTGCCGCTGGCGGTGGTGCGCGGGCACAAGAGTCGTGTGGTGATGAACCATCACACCCGGTTCGTCGGCCGTCTGCCTCAGGGCGAGTCGCTCACAGTGCCGGGCGGTCACATGTTTCCCCTTGAACGTCCGCAGGACACCGCGCAGCTGCTGAAAAAACTGTTCAGTCGCTGGGAAAACCGCCAGCAAAAGGATTGTGCATGAGCCCTGTGGTCGAGGAAGTGCGCCTGAGCCTGCCGCATATCGAACTGGCGGCGCATATTTTCGGCCCGGAAGACGGGTTGCCGGTGATCGCCCTGCACGGCTGGCTGGACAATGCCAACAGCTTCGCCCGCCTTGCGCCCAAACTTGAAGGCTTGCGCATTGTTGCGCTGGACATGGCCGGCCACGGTCATTCGGGGCATCGTCCGGTCGGCGCAGGTTACGCGTTGTGGGACTACGCCTATGACGTGCTGCAAGTGGCCGAACAATTGGGCTGGAAGCGCTTCGGCCTGCTCGGCCATTCGCTGGGGGCGATAGTTTCACTGGTGCTGGCGGGGTCGTTGCCGGAGCGCATCACCCATCTGGCATTGATCGACGGGGTGATTCCTCCCACGGATAAAGGCGAAAACGCCGCCGAACGCATGGGCATGGCCCTGCAGGCGCAGCTTGATTTGCGAGAAAAACGCAAACCGGTCTACGCCACCCTCGACCGGGCCATCGAAGTGCGCATGAAAGGCCTGGTGGCGGTCAGCCGGGAGGCCGCCGAACTGCTGGCGCAACGAGGCCTGATGCCAGTGCCCGGCGGTTACACCTGGCGCACCGACAGCCGGCTGACCCTGCCATCGCCATTGCGTCTGACCCAGGAGCAGGCGATGGCCTTCATCCAGCGGATCGCCTGTCCTGCACAATTGGTGGTGGCGGCCGACGGCATGCTGGCCAAGCATCCAGAGCTGCTGGAACGTCTACCCTTTAGCCGGGAACAGCTGCCCGGCGGGCACCATTTGCACCTGAACGACGAGTCGGGTGCGGTCCTTGTCGCAGACTGTTTCAATCGGTTCTTCGCCATTCCTTGACTTGCCCCGGGCAACTGTCGAGGCTGGGCGGGTTGAAATGGGAGACAACCACAATGGATTTCTACACCGCTGCGAACCCGAATAGCCAGAAAGACGCTCCGGCCATGCCGATCCGATGAGCCTGTCCATGCGATCTTTCAGTCTGCTGGCGCTGTGCTGTTTCAGTCCCGTGTTGCTCGCTGCCGACCTGCCGGGCAGTCAGGATCTGCCGATCGTGCCGCGTCTGGCCGATGCGCAGATCGTTGACTATCGCCCGGCCGCGACGCTGGAGCGGATCTACCCGATGGGCTCGATCCGCAAGATCAGCGGCCAGTTGCGTTTCGACGGTCAGGTCGGCGCCCGGGGGCAGACCACCTCGGTCACCTACGAACTGCCACCCGAACACTCCGCCAACGAAGCCTTCACCGTCGCCCGCGAGGCCCTGCAAAAACAGGACGCTGAACTGTTGTTCTGGTGTCAGGCCAGGGATTGCGGCGAAAGCAGCCTGTGGGCCAACGAGGTATTCGGCAATGCCAAGCTGTACGGCGCCGACGAGCAGCAGGCCTATCTGCTGCTGAGGCTGGCGGCACCTCGCGACAACACGCTGGTGGCGCTGTACAGCATCACTCGCGGCAATCGCAAAGCCTATCTGCACGTCGAGCAATTCGAGGCCGCCACGCCGTTGGGTGAGCTGCTGCCGACATCCGCGACCCTGTTGCGCCAGTTGAAAGACACCGGTGAGCTGAAATTGCCGAAACTGGCCGGTGATCCGGATGACACCTGGCTGCGTCTGCTGTCTCGTGGCCTGAACCTCGACACCACTTTGCGGGTGACGGTTTCCGGGCTCAAAGCCGAAGCCTGGCGTCAGGCGCTGATCGCGCAGGGTGTGCGCGCGGCACGCATGGAGACCGGCAATGTCGAAGGTGCCGGCCTGCGCATCGATCTGTTGCGATAAGGTGTCTCTGGCGGACACGCCCGGCGTGTTCGCCTACTCTTTGCCTGACTGACTTTTTCGAGATTTCACATGCCCAATAATGATCGTCTGCTGGTGCAGATCCTGTTGCTGGTGTTGTTCGGTGCCAGTTTCTGGGTGATGGCGCCGTTCTGGTCGGCGCTGTTCTGGGGCGCGGTGCTGGCGTTCGCCAGTTGGCCGTTGATGCTTCTGCTGACGCGCTGGCTCGGTGGCCGCGAATCACTGGCGGCAGGCATCCTGACCCTGGGCTGGATGTTGCTGGTGGCGGCACCGCTGGTATGGCTGGGGTTCAACCTGGCCGATCACGTGCGCGATGCCACAGTGTTCATCAAGGATGTGCAGGTTGATGGCCTGCCGGAGGCGCCGGCCTGGCTCGGCACGATTCCGCTGGTGGGGGAGCGGCTGGTCGGGTTCTGGAACAGCGTCGATCAGCAGGGGGCGGCGCTGATGGTATCGCTCAAGCCTTATCTGGGGCAGGTCGGCAACTGGCTGCTGGCGCGCAGTGCGCAGATCGGCGGCGGGATTCTCGAGCTGACCCTGAGCATTGTCTTCGTGTTCTTTTTCTACCGTGACGGGCCGCGGCTGGCGGCGTTCGTGCACGGTCTGCTGGAGCGCTTGATCGGTGATCGTGCCGGGTATTACATCGAGTTGGTGGCCGGTACGGTGCAGCGGGTGGTCAACGGGGTGATCGGTACGGCGGCGGCGCAAGCGGTGCTGGCGCTGATCGGTTTCTTGATTGCCGGGGTGCCGGGGGCTTTAGTGCTGGGGATCGTGACGTTCCTGCTCAGTCTGATTCCGATGGGGCCGCCGCTGGTGTGGATTCCGGCCACGGCCTGGCTGGCCTGGAAGGGCGAGTACGGGATGGCGGTATTTCTCGGAATCTGGGGGACGTTCATCATCAGTGGTGTGGATAACGTGCTCAAGCCGTATCTGATCAGCCGTGGCGGGAATCTGCCGCTGGTGATTGTGTTGCTCGGGGTGTTTGGCGGGTTGATTGCGTTTGGGTTTATCGGGTTGTTTATCGGGCCTACGCTTTTGGCGGTTGCTTATAGTTTGTTGACGGATTGGAGCAAGAGTCAGGCTCGGGTTGAGGATCGGCGTTGAAGGTTAGCCTTGGCGGCCTTCGGGCCGGCCAGGCTTTGGGTTGTTTTGGGTGAATATCCGTTTCTTCGGGTGTTGCGGCTGGCGGTTTCGCCCTTACGGCGAGTCCCTTTTTCAGACGCCAAAAAGGAACCAAAAGGCTTGGCCCCAACGTTCGGCGCCTCGCTGTGGCTCGGCGTCCCTTCGCTCCGGGATTCATCCGGGGGCATCGCCTACGGTTTGCTTCGCTGCACCTCCTCTCGATGTGTTTGGCTTCGCCAAACGGCGCTTCGCGCCCACCCCCGGATAAATCCCTCCACTCAGCCTCTCAACGGGGCCGGTACGTCAAAAGCGGTACTTGAGCTAACGCTCATCGTGTTGAGTGGTGGGAAGCCAAAGCCAAGGCAGAAGCAGAGGTAGAGGTAGAGGTAGAGGAGGCCGGTGCGGGATGTGTGCTTTTAAAGACCCGAGTTCACCTCGGTATGTCACGTCGGCGTACCTCTCCCAAACAACTCGGTCAGTCCCCTCTCCCTATGGGAGAGGGCTAGGGTGGGGGGTGGCTTTCATTGACACCCCGCAAAACGAAGGCAAACGACTAACCTGGCAAGCTCTGATCGCCCAGCGATCACTTCACCGCATTACTTCAAGTCGCCACATTCAAATACTTGCCCACCGACGCCGTTCCACCGAGCGAATACTGCTTGCTCAGATTGGCAATCATCCGGTTCAGTGCTTCGGTCGTGGTTTGAGTAGTACTGGCAGTCTGTTCATCGCCCGGACGCTGGCGCCCCGCCTGTAACGCCACCTTCAACTCGTCACTGCTCACGCCACCACTGCTGTCGCTATCCAGTACCTTGAGCAGCGCCGCACTGCTATCGCTGCTGGAGGACGAGGTGCTTTCGCTGGCCTGCAACGCGCTGCTCAGTTCGTCGCCGCTGATGGCGCCGTCGCCGTCGGTGTCGAGGGCTTTGATCAGGGCGTCGGCCAGGTCGGTATTGGGGGCCTGGTTGTGGTCGGGTGGTGGCGGTGGGGCCATGGCGGCCATTTCTTCGGCGCTGAGGCTGCCGTTGCTGTCGCTGTCCAGGTCGCCGAATTGTTTGCTCAGGTTGACCAGCAAACCGTCATTGGATTTTTGCGACAGGGCGCTGCTCAGTTCGTCCTGATCCACCGCGCTGTCGCCGTTGCTGTCGAGTTTGGCGAACAGTTCTTTTTGCAGTTGCTGGCTGCGGGCGTTTTGCGTGGTGGTGCTGCTGGTGCTGGTGTAGCTCGTGTAGTTGCTCACGCTACCGATCATCGGGCTCTCTCCTTGGGCTGGAAAACCGGTTTGTGTACCGGCTTATGCAGCGTCAAGGCGGGAGGTGTCGTGGGTATGTGGATTTTGTACCGGGCGGTACACAGTCGGCTTCAGTGGCGGGGCAGGCGAATTACGGCGGTGAGGCCGCCGCCGGGGGTGTCTTCGAGGTTCAGTTGTCCGCCCTGGCGTTGCGCGGCTTCCCGGGCGATGGTCATGCCCAGGCCCACGCCGCCGGAGTTGCGGTTGCGCGAGCCTTCCAGGCGGAAGAACGGTTCGAACACCGCTTCACGCTTGTCCGCAGCGATGCCCGGGCCGTGGTCGATGACGCGGATCAGCAGGTGTTCGCGCTGATCCTGCAGTTCGATGTGAGCTTGGCCGGCGTAGCGCAGGGCGTTGTCCATCAGGTTGTTGATGCACGAGCGCAGTGCCATCGGCTGCACCTGCAAGGGCGCGCAGTGGCCGCTGACCTGTACGTCGGCGCCTTGATCCTGGGCGTTTTCGCACAGTGATTCGACCAGCGCCTGCACGTCCATCATCTGCAGCGCTTCGCTGGTGCGCTGTTCGTGCAGGTAGGTGAGGGTGGCGTCGAGCATGCCGATCATGTCGTTCAGGTCCTGACGCATCTGGCCCTGGAGCTTGTCGTCGTCGATCTTTTCCAGGCGCAGTTTCAGCCGCGACAGTGGCGTGCGCAGGTCGTGGGAGACGGCGCCGAGCATTCGTGCGCGTTGCTGAACCTGTTCGCGAATCCGCTGTTGCATCAGGTTGAAGGTGTGAGCGGCCTGTCGGGCTTCTCGCGGGCCTGATTCATCCAGCGGCGGGCTGTCGAGGTTTTCGCTGAGGCGTTCGGCGGCGTCGCTCAGACGCTGGATCGGCCGGCTCAAGAGTTTGGCGCCGTACCACGCAGCGATCATCAGTGAGATGAACTGAAAGGTCAGTGGCACCAGCGGCCCGCCGAACCAGGGGCGCGGCGGTCGATGGGAGAAGCGCGGATCTGGTGTCGGACGTTGTCCTTCGACGCCTTGGGAAAATTCCGGCGGCGGAGGGGGCGGAGGCGGGCCGTAATGGTGGAACCAGGCGAAGGCCAACAGGTGCGCCAGGACGATCGCCACGAACAGCACGCCAAACAGGCGGCCGAACAGCGTGTCGAAGCGCGCCCGCATCAGCCGATGTCCCGTGCGTCGAACAGGTAACCTTCACCGCGTACGGTCTTGATCAGTTGGGGGGCTTTCGGGTCGTCGCCGAGTTTTTGCCGCAGGCGCGAGACCAGCAGGTCGATGCTGCGGTCGAAGGCTTCGATCGAACGGCCACGGGCGGCGTCCAGCAGTTGTTCGCGGCTGAGCACCCGGCGCGGACGTTCGATGAACACCCAGAGCAGGCGGAATTCGGCGTTGGACAGCGGCACCACCAGACCATCGTCGGCGATCAACTGGCGCAGGACGCTGTTCAGGCGCCAGTTGTCGAAGCGAATGTTCGCACGCTGTTCGGTGCGGTCGTCGCGCACCCGACGCAGGATCGTCTGGATCCGCGCCACCAGCTCGCGGGGTTCGAACGGTTTGGCCATATAGTCATCGGCGCCGAGTTCCAGGCCGATGATGCGGTCGGTCGGTTCGCAGCGCGCAGTGAGCATCAGGATCGGGATGTCAGACTCTGCGCGCAGCCAGCGGCACAGCGACAGGCCGTCTTCGCCGGGCAGCATCAGGTCGAGTACCACCACGTCGAAATGTTCGGCCTGCATCGCCTGGCGCATGGCTGCGCCGTCGGTGACGCCGCTGGCGTGAATGTTGAAACGCGCCAGGTAGTCGATCATCAGTTCGCGGATCGGCACGTCATCGTCGACGATCAGGGCCCGGATGCTCCAGCGCTTGTCGTCTTTCTGCTCTTCATTCACGGAGGCTTGGGAATTGTGCATGAGGCTGTTCATCTGCCAGTAGGCCGCCAACCACAAAGATAGGCTGCGAGGTTGTGGTTTCAGCATAGGCGTCCGGCCGTGAGGCGGGAAGGGCTGCTGTAAGGACATGTTGCGGCTGGCGAGGCTAGCGCGGACGCATGTTGTCGGCGTGTCGGTTGTGTATCGGCTTCGACACAATACCCGGCAAGGCTATGCTGATCACGTCCGGCGCGACGATTTACCGATCATCGGGTGCCGCGCCGCCGCCGGTTCCGCTACAATGCGCGCCGATTTCGACTTGCCTGAGAGCCCATCCATGTCCGCCTGCCAGACTCCTATCATCGTCGCCCTGGATTTCCCCACCCGTGACGCCGCACTGAAGCTGGCCGACCAGTTGGACCCGAAACTGTGCCGGGTCAAAGTGGGCAAGGAACTGTTCACCAGCTGTGCCTCGGAAATCGTCGGCACCCTGCGTGACAAGGGTTTTGAAGTGTTTCTCGACCTGAAATTCCACGACATTCCCAACACCACCGCGATGGCGGTCAAGGCCGCTGCCGAGATGGGGGTGTGGATGGTCAACGTTCACTGCTCCGGCGGCCTGCGCATGATGGCGGCCTGCCGTGAAGAGCTGGACAAGCGCAGCGGCCCGCAACCCCTGCTGATCGGCGTGACCGTGCTGACCAGCATGGAGCGTGAGGATCTGGCGGGTATCGGTCTGGACATCGAGCCGCAGGAGCAGGTGCTGCGTCTGGCGGCACTGGCCGAGAAGGCCGGGATGGACGGTCTGGTGTGCTCGGCGCTGGAAGCCACTGCGCTGAAAACCGCACACCCGTCGCTGCAACTGGTGACCCCGGGGATTCGTCCGGCCGGCAGCGCCCAGGACGACCAGCGTCGCATCCTGACCCCGCGTCAGGCGCTGGATGCCGGTTCCGACTATCTGGTGATCGGCCGTCCGATCAGCCAGGCGGCGGATCCGGCCAAGGCGCTGGCCTCGGTGGTTGCCGAACTGGCCTGAGCGAACAGCTGAAGCATCAAGGAAGGGAGCCCGATGGCTCCCTTCCTTGTTTTCAGACTTTCAATACCAGCTTGCCGAAGTTCTCTCCGCTGAACAGTTTGCCCAGGGTTTCCGGAAAGGTTTCCAGGCCTTCGACGATGTCTTCCTTGCTCTTGAGCTGACCTTTGGCCATCCACCCGGCCATTTCCTGGGCGGCGCTGGCGTACTGCGCGGCGTAATCCATCACCACGAAACCTTCCATCCGCGCGCGGTTGACCAGCAGCGACAGGTAGTTGGCCGGGCCTTTGACCGCTTCCTTGTTGTTGTACTGGCTGATGGCGCCGCAGATCACCACGCGTGCTTTCAGGTTGATACGACTGAGTACGGCGTCGAGGATGTCGCCGCCGACGTTGTCGAAATACACGTCCACGCCTTTCGGGCATTCGCGCTTGAGTCCGGCGAGTACGTCTTCGCTCTTGTAGTCGATGGCGCCGTCAAAACCCAGTTCATCAATCAGGAACTTGCACTTGTCTGCGCCGCCGGCGATGCCGATCACCCGGCAACCTTTGATCTTGGCAATCTGCCCGGCAATGCTGCCGACCGCGCCCGCAGCGCCGGACAACACCACGGTGTCGCCGGCCTTCGGTGCGCCGACATCGAGCAGGGCGAAGTAGGCTGTCATGCCGGTCATGCCCAGTGCGGACAGATAAACCGGCAGCGGTGCCAGTTTCGGATCGACCTTGTAGAAACCTCTTGGCTCACCGAGGAAATAATCCTGCACGCCCAGGGCACCGTTGACGTAGTCCCCGACCGCGAACCCCGGATTGTTTGACGCGATGACTTTGCCTACGCCCAGCGCGCGCATGACTTCACCCAGACCCACCGGCGGGATGTAGGATTTGCCTTCGTTCATCCAGCCGCGCATGGCCGGATCGAGGGACAGGTATTCGTTCTTGACCAGAATCTGCCCCGCCGCCGGCTCGCCGACCGGTACTTCCTGATAGGTGAAGGTCTCGCGGGTGGCGGCGCCTACCGGGCGTTTGGCGAGCAGGAACTGGCGATTGGTCTGGTTGGTCATGACAGGCACTCGAATTGAATGAAGCCTTGTTGATAGACCTTCATGGACGATGCCGCAAGGTTGGCTCACGGGGCGAATGCAGGTTGATCCAGTACGGTGATAGTCCCCTGCGGGGTTTCATCACTGCGATTCATGAAAGGCTAACCGGCCTTTTGATAGTGCTGACGTCACTCAGGCCCCTGTGGCTATGCTGCCTTCATCAATTCCCCCGCATTCGAGGACATAACAATGAGCATGACGTTTTCCGGTCAGGTAGCCGTCGTCACCGGCGCGGCCAACGGCATCGGCCGCGCGACGGCCCAGGCTTTCGCCGCCGAAGGTCTGAAAGTGGTGGTGGCCGATCTGGATGCGGCCGGGGGCGAGGGCACCGTGGCGCTGATTCGTACAGCCGGAGGGGAAGCGACCTTCGTGCGTTGTAATGTGACCGTCGAGAGCGAAGTGAAAAATCTGATGGACGAGGTGATCAAGACCTACGGCCGTCTCGACTATGCCTTCAACAACGCCGGCATCGAAATCGAGAAAGGCAAGCTGGCCGAGGGCTCGATGGATGAGTTCGACGCAATCATGGGCGTCAACGTCAAAGGCGTATGGCTGTGCATGAAGTACCAGTTGCCGTTGCTGCTGGCCCAGGGTGGCGGGGCGATCGTCAACACCGCGTCGGTGGCCGGACTGGGCGCTGCGCCGAAGATGAGCATCTACGCCGCCTCCAAGCATGCGGTGATCGGCCTGACCAAATCGGCTGCTATCGAATATGCCAAGAAGAAAATCCGCGTCAACGCCGTATGCCCGGCAGTGATCGATACCGACATGTTCCGTCGCGCCTATGAGGCCGACCCGAAGAAAGGCGAATTCGCCAACGCCATGCACCCCGTCGGCCGTATCGGCAAGGTCGAGGAAATCGCCAGTGCCGTGCTGTACCTGTGCAGCGATGGTGCAGCGTTCACCACCGGCCATTCACTGGCCGTGGACGGGGGTGTGACCGCGTTCTGAAAAGGCATCCGTTGTTGCAGGAAAAAGACCCGCCCGCTCGCGGGTTTTTTTTCGCCTGCGCCCGGCTCCATGTGATTGATAAACATTGTGTTTCAAATGGTTAGAACGGTGGCTTTTGACGGCGTTGTCGCACAGCCTGACCGACGCGGCTGTGATTTACTGCCGCGAGTAAAACGGACAGGAGTTTGGCCACTCATGGAATTGAGAATTGACCGACAGGCAATGGTGCCGGTCGTACAGCAGATTGTTGATGGATTGACCGAGTGGATCGTGCGGGGTCAGGTACCGCCGACGACGCGCCTGCCTTCAGTACGGCAAATCGCGCGATCGAATCTGCTCAGCCAGTCGAATGTCGTGGAAGCCTGCGAGCGTCTGGTAGCGCAGGGCGTTCTCGCCTCACGGCAGGGTGCCGGTTTCATGGTCGCAAGCGCGTTGCCAGTGTGTTGCAAGGCCTTTGACAGTCCGGCTTTCGCGGGCGAACACCGCGGCTGTGATACGGATCCGCAATGGCGTGCAGGCCTGAAACTGGGTGATGGTGTCTTGCCGCAGAGCTGGCGAGAACCTGACGATCTCAGCTACGCGATCCGTCAGGTGGCCCGCGCCGACATGTTCAGTCTGTTCAACTACAACACGCCCCTGGGGCTCCCCGCGTTGCGCGAACAAATCGTCAAACGCCTCGGGTTGCTGGAAATCAAGGCTGATGACGATCGCGTGCTGACCACGACCGGTGCCAGCCACGCGCTTGACCTGATCGTGCGGACCCTGTTTCGGGCCGGCGATTGTGTGGTGGTCGAGACACCGGGCTACGCACCGCTGTTCGATCTCCTGCGGCTGCACGGCGTGCGCATGCTGGAGGTCAGCCGCACACCCGGCGGGCCGGACATCGAAGCGCTCGAGATTCTGCTGCGGCAATTCCGGCCGGCGGCGATGTTCATCAACAGTCATCACCACAATCCCACCGGAAGTTGTCTGACGCCGGCGGTCGCGCGTCGCATTCTGCAATTGAGCAAAACCTACGACCTGCGGCTGATCGAAGATGACGTCTTTGCCGATCTGCACAATGGCAGCGGCACGCGACTGGCGGCGCTGGACGATGAAGGGCGGGTGATCTATGTCGGCAGTTTTTCCAAGACACTCAGCAGCTCGTTACGGGTAGGCTTCGTGCTGGCCGGTTTCGAGGTGATCGAGCAACTGGCACGGGTCAAGATGATCAGTTGCATGGGCACCTCGAGGTTCAGCGAGGCAGTACTGGCAACGCTGCTGGCCAGTGGCGCCTATCGCAAGCTGGTGCAGCGCCAGCGTCAGCGGCTCAATACCGATCGTGCCGCAGCCCTTCAGGCGCTGGAGGATGCCGATTGGGAAGTGTTCGGCAAGCCGACGGGCGGCCTGTTCATCTGGGCCCGTTCGCCGTTGGCAAATGAAGAGCACTTGCGCAGGCAGGCCTTGCACTTTGGCGTGCAATTGTCCTGCGGAGCATCGTTCAGGCCCGGTGGCGAAGCCTGCGACTGGCAGCGGATCAATATCGCCTATGCCTGTGATCCGAGGGCACGGCAGTTCTTTCGCAGTACAGTCGTGGATCGACCTCAAGTGTTCTGAAAACGACGCGGACCTAGCTTTTTGCCATTATTCCGACGCCAGAGTCTTGTGCTGGTTCATGGCCATTGCGACTCTTCGGCAACAGACTTTGGCAGAGGACTACGCGCAATGATTTCGGCCGTGCAAGGACGTTTTGCCAACCTCGGTATGGCGAAAAAACTGGGTATCGGGTTTGTGCTGGTTTTGCTTTTGACCGCGCTGGTGGCGGCCATTGGCGTCTGGTCCCTGCAAACCATCAGCCAGCGCTTCGGCGGGCTCAAGCAGATGTCCTCGCTCAATAGCGGTCTGCTCAATGTGCGCTTGCTGGAGCGGGACTACGCCCTGCACGGCAACCCGAAAACGGTCGATGCCCTGCATGAAGGTGTGGATGGCCTGATCGCCATGGCCGACCAACTCAAGGCTTTGTCGCCGGGCAATGAATCGGGCATGAACGACGTCCAGCAGTCGTTGGGCGCGTACCGCAAGGCGTTCGATGAATTTGTTTCGCTGACCCAGGCCAAGGATCTGGCGCTGGAAATGGCCAGTTGGTCGGTTTCCAGCGTCGCCAACAACCTTGACGTCCTGCAGGCCGGGCTCGCCGATGATGGCGCCTATACCCTGAAAGACAGCGAAGGCAAGGATGGGGCGCAGTTCATCGAGCAGGCCAGCCAGGTCAGCCAGGTTTCGCGTCTGATGCTCCAGGCCATGAATGAAGCCCGGGTGCGCCTGGATCAGAGCCGCAAGGGCGACGACAGCGCCAAGGGCAATATCGAACAGGCCGCCCAGGCCCAGACGCAAGCCGAACAGTTGAAATCCACGGTCAAGGATGAGGGCTATCTGACGGTCCTCAATGAGGTGTCAGGCCACATCGCCGGTTTCAATGACAAGCTCGCCGAGTACACCGGACTGCTCGCTCAAGAAAAAACCGTGTCCGAACAATTGCACCAGCGTGCTGCGCAGGTGGTGGAGCGAGTCGATCAGGCGTATGTCGCCCAAGATGTCGCGATGCAGGCCGAGTTGAAAAAGAACTCGGTGCTGATCATCGGCTCGTCGGCGCTGGCGCTGCTGGTCGGGCTGATTGCGGCCTGGTTGATCACCCGGCTGATCGTCGCGCCGTTGCGCAGCGTGATGCGGGTCGCTCAGCGGATTGCTGACGGCGACTTGAGTGCGACGGTGGAAGTCACCCGTCGTGACGAAATCGGTCAATTGATGCTGTCCATGCAGCAGATGGGCGCGGGCCTGAGCCGCATTGTCAGCGGGTTGCAGGCGGGCATTGAGCAGTTGGCCAGCTCGGCCCAATCGCTGTCGGCTGTGACCGAGCAGACCAACCTCGAAGTCAGCAGCCAGAAAGAGGAGACCGAGCAGGTCGCCACGGCCATGAACCAGATGACCGCCACCGTCCACGACGTGGCACGCAATGCCGAGGAAGCGGCGCTTGCGGCGCAGACCGCCGACGGCAAGGTCGAGAGCGGTCAGCAGGTGGTGCGTCAGAGCATGGCGCGGATCGAGCAGTTGGCGGATTCGGCGACGTCGGCCAGCTCGAGCATCGAAAGCCTGAGTGCGGAAATCCAGAACATCGGCACGGTGCTCGAAGTGATCAAGAGCGTCGCCGAACAGACCAATCTGCTGGCACTCAACGCTGCGATTGAAGCGGCGCGGGCGGGCGAGCAGGGCAGGGGGTTTGCGGTGGTTGCCGACGAGGTACGGGCGCTGGCACGGCGTACGCAGCAGTCGACCGAAGAGATTGAGCGGCTGGTCAGTGCCTTGCGTTCGGCAGCCCATTCGTCGGTGCAGCAGATCCAGAGCAGTGGCGAGCTGGTGAAGCTGGCGGTGAGCGATGCGCTGCAGACCGAAAGTGCGCTGGGGAGTATTGCGGCGGCGGTTTCGTTGATTCAGCAGATGAACCAGCAAATTGCGGCGGCGGCCGAGGAGCAGAGTTCGGTGGCCGAGGAGATCAATCGCAGTGTGACCAGTATTCGGGCGAGTGCGGATCAGTCGTCGATTGCGATGCGCGGGAATGCGGCTTCGAGTGTTGAGCTGGCGCAGTTGGGGAGTGAGCTCAAGGGGATGGTGGGGCACTTTCGGCTTTGATTTGGATTTGACCTTGGCGGCCTTTGGGCCGACCAGGTTGCTGGTTGTTTGGTGTGAATATCCGTTGCTTCGGGTGCTGCGGCTGACGGTTTCGCCCTTACGGCGAGTCCCTTTGGCAAACGCCCCAAAGGAACCAAAGGTCTGGGCCCCGGCGTTCGGCACCTCGCTTTGGCTCGGCGTTCCTTCGTTCCGGGATTCATCCGGGGGCATCGCCTACGGTTTGCTTCGCTGCACCTCCTCTCGATGCATGCGGCTTCGCCGCACGGTCGCTGCGCTCCCACCCCCGGATAAATCCCTCCACTCAGCCTTCCGATGGGGCCGGCACGTCAAAAGCGGTACTCGAGCTAACGCTCATCGTGTTGAGTGGTGAAAGCCAAAGCTAAAGCCAAAGCAGGAGTCGAGTTGCATGCGTTTCAAAAACCGAGTTCGACTCGGTATCTCACGTCGGCGTACCTCTCCCAAACACCTCGGTCAGTCCCCTCTCCCTCCGGGAGAGGGTTAGGGTGAGGGCGCTTTTGATTTGGATCTTTCCAGCGGCCAATAAAAAAGCCACCTCTCGGTGGCTTCTCTCAACATCTGCACTCAGTCGTAAATCACTTTCTTCTTCCAGTCCGCATCAGCCTCGACATCTTTGAGGCCGGCAGTCAGTTGGTTTTCTTCGCCTTCGACCGGGGCAATCTTGTCCATGACCTGCGCGTTGGCGCGGACCAGCAGTTTTTCCAGGTATTGCAGTTGTTCGGCGTAGATCTGCGGGTCCTGCTGTTTGCGCAGGTACTGCACGCCGCGTTCGAAGGCAAGGCGGGCCTGGCCTGGCTGGTTTTGTTGCAGGGCGTGCTGGCCGAGGTTGTTGAAGAACTCGATGTGCAGCAGCACCAGGATATGGCGGACTTCGCGAATCCAGTGCTTGGCTTCGTTCGGTGGCAGGAAACCGTCCTGGGCGGCGCGGGTGATCTGGCCGTGCAGGGCTTCGAGCAGGAAGCGGACGTCCTTGGCCTTGGCTTCGGTCTGGATCGGCGCCGGCGGGTTGTTGACCGGGATCGATTCGCCCTGGGCGACCAGAGCGCTCAGTTCGGTGATGCGGGCCTTGACGGTAGCGCTGGTTTTTTCCAGGTTCAGCAGGCGCTGGCAGACGTTCAGTTCCAGGCGGGTCATCAAAAGCTTGAGGGCCGGGGTCATGAACTGGCCGGGGAAGGTTTCGGTCAGCTCGCCACAACGGCGCAGGCGGTCGTTGAGTTCGACCTTGGTGCGGGCCTTCTCCAGTTTGGTGTTTTCCACCACATGGTTCATGTAGCCAATGGCGATCAAGATTGCAATCCCGGCTATGACTAGCAGGGTGATCATGAGTGGTGTCACCGGTAAGACCTCTTTATAGGGTTCACGTGCGAGTGTAGTGGCTTGGCATATAGGAGCCTAGCGCCGCTCGACGGGTTGGATCAGCGAAGCTTCATCTGTATCGGCCGCAGGCCTGCTTATATAAATGCTGGCCCTTGGGGTGCAGATTGCCATCACCTGTGCCGTGGACTATAGCGCCTTGGCGAGTGTCGGAATATAGGCGTCAATCGTCGGGCAGCGGAAAAGTCCGATTCGGCCTGCAAAGCGGTTCGAAGTCATTGATTTAAATAAATTTATATCAGGGGGTTGACGACCTTCCAATCCATCCATAGAATGCGCGCCACTTGCAGCGTAAAGCTCACAGCGAAACGCGGCAGGGAGTGAATGTTGTAGTGTGTCCCCTTCGTCTAGTGGCCTAGGACACCGCCCTTTCACGGCGGTAACAGGGGTTCGAGTCCCCTAGGGGACGCCAATGCGGGAATAGCTCAGTTGGTAGAGCACGACCTTGCCAAGGTCGGGGTCGCGAGTTCGAGTCTCGTTTCCCGCTCCAATTTTAAACGGCAGTGCTTTCGGGCGGTGCTGAGTGAAACCAGAACCAAGTCTTCGGATGCGGATCTGGACACCGAAACACACACCATGTGTTCCGGGTAGCGTGTCCCCTTCGTCTAGTGGCCTAGGACACCGCCCTTTCACGGCGGTAACAGGGGTTCGAGTCCCCTAGGGGACGCCATTTGCGGGAATAGCTCAGTTGGTAGAGCACGACCTTGCCAAGGTCGGGGTCGCGAGTTCGAGTCTCGTTTCCCGCTCCAAATTCAAAAAGCGCCGCTTTGCAAAGAGCGGCGTTTTTATTAGTGAAAGTTGTAGCCTGTCCCCTTCGTCTAGTGGCCTAGGACACCGCCCTTTCACGGCGGTAACAGGGGTTCGAGTCCCCTAGGGGACGCCATTGCGGGAATAGCTCAGTTGGTAGAGCACGACCTTGCCAAGGTCGGGGTCGCGAGTTCGAGTCTCGTTTCCCGCTCCATATTCAACAAAAACGCCGCTCAGTGATGAGCGGCGTTTTTGTTTGTGCGTTTTTTGTCAGGCAATAGAAAAGGACCTCGCGGTCCTTTTTTTGTGGGCCCGCCCATGTGGCGGACCCGATACGCGATCAGAGCTTCGGCAGTTGCCCGATCCGTCCCATCATTTCCGTAACGATCTGCAGGTCCAGCAAGAACTGGTCAACGGTCTTGAATTCGCCATCGGTGTGGCCGGTGTACTTGACCTCAGGTCGTGCCAGGCCGAATTGCACGCCGTTAGGCAGTTCATGCACCGAGGTGGCGCCGGCCGACGTACCGAATTCGTGTTTCATGCCCAGGTTTTCGGTGGCCACGGCCAGCAGCGCCTTGACCCACTCGCCTTCAGGGTTGCGGTACATCGGCTCGGCGATTGAGTAATCGAAGTTGACCGCGACGTGGGTTTTCTTGCTCCAGGCCGCCAGTTTGTCGGCGATTTCGGTCTTGAGCACTTCCGGCGACTTGCCCTTCGGCACACGCAGGTTGACCGCAAGTTTGAAGGTCTTGTCATCCATGCCGACGTACGTCAGCGAGGTGGTCAACGGGCCCATGAAGTCATCGGCGAAACCGACGCCCAGCTTGCTACCCTTGTAGTCCAGACCCCAGTTGTCGGCGGCGTAACGGGCAGCATCGGTGATGTGGTTGTGTTTGAACGCGATTTTGCCATCCACGCTGTGGATGAAGTCCAGCATGCGGGCGACCGGGTTGACACCGGATTCAGGCTCGGAGGAGTGCGCAGAAACGCCGGTTACGCTGAGTTTCACGTCTTTGCCATCGACCTTGGCATTCACTTCGAAATCGCCGCCATGTTGTTTGGCGTATTCAGTGCCAGCCTTTTGCAAGCTGGCGGCCAGTTCGGCAGGTTTGTCTGTCACCAGGGTGATGAGCGAAACCGATGGAATCTGGTTGGTCGCCATACCGCCAGTCATCGAGATGATTTCCGCGCCTTTGCCCTCGGCCTTGCGTTTTGCGAACTTGGCCATGACCGTGCCGTAACCTTTTTCGGCAATCACCACCGGGTAGCCGCCATCCAGTGCAAGGTTGTACTCCGGCGTTGGGTTGCGCTCGAAGTAGTAAGGAATCGCGTCGCCGGTGGTTTCTTCGGTGGTGTCTACCAGCAGTTTGAAATTGCGCGCCAGTGGCAGCTTCTCTTCCTTGATCACCTTCATGGCATACAGCGTCACGACGATGCCGTTTTTATCGTCCTCGGTGCCGCGGCCGTACATGCGGTCGCCGATCAGCGTGACCTTGAACGGGTCGAGCTTGGTGCCGTCCTTCAGAACCCAGTTTTCCGGTGTCACCGGTACAACGTCGGCGTGCGCGTGAATGCCCACGACTTCTTTGCCGCTGCCGTCGAGGGAGATTTCGTAGACGCGGTTGTCGATGTTGCGGTAGTTCAGGCCGAAAGACTCGGCGAGGCTTTTGATCTTGGCGGCGATCTTGATGAATTCAGGATTTTCGTGCTGGGCAACACCCTCTTTGCGATCCGTCGGGATCTCCACCAGTTCGCGCAGGGTTTCCAGAGCGGCTTTGCCGTATTTCGCTCGAGTGTAGAGGCCGAGCAGGCGATAGATTTCGTTTTGCTGTTCGGCGGTCAGGGGCTTGTTGTCGAGAAAGGCGCTGATGGAGGGGCGCAGGTCGTCGGTCTTGCTCAGATCGCTCTTGGCCAATTCGCCGAGGAACTGGCGGAAATCGCTGACCTTGGTATCACTGAATGTCTTGAGGATGGTCGCGCTTTGCTGCGGTGTGATGTTGGCGTGTGCGGGCAGTGTCACGCACGAAAGGCTGGCCAGAATCAGGGTCGATGCGGCCAGTTGCTTGAGCGAAAAGTCCATTGCTAAGGGCATTCCTTTGCAGGTGGTGAGTAGGAAGTATCTGATCGATGTGTCAGACGGTTTCGCAAACTAACACCACAAGCAAGTGATAGGGGAGCCCCCGAAGTGGGACGCGTCGCACAGAAATGCAAAAGCGGCGCAGAATCGTAAAAGCCCGTCCGATCTGTCTGGGCCGGGCTTCTTCGAGCTGCGTATTTACATCGACAACACCAGTCGCCCGGCGAACAGGATCAGGATCACCCCCATGCTGCGCTCGAACCAATGCCCCATGCGCATGAACAGCACCCGCACTTTGCTGCTTGAAAAGAACAGCGCGACGATCACAAACCACAACGCGTTCACGCCGCACATCCACAATCCGTACAGGGCCTGGATCTCCAACGGTGTGCTGGCGCTGATGATCGTGGTGAAGATCGCCAGGAAAAACAGTGTGGCCTTGGGGTTGGTGGCGTTGGTCAGGAAACCGGTGGAGAACGCCTTGAACAGCGATTGCTCGACCAGCGGTTCATCGGTTGTCTTTTCGCCTTCGAGTGTTGTCTTGGGTTTGCTGCGGATCAGGCTGATGCCGAGGTAAAAAATGTAGGCACCGCCCACGACCTTGGCCACCGTCAGCAGCCAGGGCGTGGTGTGCATCAAGGCACCGACACCCAGCAGGGTGTACAGCACGTGCACGGAAATCCCTGCGCCGATGCCCAGTGCCGTGCAGATGCCGACCAGTCGACCGAAACGCACACTCTGGCGGATGGTCACGGCGAAGTCCGGGCCGGGAGCGACCACGGCCAGAAAGTGAATGGTAGCCAGTGCCAGAAATTCGCCCAGATAATTCGATGTCATTTCAGCTCCAGAAAGTCAGGGGTGATGCATTACCGCGATAGCCGACAAAAAAAGAAAGGCTCAAGCGCGGGTCTGCCACACCCGGTGTTACCGAGTGCATGCGACGCGAATTGAACATGATGAAATCCCCCGGCTCCGGGCGTACTTCGAGGGCTGGCGGGCCAAGCAGCATCGGGTCGATGCCATAGCTGTCGCCGCGCATTTCGTCGAAGCGGTCCGGTGAAATGTCGTCTTCCCACATCTGCAACGCGCCACCCTCGGTCGGCATGTTCAGGTAGACGTTGCAGGCGAATTGCGCCTCCAGGCTACGGGCCTGGAAACTCTCCGGCGCATCCTTGGCGAAGATGTCGTGGTGGGCGAGGAAGCAGACGCCAGGTTTGACCACCCGTGACAGGCCGACATACATCTTGCGCCCGTACAGGTTTTCCAGATGGGCGCCCGCCGGCCAGGATTCGTCGAGCATGCAGCGCAGGGTGTCGATCGGCGAGGAGTAGGGTGCGCAGCGGTTGCGCAGTTCGGCAATGTTGCTGGTGGCGCGCTCGAAGTAGTCCTCGATCAGCAGCGGCTGGTTTTCCGCCTCGTAGAACGCCATGCCGATGCGGCCGATGCTGGGGGCGTTGATATACCCTTCGAAGCCGGGGGCGAGGATCTTGTCGCCAATCCGGATCGCCTGGTCTTCAGGCAAGAAGCCTTTGACGCGGATGGCGAGGACTTCTTCGTTGGCCAGTTTTTTTATGCACGTCTCATCGAGACGCTCGACGTCAAGCATCATGGTTTCAGGTCCATCTAACGAGTAGTCAACGGAACCGGCGAGCGCGGTTCCCCCGGCGTCGGACGCTGCATCTGGCAGCGCCCGAAATCCTCAATCCACGTTGTAGTGGACGGACAACGTGCCCTTCTTCTGCGAAAGGGACGCGATCGTGACTGTGCCCAGATCCTTCAGGCTGCGTACATGGGTGCCACCGCAACCATAGGCGGGCAGTTCACCGAAGCCGATTTCCCGCGCGCCTTCGCGCAGGGACGTCAGGCGTGGCAGATCGTGTTCGATCCATTGCCCGATGCCGTATTGGACGGTTTGCGCGTCGACTTCCTGAGCCGAATCCCCGGGCTTGAATTGCACACGCCCTTCGTCAGGCCAATGGTGCCCTTTGATCGGCATCCAGCCCATGGCTTGAACGAAATGGCCGATCAGATGACCGGCGGAATGCATACGGGTGTTGAAGCGACGACGCTCTTCATCGATGCGGATCTGGGTCATGCCCAGTGGCACCGGCTGGTCGACGAAGTGAATGATCCGGTCCGGTTCCTGTACGACTCGCAGGACTTGTGCATCGCCAATCCAGCCGGTATCGCAAGGCTGCCCGCCCCCTTGCGGATGAAACAACGTGGCGCGCAGCACCACGGCGAATTCGTTCTCGTGGGGCGTGCAGTCGAGGACTTCCACATTGGCCTTGAGGTCATCACTATGGAAAAAGAGGCGGAGCGTCATATTCCATGCCCTTATTAAAGTTTCTTTTTTAATTATATGAATCGTGCAATAACGTGATAATCCGTTCAAACATCAAAGGACTGTTGCGCTGTGAGCATAAATCTCCCTCTGCCGTTGCTCGGTGAAATGGCGATCTTCGTCAAGGTCGTGGAGACCGGCAGCTTCTCTGAAGCCGCTCGCCAATTGGGCTCGTCGCCCTCGGCGGTCAGTCGCAGCATTTCCCGGCTGGAGAAGGCATTGGCCACACGGTTGCTGCAACGCACCACACGCAAATTGCGCTTGAGCGATGGTGGAGAAGAAGTGTTCAAGCGCTGTCAGGAAATGGTCAGTGCGGCCCGGTCAGTAATGGAAATCAGCGGTCAGTTCACCCACGAAGCCGAGGGACTGGTGCGGGTCAGCGTGCCGAAAGCGGTCGGGCGCTTCGTGATTCATCCGCACATGCCGGAGTTTCTTCGTCGCTATCCAAAGGTCGATGTGGAATTGCTGCTGGAAGACCGACAAGTGGACCTGATCGACGATCATGTCGATCTGGCGATTCGGATTACGGAGCGGCCGCCGGCAGGGCTGGTCGGGCGACAGTTGCTGACCATCGACCATTTGCTCTGCGCGACCCCGCAATACCTGGCCGAACATGGCACACCGACTCATCCCCATGACTTGCTCAATCACAGCTGCATCTATCTGGGCGAAACCCCGAGCGATGCGCGCTGGAAATTCAAGAAGGGCAGCAAAGCCGTGACGGTCGGCGTGCGTGGCCGGTATGCCGCCAATCACACCGGCGTGCGCCTTGGGGCTGTTCTGCAGCACATCGGTATCGGCAGCCTGCCGTATTTCACGGCTCGTTATGCCCTGGAACAGGGGCTGGTCGTGCAAGTCCTGCCGGACTGGACATTCCTGGCGTCTTATCACGGTGGGTTATGGTTGCTGCACTCGCCGACACGCTATCTGCCACCGAAGCTGCGGGTGTTCATTGATTATCTGGTGGAGTGTCTGGAGAAAGAGCCGACATTGAGCAAACCGGGAAAATCCACTGTTTCAAAAGCCTTGGCCGAGTACGAACTGCCTGAAAGTGAAGGGCTGCTTTGACTACATGAAAAAGGCCCGCATGGATCACCATGCGGGCCTTTTTTTATCGGGCGAAAATCAGTGCTTGCTGTCCTGGGCGGACATCGCCAGCAGCTGTTTTTCCTGGTTCCAGTCGAACGGTTCGTCGTTCTGTTCGGCTTCGTAACGGCGCTCTTCCAGCGTCTGATACAGGTCGATTTCTTCGTCGGACAGGTAGTGCAGGCAGTCGCCGGCGAAGAACCACAACAGATCCCGCGGGATCAGGTGGGCAATTTGCGGATAGCGGGTAATCACTTGAGTCAGGATGTCCTGGCCCAGGTATTGGCTTTCGATCGGCTCGATCGGCAGTGACGCCAGCAGTTCGTCGAAACGCTCCAGGAACAGGGCATGGCTTTCTTCGGGAACCTGATCGGCCTCACCTACGGCGACCAGGATACTGCGCAGGTGGTCGAGCAAAACCAGATGATCGGCAACGACATTGGACACGAGATAAGTCCTCAAGAGCAAAACGGGCGCGGGAGTATAAAGCCCCTGCGCCCGTTTTTCACTGATTGAAGGAATCAGCGGACTTTCCCCAGCGCCGGTTTCAGTTCCTCTTTGTCAAAGTCATCGACATCGATCACCTTGCGCCGCGCCGCTTCGGCATCACGCAGGGTCTGGGCTTCCACGGCTTGCAGCACGCCGGCTTCCAGTGCCGCATCGATGGCGTGTTCGCCGGCGACCGGTTTGACCTGGCCACTTTTGAGCGACGTATGCAGCTTTTTGTGCAGCGGTTGCGCAGCGTTCAACTGATCGCAGGCATGTTGCAGAGCACCGACTGCGTCATCCGCCGATTGTGGGCGATAGCAGCCGGCAAGCAGTTCTTCCAGCGCCGGATCGCCCTTGGCCCGACCGATGACGGCGGCCACTTCGGCACCGAGTCTGTCTGACGGGCCTTTGTGGCGGCGACCGAACGGGAACACGATCACCCGCAACAGGCAACCGAAGACCCGGTTCGGGAAGTTGGTCAGCAGTTCATCGAGTGCCTTTTCCGACTGGCCGAGGCTTTCTTCCATGGCCCAGGTGAACAGCGGTTCCATGTACGCCGGGGAATCAAGGTCGTGATAACGCTTGAGCGCTGCGGAGGCGAGATACAGGTTGCTCAGCACATCGCCCAGACGGGCCGACAGCCGTTCGCGGCGCTTCAGCTCGCCACCCAGCAGCATCATGCTCAGGTCGGCGAGCATGGCAAACGCGGCAGCCTGACGGTTGAGCGCGCGGAAATAACCCTGGCTGAGCTTGTCTCCCGGTGCGTGTTCGAAGTGGCCGAAACCAAGGTTCAATACCAGCGTGCTGGCAGCGTTGCTCACGGCAAATCCGATGTGCTTGAGCAGCAGGCCGTCGAACTCCTTGAGTGCCTGATCCTTGTCTTCACGCCCGGCGAGGGCCATTTCCTTGAGCACGAACGGATGGCAGCGGATCGCGCCCTGGCCGAAGATCATCAGGTTGCGCGAAAGAATGTTCGCGCCCTCCACCGTGATGAAGATCGGTGCGCCGTTCCAGCTGCGACCCAGGTAGTTGTTCGGACCCATGATGATCGCCTTGCCACCGTGCACATCCATGGCGTGGCTGATGCACTCGCGACCGCGTTCGGTGAGGTGGTACTTGAGGATTGCCGACAGCACCGAAGGCTTCTCGCCCAGATCCACTGCGTTGGCGGTCAGCATCCTTGCGGCGTCCATCATCCAGGCGTTGCCACCGATGCGCGCCATGGCTTCCTGAATGCCTTCGAACGCGGACAGTGGAACGTTGAATTGCTCACGAATCTGCGCGTACTGCCCGGTCACCAGACTGGTGAACTTGGCCGCGCCGGTGCCCACCGCCGGCAGCGAGATCGAACGCCCGACCGACAGGCAGTTCATCAGCATCATCCAGCCTTTGCCGAGCATGTCCTGGCCGCCGATGAGGAAATCCAGCGGGATGAACACGTCCTTGCCGGAATTTGGGCCGTTCATGAACGCCGCACCCAGCGGCAAGTGGCGACGACCGATTTCCACGCCGGGAGTATCGGTCGGAATCAATGCCAGGCTGATGCCCAGGTCTTCCTTGTCGCCAAGCAAGTGATCCGGGTCATAGGCCTTGAAGGCGAGGCCAAGCAAGGTCGCGACCGGGCCGAGGGTGATGTAGCGTTTTTCCCAGTTCAGGCGCAGGCCGAGGGTTTCCTGGCCTTCCCACTGGCCTTTGCAGATGATCCCGGTGTCAGGCATGGCGCCGGCATCGGAGCCGGCGAGTGGACCGGTCAGCGCGAAGCACGGAATATCGTCGCCCCGGGCCAGTCGCGGCAGGTAATGATTACGTTGTTCGTCGGTGCCGTAATGCAGCAGCAGTTCGGCCGGGCCGAGGGAGTTGGGCACCATCACGGTGGAGGCGAGGTCGCCGCTGCGGGTCGCCAGTTTCATCGCCACCTGGGAGTGGGCGTAGGCAGAGAATCCCTTGCCGCCGAACTCCTTGGGAATGATCAGGGCGAAGAAACCGTGTTCCTTGATGTGAGTCCACGCTTCGGGTGGAAGGTCCATCGATTGGCCGATCTGCCAGTCGGTAACCATCGCGCAGAGCTCTTCGGTCGGGCCGTCGATGAACGCCTGTTCCTCGTCGCTCAACTGCGCCTTGGGATAGGACAGCAGCTTGTCCCAGTCCGGACGGCCGCTGAACAGTTCGCCGTCCCACCACACCGTGCCGGCGTCGATCGCGTCGCGTTCGGTCTGCGACATCGGTGGCAGGGTTTTCTGGAACCAACTGAACAGCGGCGCGGTGAAGTGTTTGCGGCGCAGGTCAGGTAAGAGCAGCGGGGCGGCCACGAGGGCCAGCACGACCCAGAAGATCAGCAGCAACCAGCCCGGTGCGTGGCTGAAAATCCCCATCGCTAACAGGTAAGCGGCAACGATGCCCAGTGCAGGCAGCGGGGCGATGCGTCGGTGGGCCAGATACGCCACGCCGACGATCAGAACCAGTATCCACAACAACAGCATATTTAATCCTCCGTGAACCAGGGCGAACGACCCTCCAGAGCTTAGACGGCATCTGCAAATCAGGGTGGTCAGAGCAAGGTGATTGAGTTCGTGGGAAACCTTGGACGGCTTTTGTAGTTTCGGTGGGCAACACCCGTGGGAAATCGTTCGCTGACTCCGCGGCTTTGCGTCCATGTTTGGCCGAAACGTCGTTATCTCTGTGCTGATCCTCTCGCTAGACTCCGGGTTCACCCAGGAGAATGTCGTCATGCGCGAATATCTGAGTCCCGGCCGCTTCATCGATAGTGACCACCCCTCGGTGGTGGAGTTCGCAGAACAGCACCGTGGTACCAGTCGCGATCCGCTGGCGCAGGCGATCAGTCTTTATTACGCCGTGCGCGAGGCGGTGCGTTACAACATGTACACCTTCAGCCGCGACCCGCAGACCTTGCGCGGCAGCTACGCGCTGGCGGCGGGTGAAAGTTATTGCGTGCCCAAGGCCACGTTGCTCGCCGGTTGTGCGCGTCATTGCGGGATCCCCGCACGCATTGGTCTGGCGGATGTGAAAAATCATCTGTCGACGCCGCGTCTGCTTGAACTGCTGAGAAGCGAAGTGTTCGCCATGCATGGTTATACCGAACTGTTTCTCAATGAGCGCTGGGTGAAAGCCACACCCGCGTTCAACCAGAAGCTCTGCGAAATGTTCAACGTTGCGCCGCTGGAATTCGACGGTATGAACGACAGCGTTTTCCATCCGTACAACAGCGATGGCGCGCTGCTGATGGAGTACCTGGTCGACCACGGCCAGTTCGCCGATGTACCGGAATCCTTTTTTTTCGAACATCTGCACAAATGCTATCCGCACCTGTTCAACGATCAGCAGACGCCACTGTCCAGTGACATGCGCGGTAATGTCGGCAGCCGCTGATCCGGCGTATGCTGCTCGCCCACTCAATGGAAAAGAGGCGGTCATGCTGAAGATCTGGGGTCGCAAGAATTCGTCGAATGTCAGAAAGCCGTTGTGGGCTGCCGAAGAGCTCGGGCTGGCCTACGAGGCCATCGATGCCGGTGGCGCGTTTGGTGTGGTCGACACGCCGGAGTACCGGGCGATGAACCCGAACGGGCGGGTGCCGGTGATTCAGGACGATGGTTTCGTGTTGTGGGAATCGAATGCCATCGTGCGTTACCTGCTGGCAAAACATGCGGCCGACACTGCGTGGTATCCGACGGATCCACAGACCCGCGCCACCGCTGACAAATGGATGGACTGGACCACGTCCAGTTTCGCCGGGCCATTTCGCACGGTGTTCTGGGGCGTTTTGCGCACGCCGGCGGACAAGCAGGACTGGCCGGCGATTCATGCCGCGATCAAGGAATGTGAAGGCTTGCTGGCGATGGCCGATCAGGCCCTGAAAAACCAGCCGTACCTGTCCGGCAGTGAAATCGGCATGGGCGACATTCCCCTCGGCAGTTTCATTTATGCCTGGTTCGAGATGCCGATCGAGCGTGCGCCGATGCCGCATCTGGAGGCCTGGTACGCGCGACTGAAGCAGCGTCCGGCGTATCGCAAAGCCGTCATGACCGCGTTGACTTAATACCTACTATCGACACACTTGACTGTACTTGTGCGGCGGCGGCAAGCACCATTGCGCTTGTGCGCCGCGGTTGTCTCCCTCGCCGCCCGCCGTCATTCAGTCCTTTTTCTCTTCTTGGTGCGTAATCCGATATGAGTTCCGCTCTGTCCATCCGGCAGCTAACCAAAACCTACGGCAACGGGTTCCAGGCCTTGAGTGGTATCGATCTGGACGTCGCCGAAGGTGACTTCTTCGCGTTGCTCGGCCCCAACGGCGCCGGCAAATCCACGACCATCGGCATTCTTTCGACCCTGGTGAACAAGACCAGTGGCACGGTGAATATTTTCGGCCACGATCTGGACAAGAACCCCGCAGCGCTCAAGCGCTCGATCGGCGTGGTCCCCCAGGAATTCAACTTCAACCAGTTCGAAAAAACCTTCGACATCGTCGTGACCCAGGCCGGGTACTACGGCATTCCGGCGAAAATCGCCAAGGAACGCGCCGAGCAGTACCTGACCCAGCTCGGCCTGTGGGACAAGCGCGATGTGCCTTCGCGTTCGTTGTCCGGCGGCATGAAACGCCGCTTGATGATTGCCCGGGCACTGGTGCATGAACCGCGCCTGCTGATCCTCGACGAACCGACGGCCGGGGTGGATATCGAGCTGCGCCGTTCGATGTGGACGTTCCTCACCGAACTGAATCAGAAAGGCATCACCATCATCCTCACCACGCACTATCTGGAAGAGGCTGAACAACTGTGCCGCAACATCGGCATCATCGACCACGGCACCATCGTCGAGAACACCAGCATGCGTCAGTTGCTCGGGCAACTGCATGTGGAGACCTTCCTGCTCGACCTCAAGAACGATCTGGCGGTTGCGCCGCAACTGGTCGGTTATCCGTCCCGTTTGGTGGATGCGCATACCCTGGAAGTCCAGGTCGACAAGTCCATGGGCATCACTGCGTTGTTCGGCCAACTGGCCCTGCAGAACATCGAAGTGCTGAGCCTGCGCAATAAAACCAATCGCCTCGAGGAGTTGTTCGTGTCCCTGGTGGAGAAAAATCTGTCGAAGGTGGCGGTATGAGTTCCGAACTGCGCCCCAACCTCGTCGCCCTCAACACCATCGTTTACCGCGAGGTCCGGCGCTTCACGCGGATCTGGCCGCAGACCCTGCTGCCGCCGGCGATCACCATGGTTCTGTACTTCGTGATCTTCGGTAACCTGATCGGCAAACAGATCGGCGGCATGGGTGGTTTCTCCTACATGGAATACATCGTGCCGGGGCTGATCATGATGTCGGTGATCACCAACTCCTACGGCAACGTGGTGTCGAGTTTCTTCGGCAGCAAGTTCCAGCGTTCCATCGAAGAACTGATGGTGTCGCCGGTATCGCCGCACACGATCCTGATCGGCTACACCCTCGGCGGCGTGCTGCGCGGCCTGATGGTGGGCGTCATCGTGACGATCCTGTCGCTGTTTTTCACCAGCCTGCAGGTGCATCACCTGGGTGTCACCGTGCTGGTGGTGGTGCTGACGGCCACGATCTTCTCGCTGCTGGGTTTCATCAACGCCGTGTTTGCGCGCAACTTCGATGACATTTCGATTATCCCGACGTTTGTGCTGACCCCGCTGACCTACCTCGGTGGTGTGTTCTACTCGATCACCTTGCTGCCGCCGTTCTGGCAGACCGTGTCGCTGGCCAACCCGGTGCTGCATATGGTCAACGCCTTCCGTTACGGCATCCTGGGCGTGTCGGATATCCGCATCGGTATCGCGATCACCTTCATGCTGGTGGCAACCGTGGTGCTGTATTTCGGTTGCGCGCGGCTGCTGGTGAGCGGGCGCGGCATGCGTACCTGATTCGATCAGTGCTGCAACAAAAACGGCCTCCTGCACGGAGGCCGTTTTGCATTCAGGACCGGCGACTTTTCTTTCGTCGCGCCCATTGCCGGGCCACCCACCAGCGCCAGTACATCATCACCAGGCAATAGGCGAGGGCGCCCAGCACCAGCCCGACCACCACCGAGCCGAGCAGGAACGGTTGCCACAGTGTCGAGAGTTCGCCGCTGATCCATTCCCAGGTCAACTCGTCGGGGAGCGTGCGGGCGGGGACATCCATCAGCCAGGCCCCGGCCTGATACGTACAGAAGAACACCGCCGGCATGGTGATCGGATTGGTCAGCCAAACCAGGCTGACGGCAATCGGCATGTTGCCGCGCACCATGATCGCGAGGACGGCGGCCACCAGCATTTGCGCCGGAATCGGCAGGAACGCGGCGAACAGGCCAACGGCCATGGCACGGGCCACGGAATGTCGGTTGAGGTGCCAGAGGTTCGGGTCATGCAGCAACGTGCCGAGAAAGCGTAAGGATTTATGTTCCCTGATGCTCGTCGGGTCGGGCATGTAACGTTTGAATAAGCGCCGGGGCATAAGGCTTCTCGGTCGGTTAAGGCGGCAAGTATGTCTGGATTCTACGAACCGCCCATTCAGACTTTGTGACAATTGTTGACGACGCCTGCGCTCCACAGGGGCTATGCCTGAAGAGGGGACTCTCAAGGACGGGCATATGCGCACAGGGATGATGGCGCTGGCAGTCGGTCTGCTGGCCCCGGTTTTTTTGCCGGCGTTGCCGCCGGTCGGATGGGTGCTGTTGCTGCCGGTGGTGGCACTGATGCTGTTGCCGTTTCGCAGCTATCCGCTGGCATTTTTGCTGTTCGGCTTCGTCTGGTCGTGCATCGGTGCGCAGTGGGCGCTGGATGATCGGCTGCCGCTGGAGCTGGATGGTGAAACGCGCTGGGTGGAGGGGCGGGTGGTCGGCCTGCCGCAGAGCGGCGACGGGGTCGTGCGGTTTGAACTGGCCGATGCCCGTTCGCGTCACGGGAAACTGCCATCGCTGATGCGCCTGGCCTGGTACGCCGGGCCACCGGTCAACAGTGGCGAGCGCTGGAGGCTGGCCGTGAAACTCAAGCGTCCCGGCGGGCTGCTCAATCCCGATGCCTTCGATTACGAAGCCTGGCTGTTGGCGCAACGCATCGGCGCCACCGGCACGGTGAAGGACGGCAACCGGCTGGCGGCGGCGCAGTGGGCCTGGCGGGACGGCATCCGACAGCGCCTGCTGGAAGTGGACACTCAGGGGCGGGGCGCAGCGCTGACGGCGTTGGTGCTGGGTGACGGCTCGGGACTCGGTCGCGAGGACTGGCAGATCCTGCAGGACACCGGCACCGTGCACCTGTTGGTGATTTCCGGACAGCACATCGGTCTGCTGGCGGCGGTGATGTATGGGCTGATCGCCGGGCTGGCGCGATTCGGTCTGTGGCCATTGCGTTGGCCATGGCTGCCGTGGGCGTGTGGTCTCGCATTCTCGGCGGCGCTGGGTTACGGCTTGCTGGCAGGATTCGATGTGCCGGTACGGCGGGCCTGTGTGATGGTTGCGCTGGTGTTGCTGTGGCGATTGCGATTTCGCCATCTGGGTGCCTGGTGGCCGTTGTTGCTGGCCTTCAACGGGGTGTTGTTGATGGACCCGCTGGCCAGTCTGCGTCCAGGATTATGGCTGTCCTTCACGGCGGTGGCGGTGCTGATTTTTACCTTCGGCGGTCGTCTGGGGCCGTGGCGCTGGTGGCAGACCTGGACGCGAGCCCAATGGCTGATCGCAATCGGTTTGTGCCCGGTGTTGCTGATCCAGGGCCTGCCGATCAGCCTCAGCGGACCATTGGCCAATCTGCTGGCGGTACCGTGGATCAGTTTTGCGGTGCTCCCGC
The DNA here is from genome assembly GCF_012974785.1 of Pseudomonas fluorescens. Lineage (GTDB taxonomy): Bacteria > Pseudomonadota > Gammaproteobacteria > Pseudomonadales > Pseudomonadaceae > Aquipseudomonas > Aquipseudomonas fluorescens_BT. The sequence goes on along the minus strand of NZ_CP027561.1, from coordinate 4,596,686 downwards.
CGGCGTTGCTTGGCACTTTGTTGTTGCCGATTCCCTATATCGGCGAAGGTCTGTTATGGCTGGCCGGCGGGCTGGTCGATGGATTGTTCCGGGCTCTGGCCTTGATTGCCGGGCGCTGGCCGGCATGGGTTGCAGTCTCGATGCCGGGATGGATCCTGGCTCTGGGCTGCATCGGTGCCGTGCTGTTGTTGCTGCCCCGAGGTGTTCCATTGCGTCCCTTGGGCTGGCCCTTGCTGCTGGTGCTGGCATTGCCGCCCCGGGAGCGACTGGCCGAAGGTGTGGCGGATGTCTGGCAACTCGACGTCGGCCAGGGATTGGCGATTCTGATCCGCACCCGTCACCACACATTGCTGTACGACACTGGCCCGCGTTTCGGCGATTTCGACGTCGGTGAGCGCGTAGTGTTGCCGGCCTTGCACAAACTGGGTGTGGCGCGACTGGACCTGATGCTGCTCAGTCATGCCGACGCCGACCATGCCGGTGGGGCACTGGCCGTGGCAAACGGCTTGCCGGTCAGCCGGGTGATCAGCGGCGATCCGCCAGGGCTGCCCGAAGCGCTGAGCGCTGAAACCTGTGAAAGCGGTCGGCAATGGCAGTGGGACGGCGTTGCCTTCCATCTATGGCAGTGGGCCGGCGCACAAGACAGCAACCAGCGCTCCTGCGTCCTGCAGATCGAAGCCAACGGCGAGCGGTTGCTGCTGACCGGCGATATCGACACCGCTGCCGAACGGGACTTGCTCAATAGCGTGCTGGCGGTTCCGACTCAATGGCTGCAGGCCCCGCACCATGGCAGCCGCAGTTCCTCATCAATGGCGTTGCTCAAGGTTTTGCAGCCGCGGGACGTGCTGATCTCCCGGGGGCACGGCAACTCGTTCGGGCATCCGCATCCGACGGTCATCGCCCGTTACCGCAAGCTGGGCCTGCGCATCCATGACAGCGCGGAGCAGGGTGCCATTCATCTGCAACTGGGCAGATTCCAGCCGGCCCGGTCTATGCGTCAGCAGCGCCGGTTCTGGCGAGAGCCGCCGCTGCCGGGGGCCGAGTACCGTTGAGCACGGGTCGCGCACGGTCGTCGGGGCGACGGGTCTTTATCGCGAACCGGTATGTTAAAGTGGCGCACTTTTTCGAGGGGGCTGTCACTGTGTGGGAATTGGTCAAATCCGGCGGCTGGATGATGTTGCCGATCATTCTGAGTTCCATCGCTGCCATGGCGATCGTCGCGGAGCGCCTGTGGACGCTGCGCGCCAGTCGCGTCACCCCCGAGCATCTGCTGGGTCAGGTCTGGGTCTGGATCAAGGACAAGCAGCTCAACAAGGAAAAACTCAAGGAATTGCGCGCCAACTCGCCGCTGGGTGAAATCCTCGCCGCGGGCCTGGCCAACTCCAAGCATGGTCGCGAGATCATGAAAGAGTGCATTGAAGAAGCCGCCGCCCGGGTCATCCACGAGCTGGAGCGTTACGTCAATGCGCTGGGCACCATCGCCGCCATGTCGCCGTTGCTGGGTCTGCTGGGTACGGTGCTGGGCATGATCGATATTTTCAGTGCCTTCACCGGTTCCGGCATGACCACCAATGCTTCGGTGCTGGCCGGTGGTATCTCCAAGGCGCTGATCACCACGGCAGCGGGTCTGATGGTCGGTATCCCGTCGGTATTCTTCCACCGTTTCCTGCAACGCCGCATCGATGAGCTGGTGGTGGGCATGGAACAGGAAGCGATCAAACTGGTGGAAGTGGTGCAGGGCGACCGTGACGTCGATCTGGCCGGGGGCAAAGCGTGAAATTCCGTCGCAAACCCCGGGAAACCATCGATATCAACCTCGCGTCGCTGATCGACGTGGTGTTCATTTTGTTGCTGTTTTTCGTCGTGACCACTACGTTCACCCGCGAAACCCAGTTGCGCGTCGACCTGCCGGAAGCCGTGAGCGGCTCGCCGGCCGAGGATCAGCAGGTCAAGCAACTGGACGTGGCCATCAGCGCTGAAGGCGTGTTCTCGGTGAACAACAGGATTCTGCCGAAAAACGATCTGGCCACCCTGATGGAAGCCATGCAGAAAGAATCCAACGGCGACACCAACATGCCGTTGTCGATCAGTGCTGACGGCAAGACTCAGCACCAATCCGTGATTACCGCCATGGATGCGGCCGGCAAGCTCGGTTTCAGCCATTTGCGCATGACCACGGTCGAGGCGGCGCCCAAATCCTGATGGCCATGTCCGATCGTCTGCTCGCCGCGTGGTACGAGGGGCACCCGGCCCTGACGCTGTTGCGGCCGCTGGAGTGGCTGTACCGCCGCGTCGTGGCCGGCAAGCGTCAGCGTTTTCTCGACGGCGAAGGCGAGATCTATCAATCGCCGGTGCCGGTGATCGTGGTCGGCAACATCACCGTTGGCGGCACCGGCAAGACGCCGATGATCCTGTGGCTGATCGAACACTGTCGACGCAGCGGGCTGCGGGTCGGTGTGGTCAGTCGCGGTTACGGCGCCAAGCCGCCGCAATTGCCGTGGCGGGTCGAAGCCGATCAAGACGCCGACATCGCCGGCGACGAACCGTTGCTGATCGTGCAGCGTACCGGTGTGCCGCTGATGATCGACCCGAATCGCGGCGCTGCCGTCAAAGCCTTGCTGGCCAGCGAGCCGCTGGACTTGATCCTGTCCGACGACGGCATGCAGCATTATCGTCTGGCGCGTGACCTTGAGCTGGTGCTGATCGATGCCGCCCGTGGGCTCGGTAACAAGCGCTGTCTGCCCGCCGGCCCCCTGCGCGAACCCATTGAGCGTCTGCAAAGCGTCGATGGCGTACTGTTCAATGGCGCCCCCGAGGATCGCGACGGCGGTTTCGCCTTCCGTCTGCAACCCACGGCGCTGGTCAATCTGCTCAGCGGCGAACGCCAGCCCCTCGATCATTTTCCAGCCGGACAGTCGCTGCATGCGGTGGCCGGGATCGGTAATCCGCAACGTTTCTTCAATACCCTCGAAGCGCTAGACTGGCGACCTGTGCCCCACGCATTTGCCGATCACGCCGAATACAGCGTGCAGGCCTTGAGTTTCACGCCGTCATTGCCGCTGGTGATGACCGAAAAGGACGCGGTGAAGTGCCGCACCTTCGCTGCCGCCGACTGGTGGTACCTGGCGGTCGATGCCGTGCCGTCGCCGGCCTTCGTGGCCTGGTTCGACACGCAACTGATGCGCCTGTTGCCGGATCGTCTTTTGCCTTAAACCGTTTTTATCCAGGGAATGTTCATGGACACCAAATTGCTCGACATCCTCGCCTGCCCGATCTGCAAAGGCCCACTCAAGCTCAGCGCCGACAAGACCGAACTGATCAGCAAGGGCGCCGGCCTGGCCTACCCGATCCGTGATGGCATCCCGGTCATGCTGGAAAGCGAAGCCCGCACCCTGACCACCGACGAGCGTCTGGATAAATGACCACAGCCTTCACCGTTGTCATCCCGTCGCGCTACGCCTCGACCCGCCTGCCGGGCAAACCGCTGCTGGACATCGCCGGCAAGCCGATGATCCAGCACGTCTGGGAGCAGGCGAGCAAAAGCAGCGCCAGCCGCGTGGTCGTGGCGACTGACGATGCGCGCATCGTCGAAGCCTGCAAGGCTTTCGGCGCCGAAGTGGTGCTGACCCGTGAAGATCACAACTCCGGCACCGATCGTCTGGCCGAAGTGGCCGCGAAGCTGGGTCTGGAACCGGATGCCATCGTGGTCAACGTGCAGGGTGACGAACCGCTGATCCCGCCGAGCGTGATCGATCAGGTCGCTGCCAACCTCGCGGCCCATACCGAAGCGCGCATGGCCACCCTGGCCGAGCCGATCGAAGACGTCGAAACCCTGTTCAACCCGAATGTGGTCAAGGTCGTCAGCGACCTCAACGGTCTGGCGCTGACCTTCAGTCGCGCGACTCTGCCATGGGCCCGCGACGCGTTCGCCAAAAGCCGTGACGTGCTGCCGGAAGGCGTGCCGTATCGCCGTCACATCGGCATCTATGCCTACCGCGCCGGCTTCCTTCAGGACTTCGTGAGCTGGGGGCCGTGCTGGCTGGAAAATACCGAATCTCTCGAACAACTGCGTGCCTTGTGGCACGGCGTGCGGATTCATGTGGCTGACGCCTTGATCGCACCGCCGACCGGGGTCGACACCGCCGAAGACCTCGAGCGCGTCCGTCGCCTGCTGGAGGCCTGATGCGCGTTCTGTTCGTGTGCCTGGGCAATATCTGCCGTTCGCCCACCGCCGAAGGCGTTTTGCGCCATAAATTGCGCGAAGCGGGGCTGGCGGATCAGGTCGAAGTGGCCTCCGCCGGCACCGGCGACTGGCACGTCGGCAATCCGCCGGACAAGCGCAGCCAGGCTGCGGCCAGACTGCGTGGCTATGACCTTTCGGCGCAACGCGCTCAGCAGGTCAGCCGCGCCGATTTCGCCAGCTACGACCTGATCCTCGCCATGGACAACAGCAACCTGCGCAACCTCAAGGCCTTGCGACCGTCCACCGGCAAGGCCGAGCTGGACTTGTTCCTGCGCCGTTACGAAGGTGAAGTCGACGAGGTGCCGGATCCGTATTACGACGGCGATCAGGGGTTCGAGCAGGTATTGGATCTGATCGAGCGCGCCTGCGACCGGTTGCTGGTTGAAGTGAAGGGCCGGTTATGAGTTTGCAGGTACACCCTCAGGTTTCCTTGAAACCGTTCAACACTTTTGGCGTGGACGTTCGCGCGCAGCTGTTTGCCGAGGCCCACAGTGATGCGGATGTGCGTGAAGCCCTGGCTTACGCGATCGCTCACGATGTGCCATTGCTGGTGATCGGCGGCGGCAGCAATCTGTTGCTCACGGCGGACATCCCGGCGCTGGTGCTGCGCATGGCCACTCGTGGCATCCGCGTCCTCAGCGACGATGGCAATCGCGTGGTCATCGAAGCCGAGGCGGGTGAGCCGTGGCATCCGTTTGTCCAGCACACGCTGGCGCTGGGTTTTTCGGGTCTGGAAAACCTCAGCCTGATCCCCGGCACCGTCGGCGCCGCGCCGATGCAGAACATCGGTGCCTACGGTGTCGAGATCAAGGATGTGTTCGCCGGCCTGACGGCGCTGGATCGCCAGACCGGCGAGCTGCGCGACTTCAGTCTGGAAGAGTGCAACTTCGCCTACCGCGATAGCGTGTTCAAGCAGCAGCCGGGTCGTTGGCTGATCCTGCGGGTGCGCTTCGCACTGGATCGAGTCGCCCATCTACACCTGGAATACGGCCCGGTGCGTCAGCGCCTGACCGAGCAGGGTATCGAACAACCAACGCCGACAGACGTCAGCCGCGCCATTTGCAGCATCCGCAGCGAAAAACTGCCGGACCCGGCGGTGCTCGGCAATGCCGGCAGCTTCTTCAAGAACCCGCTTGTGTCGGCGGCCGTGGTCGCACAGATCAAGCAACAGCACCCGGATCTGGTGGCCTACGCGCAACCGGACGGGCAGATGAAACTGGCGGCCGGCTGGCTGATCGAGCGCGCGGGCTGGAAAGGTTTCCGTGAGGCCGATGCCGGCGTGCATAAATTGCAGGCGCTGGTGCTGGTCAACTACGGCGCGGCGACCGGGCTGCAATTGCTCGATCTGGCGCAGCGTATCCAGAAAGACATTGCAGAACGTTTCAATGTCGAGCTGGAAATGGAGCCCAACCGTTATTGAGGCTACGCTTTCAAGGCTCAATCCAAAGCCCTGCATTATTTAAAAAGTGCAGGGCTTTTTTGTTAATCCCGGGTTAACTTAGCCAGCTAACGATACAACCATTTGCTCCACCAAAGGCCCGGTGCAGACGTTTGCGTCTGCACAAGAGAGCCTCATTAGCCTGAGTCGATCTGCGTGAACCCACCGCTGATTTCCGGCGGCAGATTGCTCGACCCCATAACCTCCATGAATATGCGGGCGTGCCCATGATTACCCTGAAACTCAATGGTCAAGACCATCCACTCGATGTCACCGAGGACATGCCGCTGTTGTGGGCGATCCGTGACGTCGCCGGTTACAACGGCACCAAGTTCGGCTGCGGCATGGGCCTGTGCGGTGCGTGCACCATTCATATCGACGGCGCGCCGGCGCGCAGTTGCATCACGCCGATCGGTTCGGTGGTCGGGCAGAACGTGACCACCATCGACAATCTGCATGCCGACCCGGTTGGCCAGATCGTCCAGCAAGCCTGGCTCGACACGGCTGTGGCCCAATGCGGTTACTGCCAGGGCGGGCAAATCATGTCCGCCACCGCGTTGCTCAAGACCAACCCGAACCCAAGCGACGAGCAGATTGAAGAGGCGATGGTCGGCAACATCTGCCGCTGCGGTACCTACAACCGGATCAAGACTGCGATCCGTCAGGCATCCACTCACTTGAAGGAGGCCAAGGCATGAGCCGTCTACCGAACGATTTTGCCCTGAGTAACCTGAGTCGCCGGGGCTTCCTCAAAGGTGTCGGCGCTACCGGTGCGCTGGTGCTGGCGGCGAGCTGGGGCTGGCAGGATGCGCTGGCCGAAGACAAACCGAAGAAGTTCGGTGCCGATGGCATGCCCAACGGCTGGATCGATGATCCGAAGGTCTACGTCAGCATTGCCGCCGACGGTACGGTGACTGTGGTCTGCAACCGCTCGGAAATGGGCCAGGGCGTGCGCACCAGCCTGACCATGGTGGTCGCTGATGAGCTGGAAGCCGACTGGGCCCACGTCAAGGTTCAGCAGGCGCCGGGTGATGAGGTGCGCTTCGGCAATCAGGACACCGATGGCTCGCGCAGCATGCGTCACTGGTACGAACCGATGCGTCGTTGCGGCGCCGCTGCCCGGACCATGCTGGAGCAGGCAGCCGCCGCGCAGTGGAAGGTTCCGGTCAGTGAGTGCCACGCGCAACTGCACAAAGTCATTCACACACCGTCCGGGCGCGAGCTGGGTTACGGTGAGCTGGCCGCTGCGGCCAGTGCGCTGCCGGTTCCGGGCCGAGACAGCCTGCGGCTCAAGCAGCCGTCGGAGTTCCGTTACATCGGCAAGGAAGGCACCAAAGCCATCGACGGTGCCGACATCGTCAATGGCCGTGCGGTTTACGGGGCCGACGTGCATTTCGACGATATGCTGTTTGCGGTGATTGCGCGTCCGGCGGTGTACGGTGGCAAGGTCAAATCGGTGGATGACAGCGCCGCGCTGAAAGTGCCGGGCGTACTCAAAGTCATCCAGATCGAACCGCGGCCTTTGCCTTCGGAATTTCAGCCGTTGGGCGGCGTGGCCGTGGTGGCCAGCAATACCTGGGCGGCATTGAAGGGCCGTGAAGCGCTGAAAATCGAGTGGGACGATGGCCCGAATGCCAGTTACGACTCCGTTGCCTATCGCAAGGAGATCGAAGCCGCTTCGCTGAAACCGGGCAAAGTGGTGCGCAATACCGGCGACATCGATAAAGCCATCGGCAGTGCCGCCAGTACCCTCGAAGCCTCTTATTACTTGCCGCATCTGGCCCAGGCACCGATGGAGCCGATGGTCGCCATCGCTCGCTATAAAGAAGGCGTGTGCGAGGCCTGGGCGCCGAGTCAGGCACCGCAGGTCACCCGTGAGCGGATCGCTGAACGCCTCGGTTTGCCGTTCGATAACGTGACCTTCAACGTGACGCTGCTCGGCGGTGGTTTCGGTCGCAAGTCCAAGCCGGATTTCGTTGTTGAAGCTGCCATTCTGGCGAAGGAATTTCCCGGCAAGGCTGTACGGGTCCAGTGGACGCGCGAAGACGACATCCACAATTCCTATTTCCACACCGTGTCGGCCGAATACCTCAAGGCCGGTGTGGGCAAGGACGGTTTGCCGTCCGCCTGGCTGCACCGCACGGTGGCGCCGAGCATCACCGCGCTGTTTGCGCCGGGCATGAATCACGAAGCCGCGTTTGAGCTGGGCATGGGCTTCACCAACATGGCCTACGCGATTCCCAACGTGCGCCTGGAAAACCCTGAGGCCACGGTGCATACGCGGGTGGGCTGGTATCGCTCGGTGTCGAACATTCCCCATGGTTTTGCGATCCAGAGCTTCGTCGACGAACTGGCGCACAAGGCCAAGGAAGACCCGCTCAAGTACCAGATCAAATTGCTCGGCCCGGATCGGCAGATCGACCCGCGCACGCTCAGTGAAGAATGGAACTACGGCGAATCCCCCGAGCGTTATCCGATCGACACCGGGCGCATGCGCACCGTGCTGGAAACCGCGGCCAAGGCCGCCGGTTGGGGGCGCAAATTGCCCAAAGGGCGCGGCCTCGGGCTGGCAGTGCATTACAGCTTCGTGACTTATGTGGCGGCGGTGATTGAGGTCGAGGTCAAGGACGATGGCACGCTGATCGTGCACAAGGCCGATATCGCCGTGGATTGCGGGCCGCAAATCAACCCTGAGCGGATCCGTTCGCAGTTCGAAGGCGCTTGTGTGATGGGCCTGGGCAATGCCGTGTGGGGCGAAATCAGCTTCAAGGACGGCAAGGTGCAACAGGACAACTTCCATATGTATGAAGTGGCGCGCATGTCGCTGGCGCCGAAGGAAGTGGCGGTGCATCTGGTGTCGCCGCCGGGCGAGGTGCCGCTGGGTGGTGTCGGTGAGCCGGGCGTACCGCCGATTGCGCCGGCACTGTGCAACGCGATCTTCGCTGCCACTGGCCAACGCATTCGCAACCTGCCGGTGCGCTACCAGTTGCAGGGCTGGCAGAAGGCGCAAGCGTGATGGACAGCGCCGATCTGAATGTCCTGCGTAGCGTGCTCGAATGGCGTCGTGCCGGGCAGCGGGTGGTGTTGTTCACCGTGGTGCAGACCTGGGGCACCGCGCCCCGGGCACCCGGCGCGATGCTGGCGCTGCGCGAAGATGGCGTGGTGATCGGCTCGGTGTCCGGCGGTTGCGTCGAAGACGATCTGATTGCCCGGCTGCACGATGGGCGAATCAGCACCGACGGACCGCCGGTGCAGTTGATCACCTACGGCGTGACGCAGGAAGAAGCCGCGCGCTTCGGCCTGCCTTGCGGCGGCACCCTGCGCCTGACCGAGGAACGGGTCGGTGATCCGGCGTGGGTCGCCGAGTTGCTGGCCCGCTGCGAGGCCCACGAAATTGTCGCTCGCGAGCTGAGCATCGGCACTGGTGAGGTGGTGTTGCGCCCGGCCGGCAAGACTGACACCTTGAGCTTCGACGGCCAGACCCTGCGCGCCATTTACGGTCCGCGCTGGCGCCTGCTGTTGATCGGCGCCGGGCAGTTGTCGCGGTATGTGGCCGAGATGGCGCGACTGCTGGATTTCGAAGTGCTGATCTGTGATCCACGTACCGAGTTCGTCTATGGCTGGGAAGAGCAGCATGGGCGGTTTGTGCCCGGCATGCCGGACGAGGCGGTGCTGAATATCCAGACCGATGAGCGCACGGCGATTGTCGCGCTGACTCACGATCCACGGCTGGATGACATGGCGCTGCTCACGGCGCTCGACTCCAAAGCATTCTATGTCGGTGCGCTTGGCTCACGGGTCAACAGCCGCAAACGTCGGGAAAATCTGGCTGAGCTAGGCTTGTCGGAAGCGGCCATCGCCCGTTTGCACGGGCCGATCGGTTTGCATATCGGCAGCCATTCCCCGGCGGAAATCGCCCTGTCGCTGTTGGCGGAAATCGTCGCGATCAAGAATGGTGTCGAGCTCAAGCAGAAGAAGACCGTGGAGAGTGTATGAGCCGATCCATCGGAGTGATTGTGCTGGCGGCGGGCGAGGGCAGCCGCTTTCGCGAAGTGGCGGGTGCCGACAAGGACAAGCTGCTGGCCGATTGCACCGGGCGTGACGGCGCGGTGCGTTCGGTGATCGAGCAGGTGTTGGTGAATCTGCCGGCCAGCCTCGACAAGCGAGTGCTGGTGACGACCGAGGCGCGGCCGCAAGCGATGCGCATGGCGCAGGCTTACGGGTGCGACATTGTCTCGATCGAGTCCACGGGAATGGGCGACAGCATCGCGGCGGGTGTGGCAGCTTGCCCGGATGCCGATGGCTGGTTGATTGTGCTGGGCGACATGCCGTTCATCCTGCCGTCGAGTATTGAGCGAGTCGTGGCGGCGATTGCCGAGGATACGGTCAGCGTACCGACGTTGAACGGTGACTATGGGCATCCGGTCGGGTTTGGTTGCTCGTTCGCCGCAGGGCTGATGGCCTTGTCCGGTGACCGGGGCGCCAGGCCGTTGTTCGCCCAAGGGCGGGTGATTGAAGTCGCGGTGGATGATCCGGGGGTGTTGTGGGATATCGACGTGCCGGATGCGCTGGTTTTCCCGCCATCCTGATAAAACCTTGAGGCAAAAAAAGCCCCGCCTGGATCACCAGGCGGGGCTTTTTAGTGGCGGTCGGAATCAGACGAGAGGTTTAGGCTCGTGTTCTTTTTCCTGGGCCTGTTCGTGGTGCTCGACCGCGTCCTGAACGGAACGTGGCGCTTCGGCAATCACGGCTTCAACGGCAACTTCTTCAGCGACCGGGGCAGGGGCTGCCTCGACCACTTCGGCAGCTGGAGCAGCAGCGGTGGCAGCGGCAGCCAGTTCGGCTTCCTTCTGCAGACGCTCTTCTTCACGCTTGCGACGACGCACTTCACGCGGGTCGTTCGGCGCACGGCCGCTTGGGGTCAGGGCGCTGACCGGAGCAGGCGCAGCAACTGGCGCTGGCGCTTCGGCTGCGACTGGCGCTTCTACGACCGGCGCTGGTTCTGTAACAACCACTGGCTCGGCGGCCTTGGCTTCTTCCACGGCAGGCGCTTCAACCACTGGCGCTGGTGTTTCAGCGACAGCCGGCTCGGCCACCCAGTTGAAAGCGGTCTGCTCTTCGCGAACTTCACGCACGGTTTCGGTCACGGTTTCAGCGACGGTTTCGACAACCGACTCTTCAACTACGGCTGGTGCTTCGAAGGTCACCGCGGGTTCGGCAGCCGCTTCAGCCTGAGGCTGAGCTTCGCGAACCGGCGCCACTTCGACTTCCGGAGCAGCAGCTACTTCGACCGGAGTGGTTGCTTCAACAACCGGCGCTTCTACTGGAGCAGTTTCCAGGGTTGCAGCGGTGGCGCGTTCAGCTTGCTCGTGGGCCTGAGCTTCGGCCGGAGCGCTGATCACGGTGCTGGCAACAGCGGCAGTAACAGCCAGGCCGGCAGCCAGATCGGCAGTGCTTGGCTCGGCGGCTTCAGCGTTTTCGGTGGATTCTTCCGAACCTTCGATCACGTTGCCATTGGCGTCACGCTGACGCTCGCGACGGTTGCTGCGACGACGCTGACCACGGGAGCGGCGGCGTGGACGATCGCCTTCGGCGTTCTCCGAACCATCTTCCGGCAGTTGCTCTTCACTGGTGGTGATTTCTTCTTCGGCTACGGCAGCAGCGGCCTGTTCGGCACGCGGTTGACGCTCTTCACGCGGAGGACGTGGCGCACGTTCTTCACGCGGCTGACGGGCCGGACGCTCTTCAGCGGTGGCGGCGGCAGCAACGGCCGGAGCGGCATCCAGAGGTTCGCGCAGTTCACGTACGCGCTCTTCACGCTCGCCACGCGGCTTGCGATCTTCACGCGGAGCACGCGGTGCACGTTCTTCACGAGGGGCGCGTGGTGCGCGTTCTTCACGGGCTACCGGTGCTTCGTCACGGGATTCGCGTGGCTCGCGGACTTCACGTGGCTCTCGCGGTTGACGCTCTTCACGCGGCTCACGTGGTGCGCGTTCTTCACGCGGTGCACGTTCTTCGCGAGGCTTGCGTTCTTCATCGCGGCGACCGTTACGGTTGCGGCTCTGCTGACGACCGTTGCGACGCTCTTCGTTGCGGGCCGGACGCTCGGCGGCAGGTTTTTCAACCACAACCGGAGCAACAGGCTCTTCTTTAGTGGCGAACAGGCTGACCAGCGACTTCACCAGGCCTTTGAACAGGCTTGGCTCTGGCGCGGCAACCGGAGCAGGTGCCGGGGCCGGCGCTGCGACTTCGGTCGGAACCGGAGCGTTGGCGCGGGCCGGAGCGGTCTTGACGGCGGCTTCCTGGCGAACCAGGGTGCGGGTCGCGGCGGCTGGCTGGACGTCTTCGACATCGGCGGCAGCGGCAGCGATTTCGTAGCTGGACTGGTTGGTCGCGGCTTCCGGGCTGTCGTCACGCAGACGCTGAACTTCGAAATGCGGGGTTTCGAGGTGATCGTTCGGCAGGATGACGATGCGGGCGCGGGTGCGCAGTTCGATCTTGGTGATCGAGTTGCGTTTTTCGTTGAGCAGGAACGCGGCCACCGGGATCGGCACTTGAGCGCGAACTTCGGCGGTGCGGTCTTTCAGGGCTTCTTCTTCGATCAGGCGCAGGATCGCCAGGGACAGCGATTCGACGTCACGGATGATGCCGGTACCGCTGCAGCGCGGGCAGACGATGCCGCTGCTTTCGCCAAGCGAAGGACGCAGGCGCTGACGGGACATTTCCAGCAGGCCGAAGCGCGAGATGCGGCCGATCTGCACGCGGGCGCGGTCGGCTTCCAGGCATTCGCGGACTTTCTCTTCCACGGCGCGCTGGTTCTTGGCAGGGGTCATGTCGATGAAGTCGATGACGATCAGGCCGCCGATGTCGCGCAGGCGCAACTGACGGGCGATTTCTTCAGCCGCTTCAAGGTTGGTCTGCAGGGCGGTTTCTTCGATGTCGCTGCCTTTGGTGGCGCGCGCCGAGTTGATGTCGATGGACACCAGGGCTTCGGTCGGATCGATGACGATGGAGCCGCCGGACGGCAGTTCGACGACGCGCTGGAAAGCGGTCTCGATCTGGCTTTCGATCTGGAAACGGTTGAACAGCGGAACGCTGTCTTCGTACAGCTTGATCTTGCTGGCGTACTGCGGCATCACCTGGCGGATGAAGGTCAGGGCTTCGTCCTGGGCTTCAACGCTGTCGATCAGCACTTCGCCGATGTCCTGGCGCAGGTAATCGCGGATGGCGCGGATGATGACGTTGCTTTCCTGGTAGATCAGGAACGGCGCGGAACGATCCAGCGAGGCTTCCTTGATCGCGGTCCAGAGTTGCAGCAGGTAGTCGAGGTCCCACTGCATTTCTTCGCTGCTGCGGCCAAGGCCGGCAGTGCGCACGATCAGGCCCATGTCGGCTGGAGCGACCAGGCCGTTCAGCGCTTCACGCAGTTCGTTGCGTTCTTCGCCTTCGATGCGACGGGAGATGCCGCCGGCACGCGGGTTGTTCGGCATCAGGACCAGATAACGACCGGCCAGGCTGATGAAGGTGGTCAGGGCTGCGCCCTTGTTGCCACGTTCTTCTTTTTCGACCTGAACGATGACTTCCTGGCCTTCGCTCAGGACGTCCTTGATGTTGACGCGGCCTTCGGGGGCTTTCTTGAAGTATTCGCGGGAGATTTCTTTGAGGGGCAGGAAGCCGTGGCGCTCGGAGCCGAAATCGACAAAGGCAGCCTCAAGGCTTGGTTCGATGCGAGTGATACGGCCTTTATAGATGTTGGCCTTTTTCTGCTCGCGTGCACCGGATTCGATGTCCAGGTCGTAGAGGCGCTGGCCATCTACCAGTGCAACACGCAACTCTTCGGGTTGAGTTGCGTTAATCAGCATTCTTTTCATGTAGTACCGTCGGTTTCCGGGCTGCCGGAAACGGCGTTCGGCACACACGACTTCTCACGGTCGGTGTCAGGTGCGTCGGGAGTGGTTGGCCATTCCCGTGTCCAGCGATGTCCGGCCAATTGGGCCGTTATCGCGACGTACGCGTCCTGCTTGCTGTGGCTACTTAAGCACTCAGTCAGGAGGAGGAATCAACCGTGGCTGTGGACGAGATGAAGCGTCTTGATAAAACCTGTTGCTACACAGTCCAGCGGTTGTGCATCTCCACCCTACACGTATCCCTGATAATTCGGGTGCTGCCGCGCGCAGAATCCGCAGCGGGTTGGCATTTACCGTGAGCTCCGAAAGGGGAGGTCACGCATCATGGCTAATTCAGGCGGTGTTTCCGGCGTCTTCGCTCGGGGTCATCCGCGGCTGACTGCACTTTGTGAACTGGCCGTGAATATGGCTCGCGTGGCGAGTCAGAACTCTGCTTTGCGGCGTGATTCAGGCCTCATGTCACCTGCGCTTGTTACAGCTGCAAACTCCACCGTTACGTAGCGAAAGCCCCGTAGGACGGCCTCGCGTCCTGGTGAATTGCGTTGGTCAGGGCCGGTTTTTGACCGTGGTTCCGCTGTCCAGGCCGCTTTTGGCGGCGTTCGCGACTATAGCAGCAATGATTAAGTGCTTCAATTCCATAAAAATTGTTATCATCCGCGCCATGACGACTACTGCCCCTTCGACTCCAGGCGTTCAATTGCTTGAGGTCTCGCCGGAATATGCCGGCCAACGAATCGACAATTTTCTCCTCGCCCGGCTAAAAGGCGTGCCCAAGACCTTGATTTACCGCATTTTGCGCAAAGGCGAAGTGCGCGTGAACAAAGGTCGGATCAAGCCCGAATACAAGCTGCAGGCCGGCGACATCGTGCGCGTGCCGCCCGTTCGCGTGCCTGAGCGCGACGAGCCAGTGCCTTTGGCCCAGGGTCTGTTGCAGCGCCTGGAAGCCTCGATTGTCTACGAAGACAAGGCCCTGATCGTGATCAACAAGCCCGCCGGCATTGCGGTTCACGGTGGCAGTGGCTTGAATTACGGCGTTATCGAAGCCTTTCGTCAGTTGCGTCCCGATGCCAAGGAGCTCGAGCTGGTTCACCGTCTCGACCGTGATACCTCCGGCCTGCTGATGATCGCCAAGAAACGCAGCATGTTGCGTCACTTGCATGCCGCGTTGCGCGGTGATGGCGTCGATAAGCGCTACATGGCACTGGTTCGCGGCAACTGGGCGACCTCGATCAAGCAAGTCCGTGCATCGCTCGGCAAGAGCAATCTGCGCTCCGGTGAGCGCATGGTCGAGGTTGACGAGGAGGAGGGCAAGGAGTCTGTGACCGTGTTCAAGGTCCTGCGTCGCTTTGGCGATTTTGCCACTCTGATTGAAGCCAAGCCGATCACCGGTCGCACGCACCAGATCCGCGTCCACACATTGCACGCCGGGCACTGCATTGCCGGTGACACCAAATACGGCGATGACAGTTTCAGTAAGGAAATTCGTGATCTGGGCGGCAAGCGCCTGTTCCTGCACGCTTACATGCTGACCGTGCCGCTGCCCGATGGCGGTGAACTCAAGTTGCAGGCGCCGGTCGATGAAATGTGGGCCAAGACTGTGGAGCGATTGAGTGCGCCCATCTGATTACAAGCTGCTGATTTTCGATTGGGACGGCACGCTGGCTGATTCCATTCATCGGATTGTCGAGGCAATGCACTCGGCGTCCGGGCGCTCCGGTTTCGAGCTGCGTGATGACTTTGCCGTCAAAGGCATTATCGGTCTGGGATTGCCCGAGGCGATCCGTACGCTGTATCCCGAAATCAGCGATGCTGAAATGACCTCGTTTCGCGAGTATTACGCCGATCACTACATCGCCGCGGAAGCCGAGCCTTCGCCGTTGTTCGAGGGCGTAGTCGAGTCGATGGCGTCTTTTCGCGAACAGGGTTACCACCTGGCGGTCGCGACCGGCAAGAATCGTCGCGGGCTGGATCGGGTGCTCAAGGCCAATGGCTGGGAAGATTATTTCGATATCACCCGGGCTGCCGATGAAACTGCAAGCAAACCGCACCCTCTGATGCTGGAGCAGATCCTTGCGCATTGCGGTGTGCGTGCCGAACAGGCGCTGATGGTCGGCGATTCGTCCTTTGATCTGTTGATGGCGCGCAATGCGGGGATGGATTCGGTGGCGGTCAGCTACGGCGCGCAGTCGATCGAATCGCTGCAGCAGTTCGAGCCGCGACTGTCGATCGACCATTTTTCCGAATTGCATGCCTGGCTGGGGAAGCAGGCTTAATACGTTTTTGCTGGGGTGGATGGCATGACCGACGAATGGAAAGCACCGGCCAAGGCAACCGCCGACGACGGTGACGCGAAAAGCTGGAAGCTGCTGGAAAAGACTCTGCTGGCCAGCGTGCAGGAGCAGCGTCGTTCGCGCCGCTGGGGTATCTTCTTCAAGCTGTTGACCTTTGTTTATCTGTTCGTTGCGCTGATCCTGTTTACGCCGTTGATGGATATGGAGAAAAGCGCCACGCGCAGTGGCAATTACACCGCGTTGATCGACGTCACCGGCATGATCGCCGATAAAGAACCTGCCAGTGCCGACAATATCGTCGGCAGTCTGCGCGCGGCGTTCGAGGACAAGAAGGTCAAGGGCGTAATCCTGCGCATCAACAGTCCGGGCGGCAGCCCAGTGCAGTCGGGTTATGTTTATGACGAGATCAAGCGCCTGCGCGGCCTGCATCCTGATATCAAGCTGTATGCGGTGATTTCTGATCTGGGCGCCTCCGGTGCTTATTACATTGCCAGCGCGGCGGATCAAATTTATGCCGACAAGGCCAGTCTGGTGGGCTCAATTGGCGTGACGGCAGCCGGCTACGGGTTTGTCGGTACGATGGAGAAGCTTGGCGTCGAGCGTCGCACTTACACCTCTGGCGAGCACAAGGCGTTCCTGGATCCGTTCCAGCCGCAAAAGCCGGAAGAGACAGCGTTCTGGCAGAGCGTGCTGGATACCACGCACAAGCAGTTCATCAACAGCGTCAAGCAGGGGCGTGGTGATCGCCTGAAGGACAAGGATCATCCGGAGCTGTTCTCCGGTCTGGTCTGGTCGGGTGAGCAGGCGCTGCCGCTGGGTTTGATCGACGGCCTGGGTAATGCCAGTTCGGTGGCGCGTGATGTGATTGGCGAAAAAGAGCTGGTGGATTTCACCGTTCAGGAATCGCCGTTCGATCGCTTCTCGAAGAAGCTCGGAGCCAGCGTTGCCGAGAAACTGGCAATGTGGATGGGTTTTAACGGCCCGTCTTTACGCTGATCGAATGCTGCAAGAAAAACCGGCCTGAGGGCCGGTTTTTTGTGGGTCAGGGAATCTGTACGCCTTCGGCCAGCAGCATGTCGATCAGGCGAATCAGTGGCAGGCCGATCAGGCTGGTGGCGTCCGGGCCTTCGGTGGACTGGAACAGGCTCACGCCCAGCCCCTCGGCCTTGAAGCTGCCGGCGCAGTCGTAGGGCTGCTCGGCGCGCAGGTAGCGCTCGACGCGGGCCTGATCCAGTGTGCGCATGTGCACAGTGAAGGGCACGCAGTCGACCTGGCACTGGCCGGTCTGGCTATTGAGCAGTGCCAGGCCGGTGAGGAAGGTCACGCTGGCGCCGCTGGCGGCCAGCAGTTGTTGGCGAGCGTTTTCGAAAGTGTGGGGCTTGCCGATAATGCGCTCGCCGAGTACGGCGACCTGGTCGGAGCCGATGATCAGGTGAGCAGGGTGGCTGTCGGCCAGTGCCCGTGCTTTCTGTTCGGCGAGGCGTTTGACCAGTTCGATTGCCGATTCTCCCGGGCGATGACTTTCGTCGATGTCCGGCGAGCTGCAGACGAACGGCAAGCGCAGGCGATTGAGCAATTCCCGACGATAGGTCGAGCTTGAAGCGAGTAATAAAGGCAGCATTCGCGTCTCCAGAGGCAGGTTGCAGATTCTAGCGGAGGCTCGCAAGTGACGGACAGGGCACAATTTCCTTTGACATGGGTGGGGGCATCCCTATAATGCTGCGCCTATGTTGAATGACCCGATTCCACCTCACGTTGACCCGCGCAAATTGGCTGACCGTGGCACCACCCTTCAAGGTGAACTGCTGCTGGCCGATTTGAAGAGACTCTGCGACCCGCTTTCCGACGATGTCGGTACGGTGCAGGCCAAACTCGTTTTTGAACGAGATGAACGTAAATCTGTGGTGATCCACAGCTTTATCGACACCGAAGTCAAAATGGTTTGCCAGCGTTGTCTTGAGCTGGTCACCCTGCCGATCCACAGCGAGTGCAGTTACGCTGTAGTGAAGGAGGGTGCGAATACCCAGTCGTTACCGAAAGGTTATGACGTGCTGGAACTGGGCGAAGATCCATTGGATCTGCAGTCACTGATCGAGGAGGAGCTTCTGCTCGCCTTGCCCATTGTGCCTGCTCATCATCCGGAAGAATGCCAGCAGCCGGCGGGAGCAGATGAGCCCGAACCGAGCGAGGACGAGGTAACGCGGTCCAACCCGTTCAGTGTATTGGCGCAGTTAAAGCGTGACCCAAACGTTTAGGAGTTAATCAATTATGGCTGTTCAGCAGAACAAAAAATCCCGCTCTGCCCGTGACATGCGCCGTTCGCACGACGCTCTCGAGGCTAGCACCCTGTCTGTAGAAAAAACCACTGGTGAAGTTCACCTGCGTCACCACGTATCGCCAGAAGGCGTATACCGTGGCCGTAAAGTGATCGACAAGGGCGCTGACGAGTAATCACTTGTCCGCTCAAGTCATCGCGATTGACGCAATGGGCGGGGACTTCGGTCCCCGCAGCATTGTTCAGGCCAGCCTTGCTTGCCTTTCTGCTACGCCCTCGCTGCACCTGACCCTCGTCGGTCAACCCTCCCTTCTTGAAGAATTGATCACCGGCCAATCGGCTGCCGATCGCGCGCGCCTGACGATTGTTCCGGCGTCCGAAGTCATCACCATGGACGAAAAACCTGCCCAGGCTCTGCGTGGCAAGCCGGATTCGTCGATGCGTGTCGCCCTCGAATTGCTGCGTGACGGCAAGGTCCAGGCCTGTGTCAGTGCCGGTAATACCGGTGCGCTGATGGCTCTGTCGCGCTTTGTGCTCAAGACTCTGCCGGGGATTGATCGTCCGGCCATGGTGGCCGCGATTCCTACGCAGAAGGGCTACTGCCAGTTGCTCGATCTGGGCGCCAACGTCGATTGCAGTGCCGAGCATCTGCTGCAATTCGCTGTGATGGGTTCCGTGGCCGCGCAAACCCTGGGCATTGCCCGTCCGCGCGTCGCGCTGCTCAATATCGGCACCGAAGACATCAAGGGCAATCAGCAGGTCAAGCTGGCGGCGACTTTGTTGCAGGCCGCCAGAGGCATCAATTACATCGGTTTCATCGAAGGCGACGGCCTGTATCGTGGCGAGGCGGACGTGGTGGTGTGCGACGGTTTCGTCGGCAATATCCTGCTCAAGTCCAGCGAAGGCCTGGCGACGATGATCGCCGCTCGCATCGAGGCCCTGTTCAAGAAAAACCTCCCTTCGCGCATCGTGGGTGCCTTGGCGTTGCCATTGATGAAGCGTCTGCAGGCTGATCTGGCGCCTGCGCGACATAACGGCGCAAGCTTTCTCGGCTTGCAGGGGATCGTGGTGAAAAGTCACGGTTCCGCCGGGGTTCAGGGCTTTCAGAGTGCCATTCAGCGGGCGTTGATCGAGATTCAGGAGAATCTTCCGGAGCGCCTGCACGGTCGTCTGGAGGATTTGTTGTCTTAGGCGTTTTCGTCGGACAATGCTTAAATGTGACCGCCCGGTTCAAAGGGCCATCCAACTGTCAGTTTCTTGCGTCCCTCTAGCGGGATGCCATTTTTCCGACGACAAGATCATTAGGGGCTTGTTACATGTCTGCTTCCCTCGCATTCGTCTTTCCAGGACAGGGTTCGCAGTCCCTCGGCATGCTGGCCGAGCTGGGCGCGCAACATCCGCTGATCCTCGAAACTTTCAAAGAAGCATCCGATGCTCTGGGCTACGACCTGTGGGCACTGACCCAGCAGGGCCCGGAAGAGCTGCTCAATCAAACCGACAAAACCCAACCGGCCATTCTGACCGCTTCGATCGCCCTGTGGCGTCTGTGGCTGGCTGAAGGTGGTGCGCGTCCGGCCTTCGTTGCCGGTCACAGCCTGGGTGAATACAGCGCACTGGTCGCTGCCGGCAGCCTGAGCCTGGCGGACGCGGTAAAACTCGTCGAGCGCCGTGGCCAACTGATGCAGGAAGCCGTTCCAGCCGGGCAGGGCGGCATGGCTGCCATCCTCGGTCTGGAAGATGCTGACGTGCTGGCAGCTTGTGCCGAAGCGGCTCAAGGCGAAGTGGTCAGCGCGGTGAATTTCAATTCCCCGGGTCAGGTGGTGATCGCTGGCGCCAAGGCGGCTGTCGAGCGCGCCATTGAAGGCTGCAAGGCTCGTGGCGCCAAGCGAGCCATGCCGCTGCCGGTCAGCGTGCCATCGCACTGTGAGCTGATGCGCCCGGCTGCCGAGCGCTTTGCCGAGTCCATCGCCGCCATCGACTGGCAGGCGCCGCAGATCCCTGTGGTGCAGAACGTCAGCGCTCAGGTGCCGGCGGATCTGGAAACCCTCAAGCGCGACCTGCTGGAGCAACTCTACAAGCCGGTTCGCTGGGTCGAGTCCGTACAGACTCTGGCAGCGAAAGGCGCGACCAATCTGGTCGAGTGCGGCCCTGGCAAAGTGCTGGCCGGCCTGAACAAGCGTTGCGCCGAAGGCGTTTCGACTTCCAACCTCAATACCCCAGACGCTTTCGCTGCTGCTCGCGCAGCGGCTGTCTGAATCAGGAGAAGCTTGCATGAGTCTGCAAGGTAAAGTTGCACTGGTCACCGGCGCAAGCCGTGGTATCGGCCAGGCTATCGCACTGGAACTGGGTCGTCAGGGCGCCATCGTTGTTGGCACCGCGACTTCCGCTTCGGGCGCTGAGCGTATTGCTGCGACCCTGAAGGAAAACGGCATTCAGGGCGCAGGTTTCGAACTGAACGTCACCAGCGATGAGTCGGTCACCAAGGTGCTCGCGAGCATCCAGGAGCAGTTCGGTGCTCCGGTGGCGATCCTGGTCAACAATGCCGGCATCACTCGCGATAACCTGATGATGCGCATGAAAGACGACGAGTGGTACGACGTGATCGATACCAACCTGAACAGTCTGTATCGCCTGTCCAAGGGCGTTCTGCGCGGCATGACCAAGGCGCGTTGGGGTCGAATTATCAGTATTGGCTCGGTGGTGGGTGCCATGGGCAACGCTGGCCAAGTAAACTATGCAGCCGCCAAGGCCGGTCTGGAAGGTTTCAGCCGTGCCATGGCGCGTGAAGTCGGTTCGCGTTCGATTACGGTCAACTCGGTAACCCCAGGGTTCATCGACACCGATATGACTCGCGAGCTGCCTGAAGCACAGCGTGAAGCCTTGCAGACGCAGATTCCGCTGGGCCGTCTGGGACAAGCTCAAGAGATCGCTTCCGTGGTCGCTTTTCTTGCATCCGACGGTGCGGCATACGTGACCGGGGCTACAATCCCGGTGAACGGCGGGATGTACATGTAATTCAAATGTGACGGATTGCTTCAAAAAAATGTCATACGAGCTGTCTAAAATCCGTTATAAAGCTGCAATCTATTTATAGGCAGAGGGCCGCAGGGTTTGAGGAGTGAAGCTTTCAGTTGAAAAGCTGAAAAGTCTTTCTATACACTTACCCACTGGCCAGCTGCCTGAATTTGTCCATTAGGAGTGAAAACAAGGTATGAGCACCATCGAAGAGCGCGTCAAGAAAATCGTTGCCGAGCAACTGGGTGTTAAAGAAGAAGAAGTGGTAAACACCGCTTCCTTCGTAGAAGACCTGGGTGCCGACTCCCTTGACACCGTTGAGCTGGTGATGGCTCTGGAAGAGGAATTCGAGACCGAAATCCCTGACGAAGAAGCTGAGAAGATCACTACTGTACAAGCTGCAATCGACTACGTTACTAGCCACCAGGCGTAATAGTTTGTAATCGTTGCTTGCTGTCATGGAAAAACCGCACTGCCATCATGGCGTGCGGTTTTTTCTTTAGGCCTGATGCAAAGTCGTCATTTGAAAAAGGAGAGTGCTGTGTCGCGTAGACGCGTCGTAGTCACCGGTATGGGTATGTTGTCGCCACTGGGCACGGATGTGCCGAGCAGTTGGCAGGGCATTCTGGCTGGCCGCAGTGGCATTGGTCTGATCGAACACACCGACCTTTCTGCCTATTCCACCCGCTTTGGCGGCTCGGTAAAGGGCTTCAATGTCGAGGAATACCTGTCGGTCAAGGAAGCGCGCAAGCTCGACCTGTTCATTCAGTATGGTCTGGCGGCCGGCTTTCAAGCCGTACGCAATGCCGGTCTGGAAGTCACCGATGCCAACCGTGAACGCATTGGCGTGGCCATGGGTTCGGGTATCGGCGGTCTGACCAACATCGAAGAAACCAGCCGCACCTTGCACGAGACCGGTCCGCGCCGGATTTCTCCGTTCTTTGTGCCTGGCTCGATCATCAATATGATTTCCGGTTTCCTGTCCATCCACCTGGGTGCACAGGGGCCTAACTACGCTATCGCCACGGCGTGTACCACCGGTACGCACTGCATCGGCATGGCAGCCCGTAACATCATGTACGACGAAGCCGACGTGATGATTGCCGGCGGCGCCGAAATGGCCGCGTGCGGTCTGGGCATGGGCGGCTTTGGCGCTTCTCGCGCACTGTCGACCCGCAACGATGAACCGACCCGCGCCAGCCGTCCATGGGACAAGGGCCGTGACGGCTTCGTACTGTCCGACGGTGCCGGTGCGCTGGTGCTCGAAGAGCTCGAGCACGCCAAGGCCCGTGGCGCGACCATCTACGCCGAGCTGATCGGTTTCGGCACCAGTGGCGATGCGTTCCACATGACGTCGCCACCTGCCGACGGCGCCGGTGCCGCACGCTGCATCACCAATGCGCTGCGTGACGCGAAGATCAATGTCGATCAAGTGCAATACATCAACGCCCACGGTACTTCGACGCCGGCCGGCGACCTCGCCGAAGCCAATGCGATCAAGTCGGTGTTCGGTGATCACGCCTACAAACTGGCGGTCAGCTCCACCAAGTCCATGACCGGTCACCTGTTGGGTGCAGCGGGCGCGGTCGAGGCGATCTTCAGTGTGCTGGCGATCAACAGCCAGGTGGCGCCACCGACCATCAACCTCGATGAGCCGGATGAAGGCTGCGATCTCGACTTTGTGCCGCACACCGCACGCAACATGGACATCGATGTCGTACTGTCCAACTCGTTCGGGTTTGGCGGCACCAACGGCACGTTGGCGTTCCGTCGGTTCGCCGGCTGATGGACTGCTGGGTCGACGGTCAACCGGCTGACGCTCTGTCGCTGAAAGATCGCGGCCTGGCTTACGGCGACGGTCTGTTCGAGACCATCGCCGTATGTGGCGGCCAGCCTTTGCTGCTGGAACGTCACCTGACTCGGCTGGCCGAGGGCTGTTCACGCCTGGCCATCGCGGCCGATATCGAGCTGATCCGTAGCGAGCTGCAAGCCTATGCAGCGGCCATGGGCGAGGGGGTGCTCAAACTCATCCTCACCCGCGGCGACGGTTTGCGCGGTTATGCGCCGGATCCTTCGGCGCAGGGCCGACGGATTCTGCAAGGCAATCCTCCTGCGGCGTATCCTGCTGTCCATGGCGAGCAAGGCGTTCGCCTGTTCCCGTGTACGACGCGTTTATCTGTTCAGCCCTTGCTGGCAGGTCTCAAGCACCTCAATCGTCTGGAACAGGTCCTCGCTCGCGCCGAATGGCAGGACAGCGAGCACGCGGAAGGCCTGATGCTCGACCAGGCGGGGCGTGTGATCGAAGGTGTGTTCAGCAACCTGTTTCTGGTACGTGACGGCGTGTTGGTCACGGCGGATCTGAAACGTTGCGGCGTGGCTGGCGTGATGCGCGCCGAATTATTGTTTCAGGCAGCGTCATCGGGTATCCCCGTGCAAATCACCGATATCAGCCTTGAACAGCTGCAATGGGCCGATGAAGTCTTTGTCTGCAACAGCGTGTATGGCGTCTGGCCGGTACGCGCGTACGCTGCACTGAGCTGGCCGGTTGGGCCGCTCACCCGTAAACTGCAAACCATTGCCCGCACGCTACTGGATGCCTGATTCGTGAGACGTAAACTTTTGCTGCTGCTGGAAACCGGACTGGTTCTGGCAGGGCTGCTGCTGGGCGCCAGCGCCTGGAAGATTCATTCGGCGCTGGAACAGCCCCTGAACATCACGCAGGAAGAATTGCTGGATGTGCCGAAGGGTTCCACGCCGACCCGTACTATTCTCGGCCTTGAAGCGGATGGTGTGATCAAGGACGCATTCTGGCTGCGCATTTACTGGCGCTTCAATCTGTCCGGCACCCCGATCCATACGGGCGAGTACCGCATGCAGCCGGGCATGACCGTCAAGGGCCTGATCGAACTGTGGAAGCGTGGCGAAGTGGTTCAATACAGCCTGACACTCGTCGAGGGCTGGAATTTCCATCAGGTGCGCGCCGCACTGGCGAAAGATGAAAAGATCGAACAGACCCTGACCGGCCTGAGCGACAGTGATGTGATGAGCAAGATCGGCCACAAGGGCGTGTTTCCCGAAGGTCGATTCTTCCCCGATACCTACCGCTTTGTGCGCGGGGTTTCCGATACCGAGCTGCTGAAAAAGGCGTTCGACCGCCTTGACGAAGTGCTGGCCAAGGAATGGGAAAGTCGTTCCGCCGATGCGCCGTATACCGAACCGTATCAGGCACTGATCATGGCCTCGCTGGTGGAGAAGGAAACCGGCGTTCCCCAGGAGCGTGGCCAGATTGCCGGTGTGTTCGTGCGCCGCATGGCCCTGGGCATGCAGCTGCAGACCGACCCGACGGTGATCTACGGTCTGGGTGATCGCTACAACGGCAAGCTGACCCGTGCTCATCTCAAGGAAGCCACGCCGTACAACACCTATGTGATTCCCGGGTTGCCGCCGACGCCGATTGCGATGGTCGGCCGCGAGGCGATTCACGCGGCGTTGAACCCGGTGGAAGGAACCAGCCTCTACTTTGTCGCCCGTGGCGACGGCAGCCACGTATTCTCCGACGACCTCGATGCACACAACAGTGCGGTGCGTGAGTTCCAGCTCAAACGGCGCTCGGATTACCGCTCGAGCCCGGCGCCGGCCTCGACGCCGGAAGCCACTCCGGCCACTGGCGAGGCCGTTCCTGCCGCATCCCCCGACACGGCGCCCGAGTCGTTGCCGCAAGTTCCTGCGCAGGAACCCGCGCCGACGCCGGAAACTGGAGCGGTCTCACCGCAAAACGCGCAATGACTTTGATTAAGGACTGCCTGTGACTGGCTTGTTTATTACCCTGGAAGGCCCGGAAGGCGCCGGCAAAAGCACCAACCGCGAATACCTCGCCGAGCGCCTGCGCGCCGCCGGTATCGAAGTGGTGCTGACCCGTGAGCCAGGCGGTACGCCGCTGGCCGAGCGCATTCGAGAGGTGTTGCTGGCACCGGTCGACGAAGTGATGAACCCGGACACCGAGCTGCTGCTGGTGTTCGCCTCCCGTGCCCAGCATCTGGCTGAAGTCATCCGACCGGCGCTCGCCCGTGGCGCGGTAGTGTTGTGTGACCGTTTCACTGATTCGACTTACGCCTATCAGGGTGGCGGCCGCGGCTTGTCGCTGGAACGCATCGCGGCGCTGGAGACTTTCGTTCAGGGTGATCTGCGCCCCGATCTGACATTGATTTTCGATCTGCCGGTGGAAATCGGCCTGGCCCGTGCCAGCGCTCGGGGTCGTCTGGATCGCTTCGAGCTGGAAGGCCGTGAGTTTTTCGAGGCTGTGCGCAGTGCGTTCCTCAAGCGTGCCGAGGCCGATCCTGCACGTTACGTGCGGATCGACGCCGGTCAGCCGTTGGTCAAGGTTCAACAATCGCTGGATACCCTGATTCCGAACTTGCTGGAGCTTTGCCGTGGCTGAGGCCTATCCATGGCAGGACAGCCTCTGGCAGCAACTGGCCGGGCGTACTCAACACGCCCACGCGTATCTGCTGCACGGGCCGGCCGGGATCGGCAAGCGTGCGCTGGCCGAGCGGCTGATGGCCAGCCTGTTGTGCCAGCGTCCGACGCCTGAAGCCTGCGGCGAGTGCAAGTCCTGCCTGCTGCTCAAGGCGGGCAGCCATCCGGACAATTACATTTTGGAGCCGGAAGAGGCGGACAAGGCGATCAAGGTCGACCAGGTGCGCGATCTGGTCAGTTTCGTGGTGCAGACCGCGCAACTGGGCGGGCGCAAGGTGGTGCTGATCGAGCCGGTGGAGTCGATGAACATCAACGCCGCCAACGCCTTGCTCAAGAGCCTTGAAGAGCCGTCCGGCGACACCGTGCTGTTGCTGGTCAGTCACCAGCCGAGCCGTCTGCTGCCGACCATCAAGAGTCGTTGTGTGCAGCAGGCCTGTCCGCTGCCGAGCGAGGCCATGAGCCTGCAATGGCTGGCTCGGGCGCTGCCGGAATGTTCCGAAGACGAACGTGTCGAACTCTTGACCCTGGCCGCTGGTTCGCCGCTGGCGGCCGTGACGTTGCAGGGACAGGGCGTGCGCGAACAGCGCGCGCAAGTTGTGGAAGGCGTGAAGAAGCTGCTCAAGCAGCAGCAATCGCCGACGCAGCTGGCCGAGGAGTGGAAAAACATTCCGATGCTGCGTCTGTTCGACTGGTTCTGCGACTGGTCGAGCCTGATCCTGCGTTATCAATTGACCCAGGATGAAGCGGGCCTGGGCCTGACCGACATGCGCAAGGTTGTGCAGTATCTGGCGCAGAAAAGCGCTCAGGCTAAAGTGCTCGATATCCAGGACTGGATTCTCGCCCAGCGCCAGAAAGTCCTGAGCAAGGCCAACCTCAACGCGGCATTGCTGCTGGAAGCGTTGTTGGTGCAATGGGCGAGTCTGCCTGGCCAAAGATAAGAATGTGTACCTAGACTCTGAACATCAGCAGTGGAGGTCAACATGAATGAACCCGTCAGCCCGGGGCCGCGCAACGGCATTTTGTCCCTGACCATCAAGGACAAATCCGTGCTTTATGCCGCTTACATGCCGTTCATCAGGAACGGTGGCCTGTTCATCCCCACCAACAAGAGCTACAAGTTGGGCGACGAGGTGTTCATGCTGTTGCATCTGATGGATGAAGCGGAAAAGATTCCGGTGGCCGGCAAAGTCGCCTGGATCACCCCCAAAGGCGCCCAGGGCAATCGCGCGGCCGGCGTCGGCGTGCAATTCAACGATGGCGACAACACCGCCCGCAGTCGCATCGAAACCCATCTGGCCGGAGCCCTGAAGTCCGACCGTCCCACTCATACGATGTAAGTTGCAGTCCTTTTTATGCTCGTAGATTCCCATTGTCACCTTGATCGCCTCGACCTTGCCGTCCACGACGGCTCTCTGGATGCCGCACTGGATGCGGCTCGTCAGCGCGGAGTCGGTCACTTTCTGTGCATCGGCGTCAGTGCCGACAACGCCGCCGATGTCAAAGCGCTGGCCGAGCGCTATGAAGACGTCGATTGTTCGGTCGGCGTGCATCCGCTGGATGTGCAGCCCGGCGCGGCACCGGCACTGGACTGGCTGCTGCACGAGCTCAATCACCCGAAAGTGGTGGCGATCGGTGAAACCGGTCTGGACTACCACTACGAGCCGGAAGCCGCCCAGCTGCAGCAGGAATCGTTCCGTCTGCACCTGCAGGCCGCCCGGCAGACCGGCAAGCCAGTGATCATCCATACCCGTGGCGCCCGCGCCGACACGCTTGAGCTGTTGCGCGAAGCCGCGCTGCCCCAGGCCGGCGTGCTGCATTGCTTCACTGAAGACTGGGACATGGCCAAGGCAGCGCTGGACATGGGTTATTACATTTCCCTGTCGGGCATCGTCACCTTCCGCAATGCCGATGCGCTGCGCGATGTGGCGAGCAAGGTTCCGGCTGATCGCCTGCTGGTGGAAACCGATTCGCCATACCTGGCGCCGATCCCCTATCGCGGCAAGCCGAACCTGCCGCAATACGTGCGGGAAGTGGCAGAGTTTCTGGCGATGCTGCGGGGTGAAAACTACGAGCGTTTTGCCGAGCAGACCACGCAGAACTTCAAGCGGCTGTTTCCGCTGGCCCACGTAAAAGCCTGAATCGCAGGCAAAAAAAACCCGGGTTCTGGGGGGTGAATCCGGGTTAAGACCATTAGGAGTAAAACAAAGGCACGCGGTCCTTTGGTACCTTTACCGGCGCGACACTTGGGGGAGATGTCGCCCGACAGTTCAAGTATTGATCAGTCTGGCGTTCAGTCCAGTGGGGCAGTCGGGGTTTTTAAACAAATTTGGAATACGTTCGCTTCGGTTATGTTCTCATTGCCGTGCAAACGTTCGTGAAATGAACAAGAAACACAGATATGGTCGGATGATCCGTGCATTTTTGCGCAAGTTAGGCATAATACGCGGCTTCGAATTTTGACCCCTACAGACCTTTTCTTATGCACAAAGAACCTCGTAAGGTCCGTGAGTTTCGTCGCCGCGAGCAAGAAATTCTCGATACCGCGCTCAAGCTGTTCCTCGAACAAGGTGAAGACAGTGTCACCGTCGAGATGATTGCTGATGCCGTGGGTATCGGCAAAGGCACGATCTACAAGCACTTCAAGTCCAAGGCCGAGATCTACCTGCGCCTGATGCTCGATTACGAGCGCGACTTGAACGAGCTGTTGCATTCGGCCGATGTCGACAAGGACAAGGAAGCCCTGTCCCGTGCCTACTTTGAATTCCGCATGCGTGACCCGCAGCGCTATCGCCTGTTCGATCGCCTGGAAGAGAAGGTGGTCAAGGGCAATCAGGTGCCGGAGATGGTCGAGGAGCTGCACAAGATCCGTGCCTCGAACTTCGAACGTCTGACGCTGCTCATCAAGGGCCGCATCAGCGAAGGCAAGCTCGAAGACGTGCCGCCGTACTTCCACTACTGCGCATCCTGGGCGCTGGTGCACGGCGCGGTGGCGCTGTATCACTCGCCGTTCTGGAGCAATGTGCTGGAAGATCAGGAAGGTTTCTTCCAGTTCCTGATGGATATCGGCGTGCGCATGGGCAACAAGCGCAAGCGCGACCCTGAAACGCCGAGCAGCTGAATCATTCAGTTGCCTTATGCGCCGTGTTTTTCGCTACATGGCGCAGTACCTCAGGAATATACTCAGGCATAGGGCTTGCTAAAACTTGAATTGTGAGTCAAGTTTTAGCCGCTCGATTTTCCATCGCCGGAGTGCTTCATGATCGTTGACCGTCAAGGCAGGCGTTTTCGCAATTTGCGGATCAGTCTGACTTCAGCCTGCAATTACGCCTGTACCTACTGCGTGCCCAACGGCAAGCGGCTGGTGGCTGCGCAGGATGAACTGTCGGCCGAGGCCATGGCACGTGGCGTGGCTTATCTGATCGAAGCCGCCGGCATCGAGCGCCTGCGCATCACCGGTGGCGAGCCGCTGGTCAGCCCCAAACTCGAATCGTTCATGAGCGCCGTCGGCAAGATGGGCCTGGAAGACATCAGCCTGACCACCAACGGCCAGCTCCTGGCGAAAAAACTTCCGTTGCTGGTCGATGCCGGCCTGCGACGCATCAACGTTTCCCTCGATACGCTGGACGCCGGCGCGTTCCGCAGCATCGCCCGTGGTGGCGATCTGGCCACTGTGCTGGATGGCATGGATCAGGCGGCAGCGGCGGGAATGAAGATCAAGGTCAACATGGTGCCGCTGCGCGGGCAGAACCTCGACCAGGTGATGCCGTTGCTCGATTACTGCCTTGAACGCGGCTTTGAACTGCGTTTCATCGAGTTGATGCGAATGGGTCACCTGGCCACCGACTCCAATGCCTTCCTGCAACAGTTTGTCAGCCTGCAACAGCTGCTGAGTCTGATCGGCGAGCATTACGAGTATGCGCAAACCGACGCGCCGGTGGACGCCACGGCTGTTCGCTATGCGATTCCCGGTCTGGGCAATTTCGGCGTGATCGCCAACGAAAGCGTGCCGTTCTGCCGAACCTGCTCGCGCTTGCGCCTGTCGTCCACCGGATGGCTGCATGGCTGCCTGTCGTCGAGCAACCGCCACTATGTCGGTGACCTGCTCGACAAACCGCGCCACGAGGCGCTGCCGGCGTTGCAACGACTACTGGTCAAGGCGTTGGGCGACAAGCAGGAAGTCGCATTCTCCGGTGGCGCCACCGTCATGAAGATCATCGGCGGCTAAGTCTCTCGCCACAGAAACTCTATTTCAAAGCGGATACCTGCACATTTCCAAGGACTGGCGCAAAAGCTGCATCCTACGGCCATTCGCCGGTTTTCCGTCACCGGCTTCTGGAGGATTAGGATGCGTAGCCTGGTTTTGCTGCTGGCCGTTTTGGCGCTGGGCGGCTGTATGACTGTCAGTGACATGGCCGAAGGGACTCGCTACCAGATGAGCGACGCGGGTCTGCTGGATCACAGCGACAGCCGCCGCGTTAACAATTTCCGTATTCAGCCCGATTCGT
Organism: Pseudomonas fluorescens; assembly: GCF_012974785.1. GTDB lineage: Bacteria > Pseudomonadota > Gammaproteobacteria > Pseudomonadales > Pseudomonadaceae > Aquipseudomonas > Aquipseudomonas fluorescens_BT. The sequence continues at coordinate 4,566,536 of NZ_CP027561.1, read as the reverse complement.
TCATCTACATCGCGCAAGGCTCGTTCGCGCCGCCGGGTGGTTCCTACCCGCGCCCCAACGTAGTCGCTGAAGAGGCCTTCAAAGGCTTCGTCGAATACTTCCCGATGGTCCGCCGCGCCCGCGTGCCGGAAGGCCTCGACCAGGCGATGGGCGAAGCCCGCGACGCCGGTGCTCATTACTTACTTTACACCCGTTTCGCCAAGGCCGACGACCGCATCGGCAACTCCGATGAGTGGCTCGATCAGGAAGCCGTGGATCGCCTCGGTATCGACGGCGGCGTGATTCAGATCATGTTGATCGAGACCAGCACCCAGTATTTGATTGATACTGCACGGATCAAGAGTCGTGGCGGTTTACTGACGTTCCACGATAACAAGCCCGAAGACCTGATCGGCCCACCGCTCGCGCAATATGCGCGCAGCCTGCTGGGCGTCGGGGACCAGTAATTCAAGGAGTACGCCATGAGTGGCCCGCAAAAAGCCAATGACCTGCTGGGGCAAATCCCCAAAACCAAAGGCTTGCCGCCGGTGCACTTGTGGAACCCGGACTTCTGCGGCGACATCGACATGCGCATCGCCCGCGACGGCACCTGGTATTACCTGGGTACGCCGATCGGGCGCAAGCCGATGGTCAAGCTGTTCTCCACCATCATCCGCCGCGATGGCGATGATTACTTCCTGATCACGCCGGTTGAGAAAGTCGGGATCAAGGTCGATGACGCGCCCTTCGTGGCGATTGCCGTCGAGGTGGAAGGCGAGGGCGAGTCGCAAGTGCTGCGCTTTACCACCAATGTCGATGAAACCACCGAGGCCGGCGCGCAACATCCGCTCCGCGTCGAGATCGACCCGGTCACTCAAGAACCAGCCCCTTATGTGCATGTACGCACCAACCTCGAAGCGCTGATCCATCGCAACGTGTTCTACCAATTGGTTGAACTGGCAGTCAGCCGGGAAATCGATGGCCAGCGCTGGCTCGGCGTCTGGAGTAGCGGCGAATTCTTCCGCATCGGCCTCGAACCCTAAGAAACCGCAGTCTGTGAAAGCAGGCTGCGGTTTTTTGTCGTTGACTCCCAATCGTATGATGATTAGCGTAGACACTCACAGCGAACGGCTTCGGGGTGTCCATGTCGAGCAGTTTTCACGCATCAACGGTTGACTGGCTGGGCGCCTGGATCGCCGCCGGCCAGGTAAAACCGGGGCAGGCGATCAAGGTCGAGGCCGATCTGGGCGAGCAGCTCGGGGTCAGCCGCACCGTCATCCGCGAAGCCATCAAGACCCTCGTCGCCAAAGGCATGCTTGAAGTCGGGCCGAAAGTCGGCACGCGGGTGCTGCCGATCAAGCGTTGGAACCTGTTCGATCCGCAAGTCGTGGGCTGGTTGTCACGTAGCGGCCTGCCGGAAAACTTCGTCGATGACCTGCTCGACCTGCGCCGCACCATCGAACCGATGGCGGTGCGCTGGGCCTGCGAGCGGGCGACCGTGGAACAGGTGCAAGCCGTGCAGCAGGCCTACAACGCGCTTGAGCGGGCAGTGGACAGCGGCATCGATTACAACCGTGCCGACCAGTTCTTCCACGAATGCATACTCGCCGCCAGCCATAATCAATTCATCGAGCAAATGGTGCCGGCCCTCGGCGCGCTGCTCGCCGTGTCTTTCGAAGTTTCCGCAGCCGACCCCGACGAATTGCGCCGGACACTGCCCATCCACAAAGACATGGCCGACGCCATCGCCGCCCGGGATGCCGCGCGCGGGGTGTGGGCCTGCATGACCCTGATCGACAATGCCGACCTGGCCATCAAGCGGTTTTACCCGCAGGTGATGGCCGACAAGAAAGCCAGCTGACAAAAACAACAAGACAGGAGGTTGCATGACGTGGACTGCGGTGACAGAGCATCGGGCGCAACTGGGCGAAGGCCCGTTCTGGGACGCACCGACTCAGGCGCTGTACTGGGTGGACATCGCTGGCAGGCAGGCGCTGCGGCTGATCGGGCAGAACGTGCAGATCTGGCAGATGCCGGAACACGTCTCGGCGTTCATTCCCTGCGCCAGCGGCGATGCGCTGGTGACCCTGAGCAGCGGCGTCTACCGACTTGATCTGGATTCTCCCGGACTTGAACCGCGACTGTCGCTGTTCTGCGTCGCCGATCCGCAACCGGGCAATCGTGCCAACGAAGCGCGCTGCGATGGTCAGGGCCGCTTGTGGCTAGGCACCATGCAAAACAACATCGGCGAACACGGCGAGGATCTGCCGATCACCCGTCGTTCCGGCGGGCTGTTCCGGATTGATCCGGACAAAAGAGTCACGCCGTTGCTACGGGGTCTTGGCATTCCCAACACGCTGCTCTGGAGTGACGACGGCACCACGTTGCTGTTCGGCGACAGCCTCGACAGCACGCTGTACCGCTACTTCATTCACACCGACGGCAACCTCGACACCGCCCAGCCTTGGTACAGCGCCGATCAGAACGGCGGCCCGGACGGTTCGGCGATGGACGCCGAAGGCTACGTGTGGAATGCCCGTTGGGACGGCAGTTGCCTGCTGCGCCTGACACCGAATGGCCAGATCGACCGCAAGATCGACCTGCCGATCAGCCGCCCGACCAGTTGTGTATTTGGCGGCGCAGACCTGAAAACGCTGTACATCACCAGCGCCAAAAGTCCGCTGAACCACTCGCTGGACGGCGCCGTGCTGTCGATGCGGGTTGATGTTGCCGGAAAGCTCTGTACGCGATTTGCCAGTTAAATCCCAAAATATGGGATGCAAAATTATATATTGAGATTATTTGGCGGTCGGGTTTATAGTCGGCTCCAGCAGTAACACGCACTCACACTTAAAAAGAACAAAACAGGTGAAGTGATGCAGCGAATTTTCATCGCACTCCACAGCGGAGTCAGCGCTTCGGGCCGTTTCGGTTCCGTGGCGTGCGCTCGCCTGTTTTGTTCCACAAGCCTTCCAGACCGGACATCGTCAGATGCCCGGTTTTTTTATGCTTTCGAACAGGAGTCCTGATCCATGGCTGAACCTCTGTCCCTGCCGCCCGTGCCCGAGCCACCGAAAGGCGAGCGCCTGAAAAACAAGGTCGTGCTGCTGACCGGCGCCGCCCAAGGCATCGGTGAAGCAATCGTCGCGACCTTTGCCTCGCAACAGGCCAAACTGGTGATCAGCGATATCCAGGCCGAAAAGGTCGAGAAAGTCGCCGCGCACTGGCGCGAGCAGGGCGCCGACGTGCAAGCGATCAAGGCCGATGTATCGCGTCAGCAGGATCTGCACGCCATGGCCAAACTGGCCATCGAACTGCACGGTCGCATCGATGTGCTGGTCAATTGCGCCGGGGTCAACGTGTTCCGTGATCCGCTGGAAATGACCGAAGAAGACTGGAAACGCTGCTTCGCCATTGATCTCGACGGCGCCTGGTACGGCTGCAAAGCCGTGCTGCCGCAGATGATCGAGCAGGGCATCGGCAGCATCATCAACATTGCCTCGACCCATTCGACAAACATCATTCCCGGCTGCTTCCCCTACCCGGTGGCCAAGCACGGCCTGCTCGGGCTGACCCGCGCGCTGGGTATCGAGTACGCGCCGAAGGGCATTCGTGTCAACGCCATCGCCCCGGGCTACATCGAAACCCAGCTCAACGTCGATTACTGGAACGGCTTCGCCGACCCGCACGCCGAACGCCAGCGCGCTTTCGATCTGCATCCGCCGAAACGCATCGGCCAGCCGATTGAAGTGGCGATGACCGCCGTGTTCCTGGCCAGTGATGAAGCGCCGTTCATCAATGCCTCGTGCATCACCATCGATGGTGGCCGCTCGGTGATGTACCACGACTGAGAAAAGCGGATTTCAGGTGGAAAGGTCCGCCTGAAATCCAATCATCATACGATATGACTATTTTCGTCATGATGCGCAGGAAACGCTTCGACCGCTTTAACGTTTTTCAAATAACGCTCAAGAAAAATAACAAGGAGTCTGCTTATGAAACGTCGTTTCGGGATTCGTACCCTGTGCAGTACCGCGTTGGCGGTCACTGCGTTCAGCCTGAGCAGTTCGCTGCTGGCCGCCGATCCGGTGAAGATCGGTTTTCTGGTCAAGCAGGCTGAAGAGCCGTGGTTCCAGACTGAATGGGCCTTCGCCGAGAAAGCCGCCAAGGACAAGGGCTTCGAACTGATCAAGATCGCCGTGCCGGACGGCGAGAAAACCCTCTCGGCCATCGACAGCCTCGCAGCCAATGGCGCCAAGGGCTTCGTCATCTGCCCGCCGGACGTGTCCCTCGGCCCAGCGATCATGGCCAAGGCCAAACTCAATGATCTGAAAGTGATTGCCGTCGACGACCGCTTCGTCGACGCCAATGGCAAGTTCATGGAAGACGTGCCGTACCTCGGCATGGCCGCGTTCGAAGTCGGCCAGAAGCAGGGCGCCGCGATGGCCGCCGAAGCGAAAAAGCGTAACTGGGACTGGAAAGACACCTACGCGGTGGTCAACACCTACAACGAACTCGACACCGGCAAGAAGCGCACCGACGGCTCGATGAAGGCGCTCGAAGACGCGGGCATGCCGAAAGATCACATTTTGACAGCCGCTCTGAAAACCCTCGACGTACCGGGCAGCATGGACGCCACCAACTCGGCGCTGGTCAAGCTGCCGGGCGCGGCGAAGAACCTGATCATCGGCGGCATGAACGACAACACCGTGCTGGGCGGCGTGCGCGCCACCGAAGCCGCCGGGTTTGCTGCGGCCAACGTGATCGGCATCGGCATCAACGGCACCGACGCCATCGGCGAGTTGAAAAAGCCCAACAGTGGCTTCTACGGTTCGATGCTGCCGAGCCCGCACATCGAAGGCTACAAGACCGCCGAGATGATGTACGAGTGGGTCACCACCGGCAAAGAACCGCCGAAGTACACCGCGATGGACGACGTGACCCTGATCACCCGCGACAACTTCAAGCAGGAGCTGGAAAAGATCGGCCTGTGGAACTGACGGCAGCGACGGCCCGGGCAGCCGGGCCGTTTGAACGGTGTGATGAGGTGGCTTAAATGCACGCGCAAGTACAAACACAAGAACACAGCGCCAGCGGCAGCCTGCGTTTCAACGGGATCGGCAAGACCTTCCCGGGCGTGAAGGCGCTGGACGGCATCAGTTTCGTCGCTCACCCCGGGCAGGTTCACGCCTTGATGGGCGAGAACGGCGCCGGCAAATCGACCCTGCTGAAAATCCTCGGCGGTGCCTACATCCCGAGCAGCGGCGAGTTGCAGATCGGTGAGCGGGCAATGGCCTTCAAGTCCACCGCCGACAGCATCGGCAGCGGCGTGGCGGTGATTCACCAGGAGTTGCATCTGGTGCCGGAAATGACCGTGGCCGAGAACCTGTTCCTCGGTCACCTGCCGGCCAGCTTCGGCCTGATCAATCGTGGCGCGCTGCGTCAGCAAGCCTTGGCTTGCCTCAAGGGCCTGGCCGATGAAATCGACCCGCAGACCAAGGTCGGACGCCTGTCCCTCGGCCAGCGGCAACTGGTGGAGATCGCCAAGGCGTTGTCCCGTGGCGCCCATGTGATTGCCTTCGACGAACCGACCAGCAGCCTCTCGGCGCGGGAAATCGACCGCTTGATGGCAATCATCGGCCGGCTGCGCGACGAGGGCAAAGTGGTGCTCTACGTCTCCCATCGCATGGAGGAAGTGTTCCGCATCTGCGACGCGGTGACGGTGTTCAAGGACGGTCGCTACGTGCGCACCTTCGACGACATGAGCCAGCTGACCCACGATCAACTGGTGACTTGCATGGTCGGGCGCGACATTCAGGACATCTACGATTATCGCGGTCGCCCCCGTGGCGCAGTGGCATTGAGAGTCGATGGATTGCTCGGCCCGGGCCTGCGCGAGCCGATCAGTTTCGATGCGCACAAAGGCGAGATTCTGGGGCTGTTCGGACTGGTCGGGGCAGGGCGCACCGAGCTGTTCCGGCTGCTCAGTGGTCTGGAGCGCAACACTGCCGGACGCCTGGAATTGCGCGGCCATGAACTGAAACTGCGTTCGCCCCGCGATGCGATTGCCGCCGGGATTCTGCTGTGCCCGGAGGATCGCAAGAAGGAAGGCATCATCCCGCTCGCCAGCGTCGCCGAGAACATCAACATCAGTGCACGCGGCGCGCATTCCGGGCTCGGTTGCCTGCTGCGCGGGATCTGGGAAAAGGGCAATGCCGAGAAACAGATCAAGGCCCTGAAAGTGAAAACGCCCCACGCCGGGCAACAGATCAAGTTCCTGTCCGGTGGCAATCAGCAGAAAGCCATTCTCGGCCGCTGGCTGTCGATGCCGATGAAAGTCCTGCTGCTCGACGAGCCGACCCGCGGCATCGACATCGGTGCCAAGGCCGAGATCTATCAGATCATCCATAACCTGGCCGCCGACGGTATTTCGGTGATCGTGGTGTCCAGCGATCTGATGGAAGTGATGGGTATTTCCGACCGCATTCTGGTGCTGTGCGAGGGCGCCCTGCGTGGCGAAGTCAGCCGCGACCAGGCCAACGAATCCAACCTGCTGCAACTGGCTTTGCCGCGCCACCGCGCTGACGGCGTGGCGAACTGAGAGGTGACTATGATGACAACCCAAAACGAAACCCTGCCGACCGAGCGCAAACCCCTGGATATGCGGCGCTTTCTCGATGACTGGGTGATGCTGCTGGCGGCGGTGGGCATTTTTGTCGCCTGCACCTTGCTGATCGACAACTTCCTCTCGCCGCTGAACATGCGTGGCCTGGGCCTGGCGATTTCCACCACCGGGATCGCCGCGTGCACCATGTTGTATTGCCTGGCGTCGGGGCACTTCGACTTGTCGGTGGGGTCGGTGATTGCCTGCGCCGGGGTGGTCGCAGCGGTGGTGATGCGCGACACCAACAGCGTGTTTCTCGGCGTCAGCGCGGCGCTGGTGATGGGCCTGATCGTCGGCCTGATCAACGGCATCGTGATCGCCAAGTTGCGGGTCAATGCGCTGATCACGACGCTGGCGACCATGCAGATCGTCCGTGGCCTGGCTTACATCTTTGCCAATGGCAAAGCGGTGGGCGTATCGCAGGAATCGTTTTTCGTGTTCGGCAACGGCCAGTTGTTCGGCGTACCGGTGCCGATTCTGATTACCATCGTCTGCTTCCTGTTTTTTGGCTGGTTGCTGAACTACACGACCTACGGGCGCAACACCATGGCCATCGGCGGCAACCAGGAAGCGGCGTTGCTGGCGGGGGTGAATGTTGATCGAACCAAGATCATCATCTTCGCCGTGCATGGGGTGATTGGTGCGTTGGCCGGGGTGATTCTGGCGTCGCGGATGACTTCGGGTCAGCCGATGATCGGCCAGGGTTTTGAGCTGACGGTGATTTCGGCCTGCGTGCTGGGCGGAGTGTCGCTGAGTGGCGGGATCGGGATGATCCGGCATGTGATTGCCGGGGTCTTGATTCTGGCGATTATCGAGAATGCGATGAACCTGAAGAATATCGACACGTTCTACCAGTACGTGATTCGAGGGTCGATTCTGCTGCTGGCTGTGGTTATCGACCGTCTCAAGCAACGCTAAGATCAAAAGCTCCCTCACCCCAGCCCTTTCCCGGAGGGAGAGGGAGCCGACCGAGGTGTCTTGCACTCTACATTGACCTGAAGAATCCAGTCGATTAAGGATTCGGCAAAGCCTTTTCAGGTCGGCGTACCTCCCGAATATCCCCCATTCAGTCCCCTCTCCCTCGGGAGAGGGCTAGGCGGGCGGCGTTCCGATGAGGGCGCTCTTGATCTTCCCGCCTTCCGTCACCCCACCCAAAATTTCCCTTGCCCGTCCCAACCCGTTTCGGTTATCACTTTGTACATGATTAGACAGGTACGATTTGACAAGAAACAACGGGTGGTCGACGAGCTCGTCCGACGCATCGAAAGCGGCCTCATGGAGGACGGCTTTCTGTTGCCCGGCGAGCATCAGTTGGCTCAGGAATTCAACGTCAGCCGTGGCACGTTGCGCGAAGCGTTGGCCGAACTGAAGCGGCGCAATTACATCGCCACGCAAAGCGGGGTCGGTTCCATCGTCACGTTTGACGGGGTGGCGCTGGATCAGCGCAGTGGCTGGGCTCAGGCCTTGGCCGACAGCGGGGCGATGATCAATACCGACGTGTTGCGCCTGGAAGCCGTGACCCGCGAGGATCTGCTGCCGCGTTTCGGCTCCGATCAATTCATTCTTCTCGAACGTCGCCGCCGTTCCAACGATGGCACGGCGGTGTCCCTTGAACGCTCTCTGATGCCCGCCAGCGGAGGCCTGGAAAGCCTGCCGCGAGTCGGCCTGATCGATAACTCCCTGACCATCACCCTGGCCGCCTACGGTTACATCGGCGAGCGCGGCGACCAGTGGATCGGCGCCGAGCCGCTCAACGCTGTCGATGCCGAACTGCTCGGGCGCCCTGAAGGCACGGTGTTTCTGAAAGCGCTGCGCACCACTTACGACCGGCAAAACCGCTTCATGGAGCAAGTTGAAAGCCTGCTCGACCCGGTGCATTTCCGTCTGCACCTGCAATTTGGAGAATCGAAATGACCGCCCTCGACCGTGCCCTGGGCGCGTTTTATGGCCTGGCCCTGGGCGACGCGCTGGGCATGCCGACGCAATCGCTGAACCGCGAAGCCATCAAGCAGCGCTTCGGCCAGATCACCGATCTGCAAGATGCCGGCCCCTTGCAACCGATTGCCGCGAACATGCCCAAAGGCTCGATCACTGACGACACCGAACAGGCGATTCTGGTCGGCGAGTTGCTGATCGAAGGCAAGGGCCGGATCGAGCCGGCGGTGCTCGCGCAACGGTTGATCGAATGGGAAGCCGAGATGCAGGCCAAGGGCTCGCAGGACTTGCTCGGTCCGTCGACCAAACGTGCAATCGAAATGATCCTCGCCGGCCATTCGCCGGAAGAGGCCGGGCGCTACGGCACCACCAACGGCGCAGCGATGCGCATCACCCCGGTGGGGATCGCGGCGGATGTCGCCGATCCGGAGCGCTTCATCGCGGCGGTGGTGCAGGCCTGTCAGGTCACTCACAACACCACGCTGGGGATTTCCAGCGCGGCAGCGGTGGCGGCGGTGGTTTCGGCCGGCATCAACGGCCTCGATCTGGGCGCGGCGCTGAACCTCGGCCAACAGATCGCTCAGCAAGCGGAAACCCACGGGCACTGGGTGGCCGGTGGGCGCATCGCTTCGCGGATCAGTTGGGCGCGCAGCATCAGTGTCGAGAGCGACCCGGTGTTGCTCGCGGATCTGCTGTACGACGTGATCGGCACCTCGGTGGCCTCGCAGGAATCGGTGGTGGTGTCGTTCGCCCTCGCGCAGCAAGTCGCGGTCGGTGAAATGACGCCGTTCGATGCGCTGTGCATGGCCGCGAGCCTGGGTGGCGACACCGATACCATCGCCGCGATTCTCGGCGCCATGCTCGGGGCCTGCCTGGGCCTGCAGAGCTGGCCGGCACCGATGATCGAGACGGTGAAGGCCGTCAACGATCTGGAGCTGGAACCGTTGGTGCAGGGGCTGTTGGCCTTGCGCTGATTGAACTGGCGTCATCGCGAAATGGCGCACCACAAATCTCGAATTTTCACCCGCAATGGATCGCGCAGACAGGCCCAGGAAGGGCGGGATGTCTGGTCGTTCTGCGTCATTGCCACAACCACAATAAAGGCAAACAGGAGCATTTTTCATGAGTTCATCGAACGCCGGGCAAAGCGCCGGGCAACTGGAAACCCGGGGCATCGAACCGGTGCCGGAAGGCGAGTGCAACGGCCATCCGCTGCAACTGTTCTGGGTCTGGTTCGCGGCCAACATTTCCATCCTCGGCCTGCCGCTGGGCGCCACGCTGGTTGCGTTTCGCGGCCTGGCGATCTGGCAGGCGATTATCGTCGCCATTCTCGGTGCTGCCGGTTCGTTCGCGGTGGTGGGGATCATCTCGATTGCCGGCCGCCGCGGTCGTGCGCCGAGCCTGACGTTGTCCCGGGCGATCTTCGGTGTGCGCGGCAATATCGGCCCGACGCTGGTGTCGCTGATGTCGCGCCTGGGCTGGGAAACGGTCAATACCACCACCGCGGCGTTCGTGCTGTTGTCGTTGTGCTCGATCCTGTTTGGCTCGCCGGTTGAAGCCAAAAGCGCGCCGGTGTTGACCCTGATTTTCATCGCGATTTTCGTGTTGCTGACCTTGTCGGTTTCCGGCCTCGGCCACGCCACCTTGCTGGTGATCCAGAAATGGGCGACCTACGTGTTCGGCGCGCTGAACATTCTGGTCGGCGGCTTCCTCTGCGCGACCATCGACTGGAGCGCGGTGTTCAATGCCACGCCAGCGCCGATGAGCGCGATGATCATCGGCATCGGCACCATGGCCGCCGGCACCGGGATCGGCTGGGCCAACGCCGGCGCCGACATGTCGCGCTATCAGCATCGCAGCGTCAAAGCCGTGCGCCTGGTTGCATCTGCAGCATTCGGTGCGGGTATTCCGCTGGTACTGCTGATCACCCTCGGCGGCCTGCTCTCGGTGGGCAACAACGACCTGGCGTCGGCGACTGACCCGATCGTGGCGATCCGCGACATGCTGCCCACCTGGATGGCTGTGCCGTATCTGATCACCGCGTTCGGTGGTCTGTTGCTGTCGAACAACCTGTCGGTGTATTCCGCCGGCCTGACCACGCTGACCCTCGGCCTGAAGGTCAAACGCGTGTACGCGGTGGTGGTCGACATCGTCGCGATCTTCGCCGGTTCGATCTACTTCATGCTGATCGCCGACAGTTTCTACGGCCCGTTCATCACTTTCATTTCGCTGCTGGCGGTACCGATCACCGCGTGGGTCGGGATCTTCGTGGTCGACCTGATTCACCGTCACTACTACAGCCCCAAAGATCTGCTCGACGTCAGCCCGAGCAGCGCCTACTGGTACAGCGGCGGCATCGAGTGGCGCGCATTCGGCGCGTGGGCGATTGCCATCGTGCTGGGCTTCAGTTTCACCACCATCGGCACCACGGCTGAAAATGTCTGGTTCAAGGGTTTCCTGTCCGACTCGTGGCTGGGCCACAACGGCCTCGGCTGGATCGTGACCTTCGTGGTCGCCGGCGGCATTTACTTCGTACTCGGCGGGGCGAGAGATCGCCGCGCTGCGCAATCCGAGAATGCTCATGCCTAAGATGTTGCACACCGGCCAGGTCATCATTGACCTGGTCATGGCCGTGGATGCGCTGCCGCAAATTGGCGGTGACGTGCTGGCGCAGTCCGCCAGTTTCGAAGCCGGCGGCGGCTTCAATGTGATGGCCGCCGCCGCGCGCAATGGCTTGCCGGTGGTCTATCTCGGCCGCCACGGCAACGGTCGGTTCGGCGATCTGGCGCGGCAGGCGATGAACGCCGAAGGCATCCGCATGGGCATCGACCAGCCTGCAGAGCGTGACACCGGGATCTGCGTGGCGCTGACCGATGCGTCCGCCGAGCGCAGTTTCATTTCCTACATCGGCGCTGAAGGCGAGGTCACGGCGGCGGAGCTGAACAGCGTTGCAGCCGAGGCGGGGGACTACGTCTACGTCAGCGGCTACAGCCTGCTGCACAGCGGCAAGGCCCAGGCGTTGCTGGACTGGACGCTGGCGCTGCCGAGGACGATCAACGTGGTGTTCGATCCGGGCCCGCTGGTGGAATCGCCGGACTCACCGATGATGCAGGCGTTGCTGCCGCGCATCGATGTGTGGACCAGCAACAGCGTCGAGGCGCTGCGTTTCACAGGCGCGGCGGACATCGAAACAGCGCTGGACCGCTTGGCCGTGCACCTGCCACAGGATGTGCTGATGGTGGTGCGCGACGGCCCGCAGGGTTGCTGGACTCACCAGCGCGGCGAACGCCGGCATGTACCGGGTTTCAAAGTGCAAGCCGTGGACAGCAACGGCGCGGGTGACGCGCATGCAGGCGTATTCGTCGCTGGACTGGCGCGAGGGCTGTCCGCTCACGAAGCCGCAAGGCGCGCCAACGCCGCGGCTGCGTTGGCCGTCACCCGCTGGGGCCCGGCGACCGCACCGGGGACTGCCCAAGTCGATGCGCTGATCCGTGAGACTTGCGATCACTGATCGATCGCGAAAAGGCCAGAATATTCAGCGCAAAGCCTGATTCAACTCGCCTTGCGCAATGCCGCAATCAACTCATCCTTGCGCATCGACGAGCGCCCGGGAATCTTCCGTTCGCGGGCCTCCTTTCGCAGGCTGTCGACCGTCTGCACTTCGCGCGAAGCCTTGCTGTCGCGCGAATGCCCTTCACGACTCACCGCCGCGCGCCGCGCCGATTCCTTGCGATCCTCGGCCTTGGCGCCGGCAGGTTTGCGGCGCCCGGAACCTCCGGCCTTCTCACCGCCTCCGGACTGTTTGTTCACCGTTGCCCAGGCGCGGGCTTCAGCTTCGTCCTTGGACATCCCTTTGTTCTGATAGCTGTCTTCGATGTGTTTGGCTTTGCGCTTTTGCTCTTCAGTGTATTTGGCTTTGCTTCCACGAGGCATGACGATTCTCCTTGTATCCGGATAAATCTCTGCATGAACTGGCGCAGGCAGTGCATTCGACCATTGCCTGCGCCAGCGACTGGAGGCGTCAGGTATCGAGTTTACGGGCCGCTTCCACACCCGCAGCGCTGAGCTTGATCGGCAGATTCAGCGAATGTTCTCCCGCTTCATTGCAAGTGATGTGTCCGTGGTGAATCAGTCCACGCTCCTGCAAGGCGGCGAGGGCGCTGGCCACGACTTTCTCGCCGCGATAATTGTCCAGCACCTCTTTGCCGAGGCCGCTTGGATGTGCATGCAACAGGCGGGTGAGGACTTCTTTTTCCAGGTTTTTATCGACGTTCATGGTTACCTCTTCAGGGAAGTGGATAAGACATGTTGCGTGTTGCGTGGATCACGCACGGATCACTGGCCTGCGCCTTCAGAGCCCGAACCACCCGTGGTGGTTTTCGAGCCGACGCCTGGACCGGCGTTATCCGGGGTAGCCGGAGCGTTGGGTGTGTTCATCCCGCCCTGGCGACCGGGATCGCTGCCCTGGGTGCGAGGATCGGTTCCCGTGGCGGGTGGCTGATTGATCAGCGGTACACCCGAACCGTCGGTATTCATACCGGGGGCGCTGTTGATGGCGGGGGCTCTTGGCTGGGTAACCGGATCGGTCGGCCCGGTTCCGGCAGCGGTAGTCGAGGCGGCAAATACCGCCGGGCTGAGGAGGGTAGCGAATACGAGCGCAGTCAACCTTGACGAGATCATAGGGGGTCTCCAGTGATTGAAATCCTTACCTCCTGTTGGTCTGCCCTCGTGAAAGATTGGTGCCTGATGATCGACGAACGGTTCAGAAAGGCTGAGCGCTTTCGAGGCCGATCTCTTCCTTGAATTGCTCCATGAAACCTTTCAAGCGTCGATGACGGAGCTGCGCCAGGCGCTGACCGGCAACGGTCTGGAAACCGTCGGCAAGGTGCAGCAGTCTGGTCTGGAAAGGATTGCCATGTGACGAGCGCCGCGCGCCGCCTTAGTATGGCGTTTTCTTTTTTCCGACAAGGCCCGTCCATGACGATCGAAATCCGCCCGGCGACCCCCAGCGATGCTCCGCAAATCCTCGCGTTCATCACTGAACTTGCAGACTTCGAAAAGGCCCGTCACGAAGTCATCGCCAGCGTCGCCGACATCGAGCGCAGCCTGTTCAGCGAAGGCGCCACTGCTCATGGCCTGATCTGCCTGCGCGACGGTCTGCCGATCGGTTTTGCGGTGTTTTTCTTCAGCTATTCGACCTGGCTGGGCAGCAACTGCCTGTACCTCGAAGACCTGTACATCACCCCCGAACAGCGTGGCGGCGGCGCCGGCAAAACCCTGCTGCGCCACCTCGCGAAAATCGCCTGCGCCAATGACTGCGGCCGCTTCGAATGGAGCGTGCTGGACTGGAACACCCCGGCCATCGAATTCTACAAATCCCTTGGCGCCCAACCGCAGGAAGAGTGGGTGCGTTACCGCATGGATGGCAAGGTGTTGCGGGAGTTTGCCGAGGGCAACTGAGCCCGGCGTAAAAGATCGCAGCTGTCGGCAGCTACTGCAGGGAAATTGTTATTCCCGCAAGCACTGCCGACGGCTGCGATCTTTTTTTGTCTTCGTCCCATAATGTGGGAATGATATTTATATATTGAGATTTTGCTTTACTCAGGTTTATAGTCCGGCTCACTCACTGCCAATAACAAAACAGGTGAAGCGATGCTGGCGCAATTGATCGCGCTCGATTGGGGGACGACCTCACTACGTGCTTACAAACTCGCGGCGGGCGGGCAGGTGCTGGCGCAGCGGTCGCTGTCGTTCGGGATCATGCAGTTGCCGAAGACGCCGCGGCTCATCAACGGTTGCGAATGCGCCGAGGGTTTTGAACTGGCGTTCGACGAGGCGTGCGGCGACTGGCTCGATGCGCAACCCGGCTTGCCGGTGATCGCGTGCGGCATGGTCGGCAGCGCTCAGGGCTGGCGCGAAGCGTCCTACCGCGATACGCCGGCCAACGTGGCCGATCTCGGAAAATCCCTGCAAACCGTTCGCAGTCTTCGCGGTGTCGACGTGCATATCGTGCCGGGTGTGATTCAGCGTTCGGCACTGCCGAACGTGATGCGCGGCGAGGAAACCCAGGTCCTCGGCGTCCTGCAGAACCTGCCGATCGAGGCGGGCAATGATCTGCTGATCGGCCTGCCGGGCAGTCATTCGAAATGGGTGGAAGTGGCCGATGGCTGCATCACTCGTTTCGACACCTTCATGACCGGCGAAGTGTTCGCCGTGCTCAGCGAACACAGCATTCTCGGCCGTACCCAACAGCACAGCGCAACGTTCAATGCCGAGGCGTTTGATCGCGGCGTGCAGGTGGCGTTGTCGGCGGAGGGCGAGATCGGCGTGCTGTCGACCTTGTTCAGCGCCCGCAGCCTGGGCCTGACCGGTGAACTCAGCGCCACCGCGCAACCGGACTATCTGTCCGGCCTGCTGATTGGCCACGAACTGACGGCGCTGGCCAACGTGCAACGACGCCGGCGCAACAGCGCACAGCTTCCTTCGATCGTCCTCATCGGCAACGCACAGTTGTGCGCCCGTTACAGCCGGGCCCTCGACGCCTGCGGTTTTGCCCGGGTGACGCTGGCCGAGCAAGCCACCGAGCGTGGGCTGTGGCAACTGGCGCTCGCCGCCGGACTGATCGATTCCTCATCCCGTTAACCCTGACTGGAGGCCTGACATGCTCAAGCAAGCACTGGCGCAAAACGGTCTGATCGCGATCCTGCGCGGCCTGCATCCGCAGGAAGCCGCCGCTGTCGGAGAAGTCCTGTATGCGGCCGGATTTCGCGTCATCGAAGTACCGCTCAATTCCCCCGAACCGTACGAAAGCATTCGCATCCTGCGTGAGACCCTGCCCGCCGATTGCCTGATCGGTGCCGGCACGGTGCTGACCCCGGAACAGGTCGAACGGGTGAAGGAGGCTGGCGGCCAGGTGATCGTCATGCCCCACAGCGATGCCAAGGTATTGCGGGCCGCGAAAGCGGCGGGGCTGTACCTGTCGCCGGGCGTCGCCACGCCGACCGAAGCCTTCGCGGCGCTGGAGGAGGGGGCCGACATTCTCAAGCTGTTCCCGGCCGAACAGATGGGGCCTGCGGTGGTGAAAGCCTGGCTGGCGGTGCTGCCGGTGGGGACGATCCTGGCGCCCGTCGGCGGCATTACACCGGACAACATGCAGGTGTTCATCGACGCTGGCGTCAAAGGCTTCGGCCTCGGTTCCGGGCTGTTCAAGCCAGGCATGACGACTGAGCAAGTAGCGGCCAATGCCAAGGCCTACGTGGCGGCCTGGAAAGCCCTTCGCTGAGACTTTTTGGCGCTGCGTGCGCTGCATCTAACAAGAGAGATAAAAAGATGAAAATCACCAAACTGACCACCTTCATCGTCCCGCCGCGCTGGTGCTTCCTGAAAGTCGAAACCGACGAGGGCGTGACCGGTTGGGGCGAGCCCGTGGTCGAGGGCCGCGCCCACACCGTCGCCGCTGCGGTCGAGGAATTGTCCGACTACCTGATCGGCAAAGACCCACGCAATATCGAGGACATCTGGACCGTGCTGTATCGCGGCGGCTTCTACCGGGGCGGCGCGATCCACATGAGCGCACTGGCCGGCATCGACCAGGCGCTGTGGGACATCAAGGGCAAGGCGCTGGGCGTGTCGGTCAGTGACCTGCTCGGCGGTCAGGTGCGGGACAAGATCCGTGTGTATTCGTGGATCGGCGGCGACCGTCCGGCGGACACTGCGCGGGCCGCGAAAGAGGCGGTGGGCCGTGGTTTTACGGCGGTGAAAATGAACGGCACCGAAGAGCTGCAATTTCTCGATACCTTCGAAAAGGTCGACCTGGCGCTGGCCAACGTTGCCGCCGTGCGTGATGCGGTGGGGCCGAACGTCGGCATCGGCGTCGACTTCCATGGCCGGGTGCACAAGCCCATGGCCAAGGTGCTGATGAAGGAGCTCGACCCGTACAAACTGATGTTCATCGAAGAGCCGGTGCTCAGCGAAAACTACGAAGCGTTGAAAGAACTGGCTCCGCTGACCAGCACCCCGATTGCCCTCGGCGAGCGACTGTTTTCGCGCTGGGACTTTAAACGGGTGTTGAGCGAAGGTTACGTCGACATCATCCAGCCCGATGCCTCCCACGCCGGCGGCATCACCGAGACCCGCAAGATCGCCAACATGGCCGAAGCCTACGACGTGGCGCTGGCGCTGCACTGCCCGCTGGGGCCGATTGCACTGGCGGCGTGTCTGCAACTGGACGCCGCTTGTTACAACGCGTTTATCCAGGAACAGAGCCTGGGCATCCATTACAACGAGAGCAATGACCTGCTCGATTATGTGAAGGATCCACGGGTGTTCGACTACGACAAGGGCTTCGTGAAAATTCCGAACGGCCCGGGGCTGGGGATCGAGATCAACGAGGAATACGTGATCGAACGCGCGTCGGTCGGCCACCGCTGGCGCAACCCGATCTGGCGTCATGCCGATGGCAGTTTTGCCGAGTGGTGAGTCGCTGATTTCCTGCCGTATCCAGTAAGTCAGATCTCCAGGGAGCGGAGATCTGCATCCCCCCGACCTCAATAAACATAAAAAGAGGCGCTTCCCATGCAACCGCAAACCCTCACCGGGCAAGCGACGTTAGTCACGCCCAGCCGCAAGCGGTTTTTCATCATGGTGTTGCTGTTCATCACCGTGGTCATCAACTACCTCGATCGTAGCAATCTGTCGATTGCCGCCCCGGCGCTCACTTCCGAGCTGGGCATCGACCCGGTGCATGTCGGGCTGATCTTTTCCGCATTCGGCTGGACCTACGCTGCCATGCAGATCCCCGGCGGTTGGCTGGTGGATCGCGTGCCGCCGCGCATTCTTTACAGCGTTGCGCTGTTGTTGTGGTCGCTGGCCACCGTGATGCTCGGGTTCGCCGCCAGTTTCATCGCGCTGTTCGTGCTGCGCATGGCGGTCGGTGCGCTGGAAGCGCCGGCGTACCCGATCAACAGCCGTGTGGTGACGACCTGGTTCCCCGAGCGTGAGCGGGCCACGGCCATCGGTTTCTATACCTCCGGGCAGTTTGTCGGGCTGGCGTTTCTGACCCCGGTGCTCGCGTGGCTGCAACACGAGTTCGGCTGGCACATGGTGTTTGTCGTGACCGGCGCGGTGGGCATCATCTGGGCGGCGATCTGGTACGCGGTGTATCGCGAGCCGCGTGATTTCAAAGGCGCCAACGAAGCGGAAATCGACCTGATCCGCGAGGGCGGCGGCCTGGTGGATATCGCCGCTGAAACTGCAAAAGTGAAGGCGAAATTCAGCTGGACCGATCTCGGCATCGTCCTGAGCAAACGCAAGTTGTGGGGGATCTACCTCGGCCAGTTCTGCCTCAACTCGACGCTGTGGTTTTTCCTGACGTGGTTCCCGACCTACCTGGTGAAATACCGCGGCATGGACTTCATCAAGTCCGGTCTGCTGGCTTCGCTGCCGTTTCTCGCCGCGTTCATCGGCGTGCTGTGCTCCGGGTTCTTTTCCGATTTCCTGATCCGCCGTGGCTGCACCGTCGGGTTTGCGCGCAAGCTGCCGATCATTGGCGGGTTGCTGATTTCTACCTCGATCATCGGGGCCAACTTCGTCGAGTCGACGCCGCTGGTGATTGCCTTCCTGGCCCTGGCGTTTTTCGGCAACGGGCTGGCGTCGATCACCTGGTCGCTGGTCTCGACGCTGGCGCCGGCGCGGTTGCTGGGCTTGACCGGTGGGGTGTTCAACTTCATCGGCAATCTGTCGGCGATTGCCACGCCGATTGTCATCGGCTTTCTCGCCAGCGGCGATTCGTTCGCGCCGGCGATCACCTACATCGCGGTTCTGGCATTGATCGGTGCTTTGTCCTACGTGCTGCTGGTGGGCAAGGTCGAGCGCATCGAGTTGTAGTCGTCCCTGTCGGGCGACCATAATGCCGCCCGTTCCCTCGCTCAACGCTAAAGGCTGGATATGCAGGAAGACGCCCCGAAAAATGCCAAGGACGCCGCGCCGACCGGCACCCAGACCCTGCTTCGCGGGTTGGGTGTGGTGCAGGCGGTTGCCAGTGGCGCCCGCGATCTCAAAGAGATTGCCCGCCTGATCGGCACCACCCGCAGCACCACTCATCGTCTGGCCAGTTGTCTGGTGGACGAGCGTTACCTGCGCGTCGTGCCGCAAGTCGGTTACCTGCTGGGGCCGAAGCTGATCGAACTGGGTTTTCAGGCGCGTGAAGAGTTGCCGTTGGCGACATTGGCCGGGCCGTATCTGGACGAGTTGTCGGCGCTGACCGGCGACACCGTTCACCTGGGGATTCGTGAAGGCGACGAAGTGCTTTACCTGCTGAAGAATCCGGGACGCAACGGCCCGGAAATGCGTTCGCGGGTTGGCCATCGCATGCCGTTGGCACGAACCGGAATCGGTAAGGCGCTAATGCTGGATGATTCGCCGCAGGATTGGCAGCGGCTGTACGAAATCAGCCTGCCGGCGGGCGGGAAAAGTCAGTTCTGGCCGCAGCATCCCCAGCAGTCGTGGGAGCAAATGGCGCAACGGATGACCGAGTACGTGGCCGGTGGCTATGCGTTCGATCTGGAAGACAACGAGCCGGCGATCCGCTGCGTGGCGGCGCCGATCCGCGACGCGAGCAAGCGCATCGTCGCAGCGATCAGCATCGCCAGCACCGTGCCGTACATGCCGCTGGAAAAAATGGCCGAGCTGATTCCCCTGATCAAAGGAGTCACAACCCGGCTCTCGGCGGAGCTTGGCTTGAAGGTCTGAGGAATCAGAGCTTCAGAGTCGCCATGTCGATGACGAAGCGATACTTCACATCACCGGCGATCATGCGGGTGTAGGCCTCGTTGATCTGGCGGATGTCGAGCATTTCGATGTCGCAGCTAATGTTGTGCTCGGCGCAGAAATCCAGCACTTCCTGGGTTTCGGCGACGCCACCGATCAGCGAACCGGCCAATACACGACGACCCAGTACCAGTTTGGCGGCGTGGACCGGCGGATCGATCGGTTCGATCAGACCCACCAGAATGTGCACGCCGTCGAAGCGCAGAGTGTCGAGGTACGGGTTGAGGTCGTGCTGCACCGGAATGGTGTCCAGCAGGAAGTCGAAACGACCGGCTGCGGCTTTCATCTGTTCTTCGTCGGTGGAGACGATCACGTGATCGGCGCCCTGACGACGACCTTCCTCGGCCTTGCTTGCCGAACGGGTGAACAGCGTCACTTCGGCACCCATGGCCTTGGCGAACTTGATGCCCATGTGGCCGAGGCCGCCCATGCCGAGAATCCCGACCTTGTCGCCAGCCTTCACGCCGTAGTGCTTGAGTGGCGAGTAGGTGGTGATGCCGGCGCAGAGAATCGGCGCGGCAGCCGCCAGATCCAGCTTCTCGGGGATGCGCACCACGAAGTGCTCGCTGACCACGATGCTGTCCGAATAACCGCCCATGGTGTTGCTGCCATCGACCCGGTCCGGGGTGGCGTAGGTCATGGTCGGGCCTTCGAGGCAGTATTGCTCGAGGTTCGACTGGCAGGCTTCGCAGGTGCGGCAGGAATCGACCATGCAGCCGACGCCGACCAGATCGCCGACCTTGTGCTTGGTGACATTCGCACCGACGGCGGTGACTTTTCCGACGATCTCATGGCCGGGCATCAACGGGTAAACGGCGATGCCCCATTCGTTGCGCGCCTGGTGGATGTCGGAATGGCAGACGCCGCAGTACAGGATTTCGATGGCGACGTCGTCGGCACGAGGGCTGCGGCGTTCGAATTTCATCGGGGCGAGGGGCGTGGTGGCCGTTTGAGCGGCATAGCCGATGGCGGTGTACATGTGAAACCTCGCAAAAGCAGTGACAAGTGAGGTGGCGCATTCTGGGCGCCATCTGGTCGCCCGGCCATGGCGATTCCTCCGGGTGTCATGCCTAATCCTCCGGCATGCGGGGTTGATCGGTCGCATTGGCAAAAGGATCTGCGATGATGCTTTTATCCCTTTTTCCGTGATTTTTTCTGAAGAGCCAGCCGATGCAATTGACTCGTCACCTTGATGCCAACGCCACCCTGGTTTCGCTGATCGAACCCCTGGCGCTGCGCGATGGTTACAGCCAGACCGGGCTGCCGGGCGTGCAGGTGTTGCGCGCCAGTTGCGACGTCGCCCGTGGCCCGCACATTTATGAACCGAGCCTGATGATCATTGCTCAGGGCAGCAAACTGGCGTATCTCGGCCCTCGCACCATGGAATATGGCGCGGGGCATTATCTGATCCAGGCGCTGCCGGTGCCGTTCGAGTGCGAGACCTATGCGTTGCCGGACGCGCCGTTGCTCGGCGTGTCGGTGGCGATCGACCGGGTGCTGCTCGGTGAGCTGGTGCTGGCAATGGGGCTGGCACCGGGGCGGCATATTCCGGCGCAGACACCGGAGTCGATGACCTCGGTGGTGCTCGACGATGACATGCGCGGTTGTGTCGAACGCTTGCTGCGCTGTCTGCACGATCCGCTGGAATGCCAGATTCTCGGACCGGCGCGGGTGCGTGAATTGTTGTTCGTCGCGTTGCGCGGGCCTCAGGCGGACGTGCTGCGGGCATTGGTGGAACAGCAGGGGCAATTTGCCCGGGTGGCGGCTTCGATCAGTCATCTGCATGCGCATTACACCGAGCCGTTGAACGTCGAGACGCTGGCCAGTTGCGCGAACATGAGCGTTTCGACCTTTCACGAACACTTCAAGCGCAGCACGCTGCTGTCGCCGGTGCAGTATCTGAAGCGTTTGCGCTTGTTGAAGGCGCAGACGTTGTTGATCGCCGAGGGGCTGGGTGTCGCCCAGGTTGCGCATCGGGTGGGGTATCAGAGCACGTCGCAGTTCAGTCGCGAGTACAAGCGCTATTTCGAACGCAGCCCCGGGGATGAGCGCGCTGCCTGAGTTGCCACAGTACCTGTGGGAGCGGGCTTGCTCGCGAATGCAGTGTGTCAGTTGACAGATATGCTGCCTGACACGACGCCTTCGCGAGCAAGCCCGCTCCCACATTGGTTTTGTGGCGTTGCAGGAATAGTGGGCAACAAAAAGGCCCCCATACAGGGAGCCTTGATGTTCAGCGATTCGACTTACATGTTCGGGTAAGTAGGGCCGCCAGCGCCTTCCGGCGTCACCCAGGTGATGTTCTGCGAAGGGTCCTTGATGTCGCAGGTCTTGCAGTGCACGCAGTTCTGGGCGTTGATCTGGAAGCGCTTCTCGCCGTCTTCCTTGGTGATCACCTCATACACGCCGGCCGGGCAGTAACGCTGCGCCGGTTCGTCGTACATCGGAAGGTTGCGGCTCAACGGGATGGTCGGGTCGGTCAGTTTCAAGTGGCACGGCTGTTCTTCTTCATGGTTGGTACCGGAGATGAACACCGAGCTCAGTTTGTCGAAACTGATCTTGCCGTCGGGTTTCGGGTAGTCGATCTTCTTGCAGTCGGCCGCGAGCTTGAGGCAGGCGTAGTCCGGCTTGGTGTCGTGCAGGGTGAACGGCAGTTTGCCGCCGAAGATGTTCTGGTCCAGCCAGTTGAAACCACCGCCAACGATGGCGCCGAACTTGTGGATCGCCGGGCCGAAGTTGCGGCTGGCGAACAGTTCTTCGTAGAGCCAGCTCTTCTTGAACGCGTCGACGTAGGTGGTCAGCTCTTCAGTGCCGTCTTTCTCGGCGAACAGCGCGTCAGCCACGGATTCAGCGGCGAGCATGCCGGACTTCATCGCAGTGTGGCTGCCTTTGATCTTGGCGAAGTTCAGGGTGCCAAGGTCGCAACCGATCAGCGCGCCACCCTTGAACACCATTTTCGGCAGCGAGTTCAGGCCGCCCTTGCAGATTGCACGTGCGCCGTAGCTGATTCGCTTGCCGCCTTCCAGGTACTGCTTGAGTACCGGGTGATGCTTGAGGCGCTGGAACTCGTCGAACGGCGACAGGTAGGTGTTGCTGTAGGACAGATCGACGATCAGACCGACCACCACCTGATTGTTTTCCAGGTGATAAAGGAAGGAGCCACCGGTGTTCTCGGTGCCCATGATGTCCATCGGCCAACCGGCGGTGTGTACTACCAGGCCTGGCTGGTGTTTGGCCGGGTCGACTTCCCAGATTTCCTTCAGGCCGATGCCGTAGTGCTGGGCGTCGGCATCGCTGTCGAGGTTGTAGCGCTTGATCAGCTGCTTGCCGATGTGGCCACGGCAGCCTTCGGCGAACAGCGTGTATTTGCCACGCAGTTCCATGCCCGGGGTGTACAGGCCGTCTTTCGGATGACCTTCGCGGTCGACACCGAGGTCGCCGGTGATGATCCCGCGCACCACACCGTTTTCATCGATCAGCGCTTCCTGAGCGGCGAAGCCCGGGTAGATTTCCACGCCCAGGTTCTCGGCCTGCTGAGCGAGCCAGCGGCACAGGTTGCCGAGGGAAATAATGTAGTTGCCTTCGTTGTGCATGGTCTTGGGCACAAAGAAGTCAGGAATTTTCTGCGCGCTTTCGGCGTTTTTCAGCACGAAGATGTCATCGCGGGTGACAGGCGTGTTCAGCGGAGCGCCGAGTTCTTTCCAGTCCGGGAACAGTTCGTTCAGGGCCCGTGGTTCAAATACGGCACCGGACAGGATATGCGCGCCGACTTCGGAGCCTTTTTCGACCACGCAGACGCTGATTTCCTTACCGGCTTCGGCGGCCTTCTGCTTCAGACGGCAGGCGGCGGACAGGCCAGCGGGGCCGGCACCGACGATGACCACGTCGAATTCCATGTATTCGCGTTCCACAGGCTATCTCCTACTCAAGGCTCAACAGTTTTTTTTCTAATTTGGAGGTTCGGTGTCGTATCCGTTATTGCCTTTACGTTAACGTCAAGGGTAATAATGGGCAAACCACCTTTCTCTCTAGGCGGCGCATTATATCTACACCACTCTTAGCGTCCAATACAAACGTTTGTTTGAATCGGCTCCAGCCCAGAGAAATCAAAGAAGCGCGGCTTATGACAGGGCATTTTGGCGTATTGACCAGAATGGGCGTTCCGGTCAAGATACGGGCGGTTTTGCGCTCGCCGTAGGCTGAATGGTGGTTTCAAGAGCACCTCTAAAGACAGGGCGTAGGCGGTAACCGGTGATGCGCAGCGCAGGTTCGGCGCGCAGTTTACACACCGCGAAGCGGCATGACTCGTCGGTCACGACTGACGAACGGTCATCCCGCTCAGCCGGCGTTTTTAGAGGTGCCCTTGTGCCCGATGAGCATCAACCGCCAGGTTCGCCTAGGCGACTTTCTTTTCACCGGAGAGTAACGAGGAATCCATGAAGGTTCTTGTAGCTGTCAAACGCGTTGTGGATTACAACGTCAAGGTTCGCGTCAAGGCGGACAATTCCGGCGTAGACCTCGCCAACGTCAAGATGTCGATGAACCCGTTCTGCGAAATCGCAGTGGAAGAAGCCGTACGCCTGAAAGAGAAAGGCGTTGCGACTGAAATCGTCGTCGTCTCCATCGGCCCGTCCACCGCTCAGGAACAGCTGCGTACCGCACTGGCTCTGGGTGCCGACCGCGCCATCCTCGTCGAATCCGCTGAAGACCTGACTTCCCTGGCCGTGGCCAAGCTGCTCAAGGCCGTGGTCGACAAGGAACAGCCTCAGCTGGTGATCCTGGGCAAACAGGCCATCGACAGCGACAACAACCAGACCGGCCAGATGCTCGCTGCACTGAGCGGCTACGGTCAGGGCACTTTCGCCTCGAAAGTCGAAGTCTCCGGCGACAGCGTTGCCGTGACCCGCGAAATCGACGGCGGCGCGCAGACCGTTTCCCTGAAACTGCCGGCCATCGTCACCACCGACCTGCGTTTGAACGAGCCGCGCTACGCGTCCCTGCCAAACATCATGAAAGCCAAGAAGAAGCCTCTCGAGACGCTGACTCCGGACGCTTTGGGCGTTTCCACCGCCTCCACCAACAAGACCCTGAAAGTCGAAGCGCCAGCTGCACGCAGCGCGGGTATCAAGGTCAAGTCGGTGGCTGAACTGGTCGAGAAACTGAAAAACGAAGCGAAGGTAATCTGATCATGACTATCTTGGTAATCGCCGAACACGACAACAAGGTGCTGGCTCCGGCCACCCTGAACACCGTGGCTGCCGCTGCCAAAATCGGCGGCGACATCCACGTTCTGGTTGCTGGTCAAGGCGCTGGCGCCGTGGCTGAAGCCGCCGCGAAAATCGCTGGCGTGAGCAAAGTCCTGAACGCTGACAATGCCGCTTACGCGCATCAGTTGCCGGAAAACGTTGCTCCGCTGGTTGCTGCTCTTGCCCATGAAGGCGGGGGCGCGGGTTACAGCCACATCCTGGCTGCCGCCACTTCCAACGGCAAAAACATCCTGCCGCGCGTTGCCGCCCAGCTGGACGTTGACCAGATCTCCGAGATCATCTCGGTAGAAAGCGCTGACACCTTCAAGCGTCCGATCTACGCTGGTAACGCCATCGCTACCGTGCAATCGACCGCTGCGATCAAAGTGATCACCGTGCGTGCCACCGGTTTCGACCCGGTTGCCGCTGAAGGTGGTTCGGCTGCCGTTGAAGCGGTTGCTGCTGCCCATAACGCCGGCACTTCCAGCTTCGTCAGCGAAGAGTTGGCCAAGTCTGATCGTCCTGAGCTGACCGCTGCCAAGATCGTCGTTTCCGGCGGCCGTGGCATGCAAAACGGCGACAACTTCAAACACCTGTACGCCCTGGCCGACAAGCTGGGCGCTGCCGTCGGTGCTTCCCGCGCTGCGGTCGACGCAGGTTTCGTCCCGAACGACATGCAGGTCGGTCAGACCGGCAAGATCGTTGCACCTCAGCTGTACATCGCCGTCGGTATTTCCGGCGCGATCCAGCACCTGGCCGGCATGAAAGACTCCAAAGTGATCGTTGCGATCAACAAGGATGAAGAAGCGCCGATCTTCCAGGTGGCCGACTACGGCCTGGTGGCGGATCTGTTCGAAGCCGTACCTGAGCTGGAGAAGCTGGTCTAATCCGGCGGCTTCACTTATAAAGAGCCCGGCCTGTTGGTCGGGCTTTTTTTTGTCTCGGATTTGAGTGGGAGCGTTTCGCCATGGAT
The DNA here is from genome assembly GCF_012974785.1 of Pseudomonas fluorescens. Taxonomy (GTDB): domain Bacteria; phylum Pseudomonadota; class Gammaproteobacteria; order Pseudomonadales; family Pseudomonadaceae; genus Aquipseudomonas; species Aquipseudomonas fluorescens_BT. The sequence goes on along the minus strand of NZ_CP027561.1, from coordinate 4,540,915 downwards.
CTGCATCGCCGGTTAGGCTTCTCGTTATTGCTGTTCTCCAGTCTGTTGCCGGGGTTGTCCAATGCAGCGGGCAAATGCGAGCGACTGGTCGTCACTGGCAGCCCTGACGCTCCGCCCTATCTGTGGCAGGACCCGCAAAACCCGAAACAACTGATCGGTGCCAGCGCTGACCTGCTGCAGCAGGTTGCGAAGGACCTGGGGATCAAGGTCGAGTTGCTCTATGCCGGTAAACGCGCCCAGGCCCTCGACGAAGTTCGCAGTGGTCGCATGGATGTGCTGGCGGACGCTCCCCTGAACTTCAACGAGCTGGAAAATCTCGACTACATCCATCCTCCGCTACTGGAAAACGATTACCTGGTGTGGACGCGCAAGGGCTCGACGCTCGTCTATAACGAAGCCAAAGACCTGCATGGACATACCGGAGGCTTGTCGGAAAAGTCTCGAATGACCCAGGCATTCAGCACTTTTGCCGAGCAGCAATTGACCCTGACCCGGACGGCAAACCTGACCCAGGCGTTTCAGAAACTTCTGCTGGGGGAGGTTGAATATGTACTCGCCGGCCGCTACTCGGGGATGGCAGCCGCGCAGGCACTGGGCATGGCCAATGATCTGCTGGCTTTCGAGCAACCGATTGACCGGCCCGGTCTGTTCCTTGCGCTTTCCCACAACTCGGCTTGCAACGATCCGTGGTTGCGCGGACAGCTGGCCAAAAAGATGACAGAATTGCCCGCGTCCGGCCTGACGGAAGCCGCGCTGCAACGCAACATCGAGCGCTGGAAGGCGCAGCAGCAACAATCGCCGCAGCAACCTGTCAGCGCCCCAAAACAGTAGGGATTCTTAGTGAGTAATCGACTTCTTTTCGCGGCTCTGGCCGTTCTGGCCCTGGCCGGTTGCGCCAGTGATCCGGCACCCCACGAACAAATGCGGCTGACCGAGCAGGCGCTCGAGCAAGCCAAGGCTGTCGGCGCCACTGCCGATGAAGTGCCCGAGATGAAACTGGCCGAAGACAAATTCAATCGGGCCAAGGGCAGCATGGCTGGCGAATCCTTCAAGAATGCACGGATGCGCGCCGAACAGGCCGAGCTGGACGCCCGTCTGGCTGAAGCCAAGGTGCTGACCCAGAAAAGCGAGGAGCAACTGAACGTGCTCAATACCCGCATCGTCCGTCTGCGCAAGCAACTGGGGGATGCCCGATGAATTCGATGTCCAAATTGTTCGGCGGGCTGGTGCTCGTCGGTTGTACCAGCCTCTTTGGCTGCGCCGGTCAACACAGCGAGGGCGCCTTGCAGGAGGCCAGCGCTGACTTTCAGAAGGTCAAGGAAGATTCCAATGTGCTGCGTATCGCGCCGAAAGACGTGATTCGGGCCGGTGAGTCCCTGGCCCGTGCCGACCGTCTCTCCACCTATTGGGGAAGCGGTGCGGACGTGGTGCATTATTCCTACTTGAGCCAGCGTTACAGCCAGATCGCCCGAGAGCATACCAATCTGGTACTCAACGAGGAACGCGCGGCCAAGCTTGAGCTCGAGCGCCAACGCCTGCAGTTGGCATTGCGCGAATCCAAACTGTTGAGCGTGCAGCAGCAGGGCAAGTGGCTGGAGGAGCAGATCGTTGCACTGGCCACTACCCAGACCGATCGCGGACTGGTGATGACCCTCGGTGACGTGCTGTTCGATACCGGCGAAGCCGAACTGAAGAACTCGGCCAATCGTGTGGTGTTGAAGATCGTGCAATTCCTGCAGCTCAATCCCAAGCGCGTAGTGCGAATCGAGGGCTATACCGACAGCACCGGTGGCAAGCAGGAAAATCTCAAATTGTCTCGTGATCGCGCACAATCCGTAGCTGACGTACTGACGGATCTGGGCATCGACGAAAAACGTATTCAGGTCGAAGGCTACGGCGACGAGTACCCGGTAGACGCCAACGCTTCCGAACGTGGGCGTGCGCAGAACCGTCGGGTGGAAATCGTGTTCTCCGACGAAAAAGGCCAGCTCGGCGCCGCCCGCTGAGGGTGGCGTTACTGGAAAGCCCGGCCTGTCATGCAGCGCCGGGCTTTTTCACGTCTGTCGATTACCTCACAAAGCAGTACAGATTTAACCGACACTGCACTGTATGGTTGACTAATATGGCAACTGTCCCAGTACACTTCAGAACTGTTCCGGTATTGTTTCGCACAAGAATAAAACGCCCGTGAAATCGAGTGCTGCGTCATGACCAATCTTTTGCTCTACCAACGTATTGCTCAACAGCTGGCCGAAGACATCCGTCGTGGTGTCTATCAACCCGGCGAGCGCGTGCCCTCGGTGCGCAAGATGAGTTCGCAGCTCAATGTCAGCCACGCGACGGTGTTGCAGGCTTACGCCAATCTTGAAGATCAGGGGTTGATCCGGGCGCGACCGCAGTCCGGTTATTACGTACACCAGACGCCGGCGCTGACGGCGCCGACCCCGGACATCGCCCGGGTCGAACGGCCCGGCCTGGTCACCCGTGCCAGCATCATTCAGCAAGTGTTGGTCGAGTCGCGTCGAGAAGGCGTGTTCCCGCTGGGGGCAGCGGTGCCAAGTGTTGATTATTTACCGGTGCGCGCACTGCATCAGCAATTGGCCAAAGTCACCCGATTCCATAGCCCGCGGGCCTTCAGCTACATGTTCAGCCCGGGTTTCGAACCGTTGCGTCGGCAAGTGGCGATCCGTATGCGCGATGCCGGGGTGGTGGTTGACCCTTCGGAAGTAGTGATCACCCATGGCTGTGTCGATGCCCTGCAGATGTCATTGCGGGTGCTGACCCGTCCGGGCGATCTGATTGCCGCCGAGTCACCGACTTATTACGGCCTCTTGCAGTTGGCCGACCTGCTGGGCCTGAAAGTCATCGAAATCCCCAGCGACCCGGCCACCGGCATGAGCCTTGAAGCCTTGCAACTGGCGGCCAATCAATGGTCGATCAAAGCCCTCGTGCTGACGACTCGGCTGAGCAATCCGCTGGGTGGCACCATGCCCGAGGATCGGCAAAAACAATTGCTGCGTCTGGCCTCGGACTTCGATATCCAGATCGTCGAAGACGACATCTACGGCGAACTGATGTTCGAGCAGGGTCGCACCAAGGCGCTCAAGGCCTATGATCGGCTGGATCGGGTCATTTACTGTTCGAGTTTCTCCAAGACGCTGTCGCCGGGTGTGCGCGTCGGCTGGATGATTGCCGGTAAATATCAGCAGGAAATCCAGCGTCTGCAGACCTTCACCACCCATTCGGCTTGCAGCGTCACGCAAATGGCGATTGCCGCTTATCTGGAAAATGGCGGTTATGACCGGCATTTACGGTACATCCGCCAGGAATACCGAAAAAACCTCAGTGCGTTCCAGCTGGCGGTGCAGCAGTACTTTCCTGAAGGCACGCAAATGACCCGGCCCACTGGCGGTTTCATCCTGTGGGTGAGCCTGCCCGGGCGGGTCAACACGCAGGAGTTGCATGTCCGCGCGCTGCAGCAGGGCATCAGCATCGCCCCCGGACTGATCTTCAGTAATACCGAGCAGTTCAATCACTGTATCCGCCTGAACTGCGGTACCCCGTGGAATCGTGAGGCGGAACGCGCCCTCATGACACTCGGCCTGCTGGCGACCCAGCTCTGTCAAGAGATGGCTGCGGGCTTCTGAGATTTCGGCGGAGCTTGTCATGCCGCGCCCAACAGGCGAGCATATGGCCCTCTGCCGTTAGTTTTGTTGGGTTCATGAAAGCGAATTTTCCTGCCGCCTGGGTTGTTCTTTGCCTGTTGCTGTCGGGCCACGTGTCCGGGGTCATGGCGGCCTCCGTTCAGGAAAAGGCGCCAGCCACGACGACGGCCAGACAACCGGCCTCCGCGAAAAAGACCGCAGCAACGCCAAAGGTTACGCAGAAGAAAGCGGCTCCCGTAAAGAAGCGGCCTCCCATCGCCTCCAAGTCGAAACCTGCCAGCGAAGTGGTTAAAACGCAGTTGCCACCGGCCAGACTCGACCTGAGCCTGCCAAGGGAAATGGTTCAGCAGTTGAAACCTGCCGGTACCGTGCCGTTGCCCAGGCACGATACGGTCCTGCCGCAGATGTTCGGTGAAAAGAACAGCGGGTTCCAGCTCAACGGTCGCCTGTTGAGCAATGAAATGCAGTTGCAGCTGCGCAATGAAGAGCGCAGAGACGTCGAAGGCGCGGCGCTGGATTTCGAATTCAAGCAGTAAATTCAAATGATCCGTGACCCGCAGACCAGACGCTTTGTCGGAGACTGGTCAGTCACTTTCATTTCTGCGTAAAAACCCGGGTTCAGGGAATTTAACACAGCCGTTTTAGCGGTTACTCTGTTCCGCGTCCCTTTAACACATTGCTCGTCGCGAGGAGCTCGTCGTCATGAAATGCCGTGAAGGCTGTGGCGCCTGTTGCATTGCCCCTTCAATCAGCTCGCCGATCCCGGGCATGCCCGATGGCAAACCTGCCGGCGAACGTTGCGTTCAGCTGTCGGTCGAAAACCTGTGCAGCATTTTCGGCCGACCGGAACGTCCAGCGGTCTGTTCAGGGTTCAGCGCCGATGTCGAAGTCTGCGGAAGCAGTCAGGAAGAGGCGATCAGATTGCTCGGTTGGTGGGAGCAGATGACGGCGGCGTGATGTGTCAAACGTACGGAACTTCAACAATAAGGAATAAGACTATGGGTTCGCTGCATCGTATCGCTGTGTTGTGTGGTTTGACTGCCGTGCTGGCCACTTCGGCTGCCCAGGCTGAAGACTGGAAAGTGGTCAAGAACGAAGACGGCATCAAGGTCTCCCTGAGCGAAGTGCCGGGTTCGGACTACAAGTCTTACCAGGGCGTGACCTTGATGAAGACTACCGTCGCCAAACTGCGCGCACTGCAGGAAGACGTCCCCGGTGCCTGTGCCTGGATTCACGAGTGCAAGACCCAGAAACTGCTCAAGCATGAAGGCGACCAGAGCTGGACCTATACCCAGTTCAATACGCCATGGCCGGTGACCCCGCGCGATTCGATCCTGCATGTCACCACCGTTGAGGGGGCCGATGGCAGCCTGACCCGCAACCTGGAAGGCGTGCCGAAGTATCTTCCGGAAGAAAAAGGCTTTGTCCGGGTCGCTCAGATCAAAGGCTTCTGGAAGTTCGTGCCGAAGGGCGATCAGGTCGAAGTGACCTATCAGGTCCACACCGAGCCGGGTGGCAGCGTGCCGTCGATGATTGCCAACAAGTTCGTGGTCGACGCACCGTTCAATACCCTGAAAGCCCTGAAAGAACGCGCCGAGAAGTAAGCGTCGCGTGCTCCGCAAACGCCCCGAAGAACTCGGGGCGTTTTGCTTTGTAGCGATATTGTGTTTCCGGATATGCGTTGAACGAAATTTTCACAAAGTCTTCAAGACAATTCGCCCGCGCAGTTTTTATCTGTCCGGGTATGCCGTGCCTTTAATGAAAGAGTCCGGCAGCCGGGCAGTAATCAATGGCAATGCCGCCGGTGATCGTGCAACATTTGCGCACCGCGCAAGCCCCGGGGCCTGGAATGGCCAACAGAGGGCAGGGCGCAGCTGTATTTTTGCAACTTCAACTTTCAATGGGTCCTAAAACGACATGGCAAACCCGGACGCCCTGAATCAGCAGCGATCTTCCAGTCGCCTGCTGCAACCGACCGTCAAATCGCATCTGGCCTACACGCTCTTGTGCGCGCTGGTCATGATGGTGATGTTTTCCGTGCTGCGCCTCGCGCTGCTGGTCTACAACCGCGAGATGATCCTCGACACCCCGGCTTCGACCTTCTTCGAAGCTTTCGCCAACGGCCTGCGTTTCGACCTGCGCCTGGTGGTCTACCTCTGCGTTCCGATGGTGCTGGCGCTGTTCAGTGCCCGGGCCATGGCTGCGCGCGGGTTCTTCCGCCTGTGGCTGACCGTGACCTCCAGCATCGCGCTGTTCCTCGGCCTGATGGAGATGGACTTCTACCGCGAGTTCCACCAGCGCCTCAACGGCCTGGTGTTCCAGTATGTGAAGGAAGACCCGAAAACCGTGATGAGCATGCTCTGGTACGGTTTCCCGGTGGTGCGTTACCTGCTGGCCTGGGCCGTGGGCACGGTGATCCTGACCCTGGCGTTCAAGGCCGCCGACCGTCTGACCCGTCCGCGTGGCCCGTTCAGCGGTGGCAACGTCGGCACCCGTCAGGTGGCGCCATGGTATGCGCGTCTGGCGGTGTTCGTGGTGTGCCTGCTGATCTGTGTGGTCGCCGTGCGCGGCACCCTGCGTCAGGGCCCGCCGCTGCGTTGGGGTGATGTGTACACCACCGAATCGAACTTCGCCAACCAGCTCGGCCTCAATGGCACCCTGTCGCTGATCGCGGCCGCCAAGGACCGCATGGGCGAAGACCGCAACAACATCTGGAAAGCCACGCTGCCGCAGGATCAGGCGCAGAAAGTGGTGCGCGAAATGCTGGTGATGCCGGACGACAAACTGGTCGATGCCGACATCGCCGCCGTACGTCGCGACTACACCCCGCCAGCCGACAAGACCCTGCCGATCAAGAATGTCGTCGTGATCCTGATGGAAAGCATGGCCGGTCACTCGGTGGGCGCTCTGGGCGCGCCGGGCAACATCACGCCGTACCTCGACAAACTGTCGAAGGAAGGCCTGCTGTTCGACCGTTTCTTCTCCAACGGCACCCACACCCACCAGGGTATGTTCGCCACCATGGCGTGCTTTCCGAACCTGCCGGGTTTCGAGTACCTGATGCAGACCCCGGAAGGCAGCCACAAACTGTCCGGCCTGCCGCAGCTGCTTAGTGCGCGCAAGTATGACGACGTCTACGTCTACAACGGTGACTTCGCCTGGGATAACCAGTCCGGTTTCTTCAGCAACCAGGGCATGACCAACTTCGTTGGCCGCAACGACTTCGTCAATCCGGTGTTCTCCGATCCGACCTGGGGCGTGTCCGACCAGGACATGTTCGACCGTGGTCTGGTGGAGCTCAAGGCGCGGGAAAACGGCAAGCCGTTCTATGCACTGCTGCAGACCCTGTCCAACCACACGCCGTACGCCTTGCCGACGCCATTGCCGGTCGAGCGCGTGACCGATCGTGGCACGCTCAACGAACACCTGACCGCCATGCGTTATGCGGATTGGGCGCTGGGCCAGTTCTTCGAGAAGGCCCGCAAGGAGCCGTACTTCAAGGAAACCCTGTTCGTCATCGTCGGCGATCACGGTTTTGGCAACGAGCGTCAGATTACCGAAATGGACCTGGGCCGCTTCAACGTACCGATGCTGATGATCGCACCGGGCATCCAGGAAAAATTCGGTACCCGTGACCACACCGTAGGGACGCAGATCGACATCGTGCCGACCATCATGGGTCGTCTGGGCGGCGAAGTGCGCCATCAGTGCTGGGGTCGTGACCTGCTCAACCTGCCGGCAGGCGACACCGGTTTCGGTGTGATCAAGCCGTCGGGCAGCGAGCAGACCACGGCGATCGTGACCGCTGACCAGATCCTGGTTCTGCCAAAGGAAAAGGAAATGGCGCCGAAGATCTACCAGTACCAACTGGGCGCGAACCCTTCTGCCGAAATCATTCCGGACGCACCGCGTACCGCCGAACTGAAACTCAAGCTCGAAGCGTTCCTGCAGACGGCCACCAAGAGCCTGATCGACAACACCGCCGGTGTGATTAACGGCAAGCCGGACTGATCATTCGGCGCAATAAAAAAGAGGCCCTTTGAAGGGCCTCTTTTTTTGTCGGTCAAATAGTCATATCCGACCGAGTAACAGCAGCACCAACAGGACTACCAGCACCACACCGATAATGCCCGAAGGGCCATAACCCCAACTTCTGGAGTGCGGGAAGACCGGCAGACCACCGATCAGCAACAGGATCAGGATAATGATAAGAATTGTGCCCATGTCGATTTCCTTGTTGATAGTGTCTGAAAAGTCTTGGTGTTCAAGGGCGGCTGGAAGTTGAACTAAATCCAGACGGCTTACAAATTCCGACTGCTGCGCATGAAAGAAAATTCAATGTTTTTTCAGTGTATTTGGCTAACACTCTTATTTCGTTTGATGCCGCAGTTTGCTCCTGCCATTCAGCAATCTGATGGAGCGTGGGTCGCTCCGGTTCCTTCGCTACACTGCGCGCATCTTCCCCGGAACAACAAGGCTGTCTGCTATGCAAAATCGCATGATGATCACTGGCGCGGGCTCCGGCCTGGGTCGCGAAATCGCGCTGCGCTGGGCGCGTGAAGGCTGGCAACTGGCGTTGTCCGATGTCAGCGAGCCCGGCTTGCAGGAGACTCTGAAACTGGTTCGCGAGGCGGGTGGCGACGGTTTCATCCAGCGCTGCGATGTGCGCGATTACAGCCAGCTCACTGCGTTCGCTCAGGCCTGTGAAGAGAAGTTCGGCGGCATCGACATCATCGTCAACAACGCCGGTGTGGCCTCGGGTGGATTCTTCAGCGAGCTGTCGCTGGAAGACTGGGACTGGCAGATCGCGATCAACCTGATGGGCGTGGTCAAGGGCTGCAAGGCGTTCCTGCCGTTGCTGGAGCAAAGCAAGGGCAAGATCATCAACATCGCCTCGATGGCGGCACTGATGCAAGGTCCGGCGATGAGCAACTACAACGTCGCCAAGGCCGGCGTGGTGGCGTTGTCCGAAAGCCTGTTGATCGAACTGGCCCAGCAGGAAGTCGGTGTCCATGTGGTCTGCCCGTCGTTCTTCCAGACCAATCTGCTGGACTCGTTCCGTGGTCCGACACCGGCCATGAAAGCCCAGGTTGGCAAGTTGCTGGAGAGTTCGCCGATCACCGCCGCCGATATTGCCGATTACATCTACAAGCAGGTTGCGGCCGGCGAGTTCATGATCCTGCCCCATGAGCAAGGGCGAATGGCCTGGGCGATCAAGCAGAAGAACCCGCAGCTGCTGTACAACGAAATGACCGCGATGGCCGAAAAGATGCGCGCCAAGGCCAAGCAGAACAACGGCTGAACTTGCCCGGGGTTCGTCGCATCGTTAGGGTGGCCGCAACAGTCACCCTGACGAGATGTCTTGCATGCTCAATTACCTGTGGTTTTTCCTCGCCGCGCTGTTTGAAATCGCCGGCTGTTTCGCGTTCTGGATGTGGCTGCGCCAGGGCAAGAGCGCCTTGTGGGTTATCCCGGCGCTGCTCAGCCTGACCCTGTTTGCGCTGCTGTTGACGCGTGTTGAAGCAACCTACGCCGGCCGCGCCTACGCTGCTTACGGCGGCATCTACATCATTGCCTCGATTGGCTGGCTGGCCGTGGTCGAGCGTATCCGTCCGCTGGGATCAGACTGGATCGGTGTCGCCTTGTGTGTAATCGGGGCCAGCGTGATTCTGTTCGGGCCTCGGTTTTCGGCGACCTGAAGCATCGGCTTGAAGGAAACATCTGAAGGCCAAGGCGCCCGGGCCTGTAGGGTTTGACTGATTTGCCCGCAGCGCATTGTAGGGTGCTCGAAAGCCGCGCATCTTCAAGGCTCGAAAACCTTGAAGGACACCCCCCATGCTTGTACTCAGCCGTGTTGTCGGTGAACTGATTTCCATCGGCGACAACATCACTTTGCGCGTTCTGGCGGTCAACGGCTCCAGCGTGCGGTTCGGCGTCGAGGCGCCAAAGCAGGTCAATGTGCACCGCGCCGAAGTCTACGAGCGGATCCAGCGCAAACAGGCCAGCGGCAAGGGCCGCTGACCGTTTCAGTCGAACAGGTGCTTGGGCACGTCGTGCTTGAGCATCAACTGGCATTGCTCGCTTTCCGGATCGAAAACGATCAGCGCCTGGCCTTTGATCAGGGCCTGGCGAACCCGCAGAACGCGGGTTTCCAATGGCGTGTCGTCACCGTTGTCGGTGCCGTCGCGGGTGACGAAATCCTCGATCAGGCGGGTCAGGGTGTCGACTTCGAGCGCGTCGTAGGGAATCAGCATGGGCACCTCGGCTAAATCAATCTCGGGATGCTACGGCGAATGATCGCCGAGGGCCAGACTCAACTGTCCGAGCGTTGCCCCACCAGGCTGTCCACCGATGGCACACGGGTGTCGCTCTCCATTTGCGTTTCGTGTTCGATCTGATGACTGAAACGGTCCAGTGACCCGGTGGCCGGTTGGGCATCGCTGGCGAACACTGGCGGGCTCAGAATGTACGCCCCCAGCAAGCGACTGAGCGCGGCCAGGCTGTCGATGTGCGTGCGTTCGTAGCCGTGGGTTGCGTCGCAGCCGAAGGCGAGCAGGGCGGTGCGGATGTCGTGACCGGCGGTGACCGCCGAGTGGGCATCGCTGAAGTAGTAGCGGAACAGGTCACGGCGCACCGGCAGTTCGTGTTCGCCGGCCAGGCGCAACAAGTGCCGCGACAGGTGATAGTCGTACGGTCCACCGGAATCCTGCATCGCCACGCTCACGGCATGTTCGCTGGAGTGCTGGCCGGGCGCGACCGGGGCGATGTCGATACCGACGAATTCGCTGACGTCCCACGGCAACGCCGCGGCTGCACCGCTGCCGGTTTCCTCGGTGATGGTGAACAGCGGATGGCAATCGATCATCAACTCCTGACCGCTGTCGACGATGGCTTTCAATGCTGCCAGCAGTGCGGCGACGCCGGCCTTGTCATCCAGGTGACGAGCGCTGATGTGACCACTTTCGGTGAATTCCGGCAGCGGGTCGAAGGCGACGACATCGCCGACGCTGATGCCCAGCGAATCGCAATCGGCGCGGGTCGCACAATAGGCGTCCAGCCGCAGCTCGACGTGATCCCAGCTGATCGGCATCTCGTCCACGGCCGTGTTGAAGGCATGCCCGGACGCCATCAGCGGCAACACGCTGCCGCGGATCACGCCGTTGTCGGTGAACAGGCTGACGCGGCTGCCTTCGGCGAAGCGGCTCGACCAGCAGCCCACCGGCGCCAGGGTGAGACGGCCGTTGTCTTTCACCGCGCGCACGGCGGCGCCGATGGTGTCCAGGTGCGCCGAGACAGCGCGGTCAGGGCTGTTTTTCTTGCCCTTGAGGGTGGCGCGAATCGTGCCGCGACGGGTCATTTCGAAGGGAATGCCAAGTTCCTCCAGACGTTCGGCGACGTAACGCACGATGGTGTCGGTAAACCCGGTAGGGCTGGGAATGGCGAGCATTTCCAGCAGGACTTTCTGCAGGTAATTCAGATCCGGTTCGGGAATTTGGGTGGTCATGGAAACTCCTGTTGCGGGGCGTCATTCGCGCGTTCAACGCGGGAATGACGCTGAAGAGGGATCAAGCGGCCGGCTGACTGTGCGGAAACAACAGATCGACAAAGCGCTCGGCCGTCGGTTGAGGCTCATGGTTGGCAAGACCCGCCCGCTCGTTGGCTTCGATGAACACGTAAGCCGGTTGATCTGCCGCCGGTACCATCAGGTCGAGTCCGACCATGGGGATTTCCAGTGCCCGGGCCGCACGCACGGCAGCGTCGGCCAGGGTCGGGTGCAGGATCGCGGTGACGTCTTCCAGCGTGCCACCGGTGTGGAGGTTCGCCGTGCGTCGCACGAACAGATGCTCACCCGCCGGCAGAATGCTGCTGTAGTCGTAACCGGCCGCGTGCAGAGTGCGCTGGGTTTCATGATCCAGCGGGATCTTGCTTTCGCCACTGGTGGCCGCTTGCCGTCGCCGACTCTGCGCTTCGATCAGCGCGCCGATGGAATGATGGCCGTCGCCGACCACTTCCGCCGGCCGGCGGATCGCTGCGGCCACGACCTCGAAACCGATCACCAGAATCCGCAGGTCGAAGCCTTCGTGGAAGCTCTCGAGCAGCACGCGAGTGTCGAACTGCCTGGCTGCTTCGATGGCTTGCTGCACGTCCTCGATGGTCTGCAGATCCACCGCCACGCCTTGGCCCTGTTCGCCATCCAGCGGTTTGACCACCACTCGCTGGTGTTCATCGAGGAAGGCCAGGTTGTCGTCCGCGTTCCCTGCCAACTGCTGCGACGGCACATTCAACCCGGCGGCTTTCAACACTTTGTGGGTCAGGCTTTTGTCCTGGCACAGGTTCATGCTGATGGCGCTGGTCAGGTCGCTCAGGGATTCGCGGCAACGCACCCGGCGCCCGCCATGACTGAGGGTGAACAGCCCGGCATCGGCGTCATCCACTTGCACATCGATGCCGCGCCGATGGGCTTCCTCGACGATGATCCGCGCATAAGGGTTGAATTGCGCCTCCGGCCCCGGGCCGAGGAACAGCGGCTGGTTGATGCCGTTCTTGCGCTTGATGGCAAACGTCGGCAGGTTGCGAAAACCGAGTTTGGCGTAGAGGTTTTTCGCCTGCCGGTTGTCATGCAGCACCGACAGATCGAGGTAGCTCAGACCCCGACTCATGAAATGCTCGATCAGATGGCGCACCAGCACTTCACCGACCCCGGGACGCGAGCACTGCGGATCGACTGCCAGGCACCACAGGCTGCTGCCGTTTTCCGGGTCGTTGTAAGCCTTCTGGTGATTGAGGCCCATGACGCTGCCGATCACCGCGCCACTGTCGTCGTCTTCCGCCAGCCAGTACACCGGGCCGCCCTGATGATGCGGAGTGAGCAGGGAGGCGTCGATCGGCAACATGCCGCGTGCCTGATACAGCTGATTGATCGACTGCCAGTCCTCTTCGCTTTGCGCACGACGGATGCGGAAACCGCGAAACACCCGCGTTGCCTGACGGTAATCGCTGAACCATAGGCGCAAGGTATCGGACGGATCGAGAAACAGTTGAGTCGGTTCCAGGCCGAGAACCTGCTGTGGCGCAGCCACGTACAACGCGATATCGCGCTCACCCGGATGCTCGTTGAGCAATTCCCGGGCGAGGCTCGCCGGGTCGGGAAAGGTGTGGCCGATCAGCAACCGGCCCCAGCCGCAATGCACGGCAATCGGCTCGGCGCTCGGTTGATTGCCATCTTCGGCCAGGCGCGCCTGCAATCGTTCGTAGGAGGGTGTCTGACCGCGCAGCAGCCGTTGGCTGTAAGCCGTGGCGTGAGGTTTCATCAATCAGATTCCTTGTTCGCTGAGCCACAGGTTCAAAGCCGCCAGTTGCCACAGCTTGGAGCCGCGCAGCGGGGTCAACTGGCTTTGTGGATCAGTCAGCAGCTTGTCGAGCATGGCGGGGTTGAACAGGCCGCGATCCTGACTCGGATCCAGCAGCAGTTCGCGCACCCAGTTCAGGGTGTCGCCTTGCAAATGTTTGAGGCCCGGCACCGGGAAGTAACCTTTTTTGCGGTCGATCACTTCACTTGGGATGACCCGTCGCGCGGCTTCTTTCAAGACCTGCTTGCCGCCGTCGGGGAGTTTGAATTTGCCGGGAATACGGGCCGACAATTCCACCAGGCGATAGTCGAGAAACGGCGTGCGCGCCTCCAGGCCCCAGGCCATGGTCATGTTGTCGACGCGTTTGACCGGGTCGTCCACCAGCATCACCGTGCTGTCCAGACGCAGGGCCTTGTCGACTGCGGCATCGGCGCCGGGTTGTGCGAAATGCTCCTTCACGAAGTCGCCGGCAGCGTCATTGGCGGTCAGCCATTTCGGCTGCACCGTGGCCGCATAGTCGTCGTAGCTGCGGTCGAAAAACGCCTCGCGATAGGCCGCATACGGATCGGCCGCGCCGTCCACTTGCGGATACCAGTGATAACCGGCGAACAACTCGTCGGCGCCCTGGCCGCTCTGTACAACCTTGCAATGCTTGGCCACTTCTCGAGACAGCAGATAGAAGGCGATGCAGTCGTGGCTGACCATCGGCTCGCTCATGGCGCGGAACGCGGCGGGCAGTTGCTCGATGATTTCTCTTTCGTCGATGCGCAGTTGGTGGTGATGGGTGCCGTAGTGTTGGGCGATCAGATCGGAGTACTGAAACTCGTCGCCGCGTTCACCGCCGGCATCCTGGAAACCGATGGAAAAGGTCGACAGGTTCTCCACGCCCACTTCGCGCAGCAGGCCAACGAGCATGCTTGAATCGACGCCGCCGGAAAGCAGCACGCCGACATCCACCGCCGCCCGTTGGCGGATCGCTACCGCCTCACGGGTGCTGTCGAGCACGCGGTCGCGCCAGTCTTCCAAAGTCAGGTTTTTCTCGTCTTCGCGTGGGCCGTAGGGCAGCGTCCACCAGGTTTTCTGCTCAGTGGTGCCGTCTGCCTCAATCCGCATCCAGCTCGCCGGCGGCAGCTTTTCGATGCCTGCCAGCAAGGTGCGCGGCGCAGGCACCACGGCGTGGAAATTCAGGTAATGGTTGAGCGCCACCGGATCGAGGATCGGGTTGATATCGCCGCCCTTGAGCAACGCCGGCAGGGCCGAGGCGAAGCGCAGGCGCTGGCCGGTGCGCGACAGGTACAGCGGTTTGACGCCGAGGCGGTCGCGGGCGATGAACAGGCGCTGGGCATCGCGCTCCCAGATGGCGAAGGCAAACATGCCGTTGAGTTTCGGCAGCAGCGCTTCGCCCCAGGCGTGATAACCCTTGAGCAGCACTTCGGTGTCGCCGCCGGAGTAGAACGCATAACCGAGCGCTTCAAGTTCGGCGCGCAGTTCCGGGAAGTTGTAGATCGCGCCATTGAAGGCCAGGGACAGGCCCAGTCGACTGTCGATCATCGGCTGCGCCGAGCCGTCCGACAGGTCCATGATTTTCAGGCGTCGATGGCCCAGGGCAATCGGCCCCTGAGCGTGAAAGCCCCAGGCGTCGGGGCCGCGAGGCGCCAGGTGATGGGTGATTCGCTCGATGGCTGCAAGGTCTGCAGGTTGTTGATCAAAACGTAACTCGCCAGCTAATCCGCACATAAAGTCCTTACCGGTTTTTCCGTTGGGGAGGGCATTTCTGAACCGCGCCGAAATGGACGGTACCCAGAAACTGACCCGGCTCGGATGTGGGAGTTTTAGAACGATCAGTTATAAGTGGGCTGAGCTGACCGATGGGCCTTTAGCATCCCGGAGGATGCCGCGGGTGGTAAATATGTATTCGAAACATGCGGATTACTGCTGGTTTGCGGGCCCGAACGGGCAGTTATTCGTGTTTTTTATTCGCTTTCGGGATCGCTAGGGTGGGAGGACTGCACAGCAATAAAGGAATATTGCCCATGTCCACTCCACCGCTATCCGTGACACCGGT